>JBDTYQ010000016.1:0-59535 GCA_040005515.1 bacterium
TCAGTAGTAAATCGCAGACGTCCCGCTTGTACGTTCTTAGTTACCAACTGCTCGAGGCCGGGTTCATAAATCGGCATGAAACCAGCAGCCAGCCGTTCGACTTTTTCCGCGTCAACATCTACGCAAGTGACGTCAACACCGAATTCTGCAAAACAAGCACCCGTAACCAAACCGACGTATCCGGTACCGAGAACAGCAATATGCATTGAAAGTAGCCCTGGGCTTAAGGTGGGGTTGACTTACATTCAAAGACCTTGCGGGTCAAGCACGACAAAGAGTCGCGTGACCCGCAAGGTTAAGGATTTCAACTGCGGCCCAAGAGGCCACAGTATTTTTTTCGACTTGCCGATATTATCTGGCAGGGCTGACTACTGTCACTGAGCCACCAACCTGGAGATTGTTATCCCGAGTTGCGGCAATGATCACTGCGACAATGGCACCGCCGGCAGCAGCGAGAAGCACTGCAAGTGCGCCGCCACTGATGTGGTCATCGTCGTCATCTGCAGCCGGATTCGGCGTGCCGGCAGTGGCACTTTCGCCAGCGGCGATCTGCTTAGCGGCGCCACCAGCGCGCAACTCCGCAAAACCAGCTTCAGTTGACACGACCGTGTTTCCCTGTTTCGTGCTCACCGTGAACGATGTTGCCTGGCTCCCGTCGACAACCACTGAACCATCTTTGGTGGTGATGTTGACTGAGGCTCCGGCGAGAGTTGAGACATGGGCAACGCCCTTGTCCAACATGCCTGTGATGCTGTTTTCGGTAAAGCTCAGCGTCAGGCTCGAGTTTGGCGCTAATTCAACGCGGCCCATTTTGTTGAGGCTCACGAACGCGCTGCTGTGGTCTGCTGTAACAATGACACTGTCCGAAAACAATGTGCCACCGGAGATTACGCTCTGGCCGTTTACAGTAACCTGTCCGGAAATTGAGAGCTCTCCCGACGCGATCTTGGCTCCAGGCGCGGCCAATGCAACCATCGAATAGACACTCAGGACTACCACCGACAAACAGACCGCTAAGGACTTGCGGCTCCAAGTTGTGCTGATCATTAACTTTCCTCCCGTATAGTGAAACAAGAATCTTGATTGCGTGGCGCGACCGTTAAGAACTTGTGATGAGACGACTGATTCCTAGCAATTATCGTCTCAAGCTGCAGTGGGCCAAACGTTAGAAGCGCGAATAACGTTCGTAAACGCATAACAGCAGACTTTTTATTACACGAATAAGCAGCCACTGTCAACGATCATTTGGCCGAACTTTGCCACAAAACTGTGCTTTTTTGGAAGCCCAGCAAGATTACCACCTGAGATGTGAGCAGTCCAGAACTTTTAACTCTACACGCGCATCAAAACAATGCGTTACGAACTAGTTGAGAGACCTAGAGTGGCGTTACGCGCCTGGCACGGTTCATAGCTTTTGGACCATCGCCCTCTGCTTCCGCAGACTTCTTGGGAGTATTCTTCTCGGTCTCGATCAACTCGGACTGTTCGTATGGGTCGAGTCGAGCAAAAAGGTAGAACACCTCTCCTGATCGAACAGACCCGAGGAACCGGAATGTGTGCTGTATCACCTCTCCGCTTCGAAGCGCTTCTGGGCGCGGTGGTTTTTCAAACAACAGCCCCATTTCATGGCGCGAGACAGCCTCTAACTCTGGCAGGTAATCATTCCCGCTCTCGCGAGCGATGCGCACCGCCATTTGTCGCAGTGCTCGAATCCGGTTTGAATTCCTCCGGTAGTAGAGGGCGCTTACTTCCCTGCGACTGACGCGGTCGTCGACAACCTCTTGTTCGTTTCGCAAGTAACCCAAATAGGCACGAACTACCGGCCCAAATTCTTCCTGCTGGTTAGCCTTCGCGTTTTGAGCCACCAGCACACAGCACGCGGTTAAGAGAAGAAGTTGAAAGGCTTTAATGTTTGACTTCATTTGCGACCAGGTTCCGTCAAGAACGATCTCAGAGGCTACCTTGCCATCGTTCGCTCACTCGTAAAAATTGTACCAGCCCAATGTTTTTGGCTTCATTGCACAGGTGTTTCGGCAATGTTACATTGATCTCGATTCAGGAATTATTCTAATGGCCCAGAACGAAACAAAATTGAATTACTCCGGAAAGAAAGTGGCTCTCGGCATCAGCGGAGGGATCGCTGCCTACAAAGCTGCCGAAATACTAAGGGGACTCCAACGCGCGGGTTGCATCGTGCGCGTAGCCATGACAAAGCGCGCCTGCGAATTCATTCAGCCCCTGACCTTTCGGGCACTCTCGGGAGCCCACGTCATCGTTGACGATTATGCATCAGATAATCCCGATCCAATAGCCCACATCACATTCTCGCAGACAGTAGATCTCTTTATAGTCGCTCCTGCGACTGCAAGTATTATCGCGAAGTTTGCAAACGGAATTGCTGACGATTTCCTCAGTTCTACTTACCTTGCCTCGACTGCTCCACTGCTTATAGCGCCTGCCATGAACACGACGATGCTGCAACATCCCGCGACCCAGCGAAACCTTGCGCAACTCCGCAAGGACGGCGTTCATATCATCGAACCCGACGAAGGCGAAATGGCGTGCGGCACGATTGGACCAGGCCGTTTAGAAGAACCCGAGAAGATTGTAGCCGCGGCGCTAGAACTTCTCAGTCACAGTCGAAATAAGCATTTTCAGGACCTCTCCCAGGAACATTTTGTAATTACCACTGGCGCCACTCGGGAGGCACTCGATCCCGTGCGCTTTCTTTCAAACCGCTCCTCAGGCCGCATGGGATTTGCGCTGGCACGGGCGGCACGCGAGCGGGGCGCCGAAGTAACGACCGTGGCCGGGATCACCAGCGTTCCCGCCCCCGTTGGTGTTCACCTTTTAAACGTCACTTCAGCGGGGGAGATGTTAGCTGCCGTGAAAAACGAGCTCGCGCGCGCGACAGTCTTCATTGGCGCGGCTGCCGTGGCCGACTATCGACCTGTCGAAAAAGCTGTTAACAAAGTCAAGAAGACCGAATCAGAACTCATTCTTAGACTCGAGAGGACTCGAGATATCCTCGGCGATGTAGCAGCAGAGAAGACTAACGCTCTAATCGTAGTCGGGTTCGCAGCTGAAACAGACAACCTATTGGCAAACGCACTCAGCAAGTTACGCTCAAAGAATCTGGACGCGATAATCGCAAACGACGTAGGTCAAAATGATCGCGGGTTCGATAGCGACATGAATGCCATTACTATTATCCCTGGTGATACTGAAACTCCTTCGCAACTGCCTCTGATGACAAAGGTTGAAGCGGCACATCGGATTCTCGACGAGGTCGTGCGCCTGCGAGCCATGAGAAACACCCCTTCTAACGGCACACCTGAGTCGCTTAAAAAGAAGAACCGCTAGATTCACGAACCATTCTTCTACCAGGCAACAAACCGAATTTGATGAGCGCTCAAACGTCAGCTGATGAACTGCTCCTGCTAATCAAGCAAACACAGGAACACGTCACTTATCTTCACGAGTTAGGCGTAGAAGGCGCTGAACCACTTCCGGTTCAGACTCAAAGCGCAAACCAACCACCTGTTCAAGCGCGCCCACTCTCGCCTCTTCCGCAGGAACCAACCACTGTAACCTCACCTCTGATTAACGCGCTCTTTGGCAATCTCACGCCGAACAACGAAGCTATTGCTCCCTCCGGTGAAACTCTTGAGGAGATTTGGGCCGACATCGGAAACTGCACTCGCTGCCCGCTCTATGAAGGCCGAACCCACGTCGTCAATTCTGAAGGCAACAACAGAGCTAGGCTGATGTTCGTAGGCGAAGCACCCGGCGCTGATGAAGACGCCCAGGCACGTCCCTTTGTTGGTCGAGCCGGCCAACTCCTGACGAAGATCATCGAGTCAATCGGTTTCAGGCGTGAAGACGTCATGATTGGTAACGTCAATCGCTGTCGTCCGCCTGGCAATCGAGCGCCGATGCCTGATGAGGCCAACACGTGCAAGCCCTTTCTGCTACGCGAAATTGCGGCCGTGCGACCCGAAGTCATCGTCGTGCTCGGCAACACCGCGGTGAGAAATCTGCTGGATACTAAAATCGGCATCACTCGACTGCGCGGTGAGTTTCAGGATTTCCAAGGCATCAAGATTATGCCCACGTTTCATCCAGCGTACTTACTCAGGGATCCATCCAAGAAACGTGAGACCTGGGAAGATCTAAAAAAAGTACGCGACTACCTCGACAGTACCGCGAGGAAAGAAGCAAAGTCCTGACGTCGCCCACTCGCTTTCAGAATTCTTGGTTTCGCGCTAACTTCACAACTGTGCCGAAAGAGTTCGAGAGTACTTCCCCGGTCATCAACCAGACCTCCGATACAGTCGAATTATCACCTCCCCAGTACGCAGAAGTAGCTGTTCCCCTCCACGTATCTCAAACCTTTATCTATCGACTGCCTCCTGCACTGATGGTTGCTCATCCCGGTGTTCGCGCACTCGTGCCGCTCGGTCGGAAGCTCACCACTGGCTATATCGTGGCGCTCCATCATCAACTGCCCCCGCTCGCGGGCCTCTCTGAAAAAGGAATTAAGGACGTCGCGCAAATTCTCGACGCTGCACCCCTTCTCACTCCAGACGTTTTGCAAATCACGCGATGGGTTTCCGAATATTATGGCTCGCCCTGGGGCGAAGTAATCAAAGGCGCATTGCCTCCTGGAATCAGCCCCAGCGTCGAGCCTGTTTATTCGCTGACCGGTGAAGGAAAGCGCCGCGTTCTCGAGTTAGACGATCTACAGCCGCAAACGACTAAGACAACAGTCCTCCGGTCAATCTACGAAGCGGGAGAACTCAGTCTCGATGCACTTTCTCGCGACGCCGAAAAGCGACCAGCGATGAAGGCCCTACGCGAGCTGCAGGAGGAAGGTCTCCTTGAGATGCAACAGAGAGCAAGTCTCTCTTTCGCAAAAGCGAAGACCCACCGGGTCGCCCGTCTTACCCGACCTGCTTCGATTGCGGAGACAGCGACTGAAACAAGACAGACGGACGCTCAGCAACGGGTTCTCGCGCAACTCGCTCAAGAACCTGAGATGCCGATTGCGGACTTACTGAGGGGTGCGAACGTCAGCTTATCAGCGATCAAAACGCTCCAGAGAAAGGGTCTGATCGAAATAGTGGACCAGAACCTGCGGCGCGATCCTCTGGCCGACGCTGTGCTTCCACGCTCAGAAGAGTATCAACTGACGGAAGCTCAGACTTCCGTCTTAAAACAAATTGACGGGCCGCTTCGCGCCGGCGTCTATGCCGCATACCTGCTGCACGGGGTAACGGGAAGCGGTAAGACCGAGGTCTACATGCGCGCGATGCGAGTCTGTCTGGAGCTTGGGCGCTCGGCAATGATGCTCGTTCCGGAGATAGTGCTGACCCCTGTCTTTTCACGCCGGCTGCGGAGTTACTTCGGTGATCGGGTAGCTATCTTTCACTCTTCACTGTCGAGAGGAGAACGCTTTGACGAGTGGATGCGCGTGAAGGGCGGAGAGGCACGAATCGTCATCGGCACACGCTCGGCAGTGTTCGCGCCAATCGAGAATCTCGGTCTCGTAATCATCGACGAAGAGCACGAGTCGACTTATCGTCAGCAGGACTCCCCACGTTATAACGGCCGCGACACTGCAATCGTGCGTGCTCAAAAGGAGAATGCCGTTGTCATCCTCGGTTCAGCTACCCCGTCGCTCGAATCGTTTCACAACGCGCAAAACGGAAAGTATCAGTATCTGCAACTTCCCTCTCGCATCGGCGACCGTCCTCTGGCGACCGCTCGAATCATCGACATGAGAGAGGCCTTCGATCGCCACAAAAAGCCGCGCGTCTTCTCCGACGAACTGCTGCAGGCCATTGAAGATACACATCGAAAGAACGAACAATCGATCGTGCTTCTCAATCGTCGCGGCTACTCCAGCTTCGTCCTCTGTCGCTCGTGCGGTGAGACGATTCAGTGTCCGAACTGTGATGTCACACTCACTTATCATCGCAGTGAAAAAGTGATCGTGTGCCACTACTGCAATCACCGACAGGCGGCCCCGGAGCAGTGCCCTTCGTGTAGCGGGAAGTACATTTACTATGTTGGGGAGGGAACGGAACAAATTGAAGCAATGATCGCAAAACAATTCCCTGCCCTTCGGATCGCCCGCATTGATCGCGATACAGCCTCGCGACGCGGCAGCTTCGAGAAGTCACTTTTGGAATTTAGTGCCGGCAACATCGACATGCTGGTTGGCACGCAGATGCTCGCCAAGGGCCACGACTTCCCCAACGTGACGTTGGTTGGCGTCGTTTCAGTTGACGCGGGCTTAGCGCTCCCTGACTTTCGTGCCGCCGAACGCAGCTTTCAACTGATAACCCAGGTAGCGGGAAGAGCAGGCCGAGGCGATCGCGCGGGCCAGGTAATAATTCAGACTTACCATCCGGATCACTACGCTCTGCGACATGCGTGCGCGCAGGATTACGCTGGCTTCTACAACGAAGAGATCCGATACCGGCAAAATCATAGTTATCCACCGTTTGTGTCGCTTGCCTCCCTGCTGATTCACGGCCCCGACTTGAATCGCGCCCGCGCTGAAGCAACTGAACTGCGCAAAGAGATGGACCTCGCCAATAAGGATCGGGCGTGCCGTGTACTCGGTCCGGCCCCAGCACCGCTGGCACGGTTGAAGGGAGAGCATCGGATCCAGTTGTTAGTCAAAGGGCGAAGCCGCCGCCAACTGCGCGCCGTTGTGGACAACGCCCTCGCGGCAATGTCTGGGCGCGGCAACAATCTCCGCTCGATAAATCTGGAGATCGATCCCGTCTCTGTAATGTGATCAGGTGCGCCGCGCACGGCGCATGCGCTAAACTCTCGCCCATGAAACTCTCGGAACTTGCAGCACAGACAGGGGCTCGTGTCGAAGGCGATCCCGAAGTCGAAGTAAGCGGCGCCGCGGGATTGAATGATGCGGGAGCCGGTCAGATCACTTTCCTGGCGAACCCGCGGTACACACCAAGAGTGAACGACACGAAGGCCGCCGCGATCTACCTCACGGAGGATGCACAGATAGAACGAGAAATTCCCGTGCTGCGCGCGAAGGATCCTTATCTTGCTTACACGCGCGCTCTGAGACTCTTTCATTCAGAACCGACCATCACTCCTGCCATCCACAACGCCGCAGTTATCGATCCTACCGCGACGATTGCTGGCGATGTCTGGATCGGCGCCTGCGCCGTGATCGGTCCGCGCACCACGATCGCGTCGGGAGTACGGATTCATCCCAACGCTACCATCTACGAAGACGTCGCGATCGGCAGAGATTCGGTCGTTCACTCGGGCGCCGCAATTCGTGAGCGTTCCCAGATCGGGGAACGCGTAGTGATTCATAACAATGTGGTGGTCGGTTGCGATGGTTTTGGTTACGCAAAAGATGAAGCACGTCACTGGCTCAAGATTCCACAGACTGGTCGCGTCGTTATCGAGGATGACGTCGAGATAGGCGCGGGCACGACAATCGACCGTGCTTCAGTTGGAGAGACTCGAATCGCTCGCGGCGCGAAGATCGACAACCTCGTTCAGATTGGTCACTCGTGCACCGTCGGCGAAGATGCTCTGCTCTGCGCCCAGGTTGGACTAGCGGGAAGTTCCCACATTGGGGCTCGAGTTGTACTTGCAGGACAGGCAGGTGTAGCGGGCCATCTCACTTTAGGTGACGATGTTGTAATCACAGCAAAGAGCGCCACGAGTCATGATGTGCCTGCTGGTAAGATCATTTCGGGCATTCCGGCATTCGATAACAAGGATTGGCTACGCTCAACCGCAGCGTTCCGGCGACTTGGCGAGTTGCAGCGAGCGGTTCGTGAACTGCAGAGGAAGATGAAAGAATATGATGAAGGATGAAAATGAACGATGAAAACAAATGTGGAGTGATGAATAATGAATCGAAGCGCGAGTCCGTTATTTCCGCATTCATTACTCCGCATTCATCATTCGTCTCATGTTATCGCTCCGCCATCAACGATCACAACCTCACCATTCATAAAGCTATTGCGATCGCTGACCATGAACGCAGCATACTCAGCGAGTTCTTCGGGACGACCCAGGCGTCCTGCTGAGGCCCAGAAGGCGTGCATCTGGAGTAGGCGCTCGGGTAGTTGAGAGGCGAGATCAGTATCAAAGATTCCGGCCGCAATGGCATTAACCTTCACACCGAAGGTACCGGCTTCGCGCGAAAGGCATTTGGTGAAACCAACCATCGCTGCTTTTGAAGTCGCGTAGTGCACCGCGGTCGGCAGCGCCCGCAAGGCTCCAATCGAAGTGATATTGAGAATGTGCCCCTTCCGCTGGCGGATCATCTGCTTATAAATCGGCTTGGTCACGGCGAACAAACTGCCGACATTCGTGCCGATCACCTCATCCCACGCTCGATCAGTTGTCGTTGCGAAGTTGTCACCACGATTGATCGCCGCGTTGTTGACGAGAATATCGATCCCTTTCCACTTCTCAACGATCTCGCGCGTCAGTCGCTTCAGGCCAAGTCGATCGGTGACGGAGACTTTAAAACTCAGCGCCTGTCTGCCGAATGTCTCGATCTTTTTGACCATCTCTTCCGCGAGATCATCTCGCGAACCGTAGTTGAAGGCCACATCCGCGCCCTCGCGCGCAAAGATTTCACAGATCGCGGCACCAATTCCTCGGGTGCCCCCCGTTATGAACGCACGTTTTCCTTCAAGCAGCAGGCTCACCAGCTATCATTCTCCTAAAACGCCCGCCTTGAAGATCGCAAGCGGGCTAAATTTGTGGACTTGATTCGTTTTTGATTAGAGCTTGAAAAACCGAGAGAGTCAACGCACTAGGCAGATATGACTTCGGGCAGGATGGGTTCGTCCGGAGTTCTTACTGCTGCGGGAAGCAGAGCAACGATCTCCTCCACGATGTGTCGCGTCGCGTTGGGAATCGCGAGACCGACTGTCGCAGCGCGCATTGCGGAGTAGTGTGCGGTGTCTTCAACCATCCGCCGGATCACCGGCACAATGTCGCTCGCGCGCCGCAAGAGTACACCCGCGCCGCGAGTCGCTATCAGGTCGGCCGTGCCTTGTTCCTGCGGCATCGGACGTGTAGTTGCATCGGCGATAATCGGCAGACGACAGGCGAAAGCTTCGAAGGTGGTAAGCCCGCCCAGCTTGGAGATCATCACATTGGCGGCACCCATCAACTGCTCCACGTGATCCGAATAGCCAATGACCTTAACCGGGAACTGAGCACTAGACGCGAGGGACTCGGCCTCAGTCCTTAATTCCTCATTGCGGCCGGCGAGGAAAATCGCCTGCACATCCAGCTTGCCTCGCACCAGTTCGCGGAAAATCTGCGGCACATTGCCACCGCCTTCCCAGCCGGCGTTAACAAAAACAGTGAACTTCTCTGGATCAAGATTCAATGCACGACGTGCGGCGCGCGCGGCCTCCTCGCCTGGGAAAGCAAACTTTGGATGCACGGGCATGCCGGAAATCTTGATCCGTTCTGCCGGGATACCATAGTCCAGCAACTGCTGACGAGCGCCTTCGCTGGCGACGAGGTAAAGCGTCACATCGTCGCAGGCCCACCCTTTCCAGAATCCATAGTAAGGATCGGTAACTACCGACACGAGGGGAATGCGATCGGCGAGTTTCAGCTCCTTCAAGACGCGCGCAAAGATATGCTGCGTCAAGGGGTGGACGCTGACGACGATGTGCGGGCACCAGCGCTCGAACAATTCAGTGACGTACCCGATGCAGCGCTTGTGGAAGAACTCGCGCGTCTCCGGCCGAAACCGGTTCACGCCCCAGTAGAGATATTTCATCCAGTGCTGGCGGTTGCGCAGCATCCAGTTATAAAGGCGCACGAGCTTTTCGGTCACGCCGTGAGATTCCTCGACCGCGCGCACTACTCGAACGCCGTACGATTCGCCCTCAAAAAACTTATGCACCCCAGCGACAATAGCTGCCGCCGCCGAGCGGTGGCCACCACCGGTGTCGGATGAGATGATTAGAATTTTAGGGACGCGGGATCGGAACATTATCAAGTGGTTTTTGGCTTGGGCCTTGGGTTCCTGGTACTTCGGTTGCCCAGTGATTCACTCTCGCGGCCTGTTTCCCTCACGCGAGACTCCGATCGGCAATGGGAAGTCGCCAATCGGCAATTCTTGTGCGTCCGCACGATCCATTTCTTTCCGGGCCTTCTTCATTTCCCGCTCCAGCTTCTTGATCTGGATCAGATGACCTGGGTTGAACGGCAGCGATGGGTAATAACTGTTCGATTCGTGTGTACAGAAGCAGCCATCGAGCGCCTTCTTGCGACGTTCCTTCATCGCCGGCGAAAGCCAGAGCTTCTGAAAGTCCCAATTGAAGTCGCGCAGGTTGCCGATCGGTGCCAGGTTTTCACAAGACGAGACTGTGCCTTCGTCATAAATTACGCCGCCGGCAGTTCCCGCGTAGCACTTCATCTGCGCCTGCTGCGTCTCCTGCGTTTTCGCAATCAAGCCATGCATGTAAATATCGATCGCGGCTTTGAAGAACCCGGCCTTACCGCCGTAATTGTTCTTGAGCGCAGCATGTCGTGAATCGTCATCTATCATCGTCGCCAACTTTGAATAACGCGAGTGATCGATATCGAGCTCAACTGGATCGGCTGAAGGCGGACGAATGTAATTGAAGTTAACTTTGTCGGGCTTCAGGTCATATTTCAAAAAGTCGTACCACTCGAAAATCGAATCCTGATTCGAGTTCATAAAGCAGGTACACGTCTGTACGTCCAGTCGCGGATATTCCTTCTTGATTGCCTGAAGTTGACGCGCCGTATCGATGGCGATGTCCCATGACCCGGGCTTCTGTCTAATCTTCTCGTGTGGCCCCTTGAGTCCGTCGATCCCGAGCGCTACTGTCACATTCAGGTTAGGACACTCCTGCAAAACGCGAACGACATCCGGGAAGATCCGTTTTTGAATCTGCCCGTTCGACATGATGTAAATCGATTCGAGGTTATTGTTCGTATAAAACGCCTTCGCGATCTCAGGAAGATCCTTCCTCGTAAACGGTTCCCCGCCGGCGAGAATTAGCACACCCAGGTTGCCGCCTAAGGTCTCTGAGATCTGCTCAATCTCGTGGGTTTTCATCTGCAATTTCTTGCGTGGACGATCATCGAGTTCTTCGGTGAAGAAGCAGTGCGTGCATCGCATGTCGCAGACCGACGTAACAAGAATGTTCAGCAAAATCGGCGCGAACGGTTGTCCAACCGCTAGCTTTGCATAGCGCTTTAAGAGTTCTTTCGTTGTGAAATCCATAATTGCCCTCAAAAATATGGCCTCCTCCGCAGGAGACGACTCTTGCTACTGATACGGCATCCGTGCTTTTAAGTCAACGCAAGTGTTTGGCGCCGTAGTGCTAACTTATTCTTCGATAACGCAATTTTGACTAACACCCGCAGCCGCCGACGGCCTTCACGGTCTGAACTCTGTTGCTCTTCCGGACTACAAAGATGGCAGCGTAATCGGTTGCTTCACAGCTTTCATCGTTGTAGGCGCAAACTCTCGTCGCCACATATGTCGACATCACTGTAACGTCGCCTCCTGTAAAGCTCTTGCTTGACCTGCTCCCCACGCGCTCCCTTCCCTTTCCCGCCACTTCCCTCACGAGTCTCAGTTTCACGTCACGTCCGTCGATATTCATCCAAGCTGTCTTCTCGTTCTCCTCAAGCGAAGATACGAACAGATAGTCTTCCGAATTTTTCTTACTTCCGGGAAACTGAAAATAACAGCCGCATCCGTCGACCAGACGTTTGTTCCGCAAATTCCCTACCAGCCTTTGCTTTGATGCAGTTTGCGCGAACGTCGTACCCAGCAGGCAAATAGCAGCAATCAAAAAAACATAAATGAGCTTCATTGCGACTCCCGTTATCCGTTTTGAACTAACAACAATTCGCCTCTGACCGCTCGGATTGAACACTCGGATGGAACAAAGGGAACCTCTTAGTCTTCCTATCTGCGTCTTCCGCGTGCCTCTGCGGCTTATCTATTGCGGCAAGCTAGCCAGCGCCCGCCCGTTCGCCGCGATTCTGAATCCCTAAAGCCCGCATGCGCCGGTACAGATGACTGCGGTCGACGCCCATCAACTCAGCAGCGCGCGAGACGTTGCCTTCGGCTTCTTCCAGTTTTCGCTGGATAAATTCCCGATGATAGGCGTCTGTCGCTTCTTTAAAGGACGGGAAGCGGAATGAGGCGACCGGCGCTTCCTCTTTTCCCCGCACCGGTAGATCGCTGGCAGCCACCTTCACGCCCGGGTGCATGATGACAACGCGCTCAATCGTGTTACGCAATTCGCGAACGTTCCCGGGCCACGAATAGTTTTGCAGCTCGGCGATCGCTTCAGTTGCAAACTCCTTCGGCGCTTTGCCGTACGGCAGCGAAAAGGTTTGATTGAAATGCTCGACCAGCAACGGTACGTCTTCCGGACGGTCGCGCAACGGCGGCAACTCGAACGGGATCACATTGAGACGGTAGAAGAGATCGGCTCGAAACTTTCCCTGTTCGATCTCCATAACGAGGCGCTTGTTCGTCGCTGCTATCACCCTGACGTCAACATTGATTGCAGTCCCACTGCCCACTGCTTCAAAGCGTTGCTCTTCCAGCACGCGCAGAACTTTCGCCTGGACCTTTGCGCTCATGTCGCCGACTTCATCGAGAAACAGCGTCGCGCCATCGGCGAGTTCAAACTTTCCTTTCTTCGCAGCTGTTGCACCAGTGAAGGCGCCCTTTACGTGACCGAAGAGCTCTGACTCGATCAACTCCTCGGGTATCGCGGCGGAGTTGACCTCAATAAAAGGAGCGGCGGCGCGCGAGGACTGGGCGTGAATCGCATGTGCAACGAGTTCTTTGCCGGTGCCTGACTCGCCATAGATCAAAACGCGGCCATCAGTAGGAGCAACGATCGAAATCTGTTTTCGTAACGCGCGCATAGCGACGGACTCGCCGACCATCGTGTATTCCTTCGCGAGTTCGGCAGCCATCTCGGCATTCATCATTTCCAAACGCCGTTGCCGCAGTGCATTGCGCACGGTGAGGACCGTCTTCTGAATGGAGAGCGGCTTCTCAATGAAATCGAAGGCGCCGAGTTTGGTAGCGCGAACTGCTGTTTCGACGCTGCCGTGCCCCGAGATGATCACCACCGCGGCGTCGGAGCCCGCTTCGCGCAGTTGTCGCAGCGTCTCGAGGCCATCGATTCCGGGCAGCCAGACGTCGAGCAGGATGCAGCCGTACGAGCGCCGCCCAAGAGCTTGCAAACACTCTTCGCCGCTGGCCACGGCGTCGGCGTCAAAGCCTTCGTCACCCATTACGCCGCGCAGCGTGTCGCGAATGCCGCGCTCGTCGTCAACTATGAGAATTGAATCCACGTGATTGATTGCCGATTTCCAATTGCCGACTGCCAATGAGTTGCCTGGTTAATTCCTCACTGTTTTTCAAGTCTGGCCGTGCGTACGATGCGATCGAATCGCCAATCGGCAATCCTATTGCCTCGGCTCAGGCAATTCGATCACGAACCTTGCGCCGCGCGGGCTGTTGGCCTCCGCCCGTATGCGACCGCGGTGCTCGAGGACGATTCGTTGCACGATAGCTAGACCAAGCCCTGTTCCTGAGCCGCGCGTCGAGAAGTAAGGTTGAAAGAGTCGTTTGAAATCGCCTGATTGAATGCCATGTCCCGTGTCGGAAATATCCGCCAGCAACAGGCTGCGGACGCTGTCATAAGTGGTAGCGATCGTAATCGTCTTCTCGCCCGGCACGGTGGTCAACGCTGCGAGAGCATTGTCGATCAGATTTACAAAGACCCGCCGCATTTGTTCGGAGTCGAGCAGCGCCGGCGGCAACTCCGGAGCGAGTCGGGTATTGATGGTCACGCCGTCCAGTCGATCTTCATACAAAGCGATTGCACGCAGCACTACCTGGTTCAAGTCTTCCGGCTCAAGGCGCGCGAGTGGTAGACGTGCAAACCGCGAGAACTCGTCAACCATCGCCTTCAATCCCGCCACTTCGCGAGTGATCGTTTCGGTGCATTCGTCGATCACGGCGGCGATCCGCTTGTCTTCTGCATCACCGAATTTGCCATTCGATGGTCCGTTCAACCCATTCTGAACCACTCCATTCATGTTGCTACCGTTACCAGTGCGATGGTAACTGCGGGCAATACGCTCCGCGGAGAGTTGGATCGGTGTAAGCGGGTTCTTAATCTCGTGGGCCATGCGACGCGCCACTTCGCTCCAGGCTGCGGCCCGCTGCGCCGCCAGCAACTCCGAGAGATCCTCGATGACTAAAACCACACCGTGTCCGTGTGCACCATCTCCTGACGCACCACGGAGCGCCGTAGCAGTCAGCGCCACGGGCAACGCCCCTGTTTCCTTGGCCACACCTCCGGTCAGTTGCGTTTGTTCCGTAGCATGACCCGCACGACGCGCTCGACGAAGCAAACGCTCAAGGACAATCCTGTCATCGGCTCCGATCAGTCGTTCTAACTTGTGCAGACCGGTGCGCTCAGCCGGCACTGTGTTCGACGGAGCGTTGAGACGCAGCATGCGCGCTGCCGCTGCGTTAATCGTCGTAACGTGATCGCTTTCGTCGAGCGAGACGACGCCTGTCGAAAGCGACTCAAGTACGGTCTCGATGTAGTTTCGCCGTTCTTCCAATGCCAGATTTTTATCGCGTAACTCAGCGGACCCGGCTTCGATGCGACTGCGGTTCTCTTCGAGCTGCGCCGTCATCTGATTGAAGGAGTGCGCCAGCAAGGCAAGTTCGTCCTCCGCACCCGGCACTACACGATGGGCCAGGTTTCCGCGCGCAATCTCATTGGAGGCTTCCGCGAGTGATTTGATCGGCGTCGCGATTCCGCGCGCCAGGTAGATCGCTACCCAGCTCGAGACAAAAAGCAGCAGCAGCGTCATCAGCCCCAGGGTCGAGAGTCCAAGCAGACGCACCTTCCGCTGCCGTTTCACCAGTTTCTGGTACTCACTCTGTGACCCGGTGATCGTGTCCTTCAGATCGGAGTTGGAGCGCCGGGCGGTTGCTAGGATCAGATATTCGTTTTCCTGAATAGGGACTTTGATGACATCGAAACCTTGGCCATCGACGAGCGCTTCGCCAACGTCCCCTTTTGTCTGACGCGCACGAGTCAGCAGCGTTTCCAACTCCCGATTCTTTGCACCGGGCGCGCCGCGACTCTGCGCAATCGCCTTCCCGTCGCCATCGACGATCTCCACCGCTGTCACCTGGCCCTTCGTCACCATCTCATCGAGCGTCTGCTGTCGCTCCGGATCGGGTTGCTTTGTGAGCACGACGCCCAGCAGCAAAGCGGTCTCACGCAGACTTCGATACTGAGCATCAACAGCTTCACGTTGCACTTCTCGAGCCTCGTTCACTACGTCTTCAGGCAGTTTGCTGAACCACTTCTCAAGCGAGCGATTCAGAAAGAGGTAGGAGAACGTTGCCATGGCAATGATCGGCAGAAAGCTGATGCCGATGAAGTACACCAGCAGGCGTGTCTTAATCTTCGAACCGAGTTCGAGCTCGCGCCTTTCACGACGCAGCTTTAGTAGGTTTCTGACGAAGATGAACGAGAAGACGACGAAGGCAATGAAGTTGAGCGTGGACAGGGCGTACAGAACGAGCGTGTCAGATGCGGTGTCGGGGGGAACAATGGTCCAGAGCCACAGCTGCTGCGCGACAATCACGAAGAGCAGCAGCGAGACAATGATGCCTAGCGTCCACAACAAAATGCGACGGCGACGCCTCACCCTCGGCTTCTGAAAGGCCGGATTTTGTTGCTGATCGTTCATAGACTGGCGGATCGAAGTTTAGCACGGGCGACTCAAAACCATCTCCAGACTCCCATGTCCCACATCTCAGGCCTGCGGAGCAAATTGTGGGCTGACAGGGCCGTAAAACTAAACCTGCGATGCGGGGGCCGTAGGCGCCGGACATTGGACATCGGACATTCGACTTTCTAGAATGCCCGCGCATTCCTAAATCACCTCTGAGATTACCCTATGGAATTCCGTCAGATCTTCTTCAACACCACCGGTCGTCTACGCAGCGGCTGGCGCCTTCTGATTTTCATCGTCGTCTATATCTTTCTTTCATTAGTAGTCGCTAGCGCAGTCCGCCTCGGTTATGCCATTGCCTCAAGAGGGACGCCGGGTTTGTCCCCCGGCGGTTTGTTCGAGGACCTCGTCTTCCGTTTTGTTCTTCTAGTCTGCTCGCTCGGCGCCGGATACATCTGCGCGCGTTTGCTTGAGGGCCTGCCGTGGCGTTCGCTTGGTGTCAACCTTCACGAAGGATGGTTTAGAGATCTACTAATCGGCTCCGCGATTGGAATTGCATCATTGGCCCTGGCCACAGGAATCGCTACAGCCGGTGGCGGACTGCGGTTCTCAGTCTCCACAGCGGGAACGTCGCAAGTCAGCCAGACCCTGATCGTTTCTTTAGGGCTCTTCATTGTTGCTGCGCTTGCAGAAGAGGCGTTGTTCAGAGGCTATCCTTTGCAGACACTAACGCGAGCCCAGCTGGCTTGGCTCGGCGCGCTGCTCACCTCAGTGCCTTTCGCAGCCGTCCACCTGAAGAACCCGAACGGAGGAAGCATCCTCGCGTTCATCAACACTGCGCTCGCAGGAATCTGGTTGGCTGCGGCATATCTGCGCACTCGAAGTCTTTGGTTACCTCTCGGTGTTCACTGGGCATGGAACTGGGCGCTGGGATCGTTGTTCGGTTTGCCGGTGAGCGGCATCACGAAGATTGCGCCGCATCCTCTCTTCCAAGGCACCGATCTTGGACCCGCGTGGTTTACGGGTGGCAGCTATGGGATCGAAGGCGGTGTGGCTTGCACTGTGGCTCTCGTCGTTTCCACGATCTTTATCTGGCGTACGAATCTTGTTTCTGCAACGCCGGAGATGCTGCGCTTGACCGCGCAGGAAAATCCGTTCGGCAGGAACGATGTCGCGACAACCGAGCCCGTTGCCCTGCCCGCTGAATCCTGATTGTTCGGCGGTTAGCCCAGAGTTCTTACCACTACCTCAGTTCTTGACAGCACTTAATGAGTGGGAAACGCATCATCTCTTTGGAGTGCGGAGACCTGCCACCGCTTTGGTCCGCGGCGGCCTGGCGCCGTGGGCCTCGCGAACAATACTCGATGCAGCCAGCTTGCGACAAATCGCATCCACCCAAAGCGCCGACAGGACGGCGCACTCCAGAGAGTTGCGCGCCAGCAAACGTTCCTTCCCTTCTCAGTGAACGATGCAACGGCCAACAATCGGACAAATAGCCCCCCTTGTGTTAACACTCTGCCTGCCTCTCCCGTCTTAACCGGTGTAACGCAAGAATCGTCGAAGTATCAACGCCGACTCCTTGCGGACGTTCAGCCTTTTCAAAACGCAAACACCATCTGATTTACGACAGGGCGAGGCAATGTACGAGATTGAAGCGACAGTTGACATGCCATTTATGACCGGTCACGGCAAAGCTTCCATTGCCTCGCTGAAACTGGAAATCGAGACTGAGGCGATTCTGGTCACTGCAGTCGTCGAGGGCAGTCATGAACAGTTTGCGCGGCTTTACGATCGGTACGCACCCCTTGTTCACGGCATCCTGCTCGCGCGTGTCCCGCGCAACGAAGTGGCCGATCTCGTCCAGGATATTTTTCTCCACGCGCTCAGGAAACTACACACGCTGCGCGATCGCAATGCGTTTGGTCCATGGATAGCGATGATAGCTCGCAATCGCGCGATGGACTTTCACCGGCAGTCTCGTGAGACCGTTGAGGTGACTGATGAGCTTTGGAGCCCCGACGCTGGTGGTTACAAGGCGGGAGAGCTCCTGGAAATCGTCCGCTCACTTCCGGACGCTTACAGCGAGACACTTGTGCTACGACTTGTCGAAGGCATGACCGGACCGGAGATCGCCACACGCACCGGGCTAACGCCCGCATCGGTACGAGTCAACCTCCATCGAGGAATGAAACTACTGCGCGAGAAACTCGGCACCACTCGAGCGCTTTAGAAGGGAATAACTATGAACGACGACTACTTATGGGATCGAACCGGCGAGCCGGATCCTGAGATTCAGCAACTTGAGCAGGCGCTGGGAACTCTGCGCCACCAACCGCAGCGGCTCGAGATTCCGGCGTCGTTGATGGTTGCGCGAAAGCGATCGCGCGTGTCCACGTTCGCAATCGCTGCGTCAATCGCGATCATGATTCTCGCCGCCGGCCTTTGGACTGTGTTACATCGCAGATCCACAACTGGATTGGCTTCCGCCCCAGACAATCCTGTAAACGCCAGGACAACTGCAACGGTCGCTGCGTCACCGGAATTAAACCGAAGCTCGGATCAGATAACCAAAGCACTACCAAAGACCGTAAAGAGCAATCAACAAGTAACGGCGCGACCTTCTCGCCGACTCAGCGGCAGCGGCAACAACGCCACACTTGCTCGCAGTGGTTCTCGCGACCGGCACGCTTTAAGGGAGAACGCGCTCACCGCCGACGAACAGCGCGAAGCCGAAGTAGCGAAACAACAGCTGTTCCTCGCGCTGCGGGTCGCCAGCTCCAAGTTGAGTCTCGCGCAAAAGAGAACACAAGGCGCTTATCCTACGAACCAAATCCGCAATCAACACAAGATCGGATGAATGGAGTAATCATGAAAGCAACATTTCGAACTTCCTTAAAGCTCGCATCACTCGCCCTGTTCCTGGTCGTCTGCTTAACCGGAAAGGCGAGTGCTCAAACCGCGCGGCTGGAGATGGGCCAACTGGACCATCTGGGCGCAAAGGCGAATGAGTCCGTGGACGTAAACATCGACGAAAAGTTGATGCAGCTCACCGCCAAGTTTCTCTCCGGCAAAGATCCGGACGAGGTCAAGGTCAAGCAACTCGTCAGTGGCCTGAAAGGAATTTACGTTAAGAGCTTCGAGTTCGAACATGAGAATGAATATTCCCAAGTCGATGTGGACTCCATCCGCGCTCAGCTCAAGGGCCCCAGCTGGAACCGTGTAGTCAACGTCACCAGCAAGCGCGAGGGCGGAGTCGAAGTCTACCTGATGACAACAGCGTCCCAGGTGAGTGGCCTGGTTGTAGTTGCCATTGAACCCAAAGAGCTAACGATCGTGAATATCGTCGGGCCCGTGGATCTGGAACGGCTCAGCGAACTCGAAGGAAACTTTGGCGTTCCGGAATTCGGGATTGGACCCGCGAAACCCAAGCAGAAGCAGAAGAACTGATGTCGTCCATCCGATAACAGACAGCACTTCGAATAGGTAAGAACAATGAAGAGATTAATAACCTCAGCGTTACTGCTTCTCGTTTTACTCTCCGGATTAATCCCCGCCTCGCACGCGGTCCGCGCTGCAACTGCGGACGACTTCGGCGACGTCGTAAAAGTTATCGAAGACTTCTATCACGTGAAGCACAAGGGTATTCCGTTTCTTGGTCGAGCCGGACTGAAAGCAGCCACAGTCGCTGCTCGTGTGGCAGGCGGCAACAAAAAGCGCCTTGCTGAAGCCGGCAGCGTGAAGGTGGCCTACTTCGAAGATCAAGATTTCAGCTCACTGGAGGGCCTCGTCAATTTTCGCAGAGCGCTCAAGGGAACTCTCGTTCCCGCCTGGCTTCCCTTCATTCAGGTGCTCTCGCCTAACACCGAGGAACAAACTTACGTTTTTCTGCGCGACGCAGGTCCAAAATTTCATGTGCTGGTTGTGACGATCGAAAAGAATGACGCCTCGGTGGTTCAAGTAAGCCTGGCGCCGCAGACCCTGGCAATGCTGATGCAAAACCCGAACGAGATGGGTAAAGCGATTACCGACGATGCAACGCTCGAGGACAACTAGGAGCCCGATCATGTACGCACAAGAACACATCACGCTTCGCGCCCTGGGACTGCTGCGATTTTTTGTGAGGTCTTTCGCGGTACTGCTTCTCGCTGTCATCGGTTGTTCGATGTCTGTGCAGGCGCAGGAAGTCTCCGACACGATTCGCATCAATACCCGTGTCGTCTTCATGGATGCGTTGGTAAAAGACAAACACACCGGCAGTCCTATCTGGGATCTGAAACAGGATAGCTTCGAAGTTTTCGATGACTGCAAGCCGCGAGCGATCTCTTACTTCACCGCGCAGGGGCAGGCCCGCAAGCCGCTCGCCCTAATCCTGGTGTTGGATCTCAGGGACGACGGAGCTGGACGATTTCTCAAACGACGTGAAGTCCTGGAGGTTATGGCCGCCGAACTGGCAAAGCTCGCTCCGCAAGATGAAGTGACAATCATGGCGATTAACTTCGATGAGGATGGCAGTAGAAAAATCCTGACCGAGTTCACACGCGATCGCGGGCGGATTGCCACTGCCCTGCAGCAAGTGCCCGCACTCATGGTTGCGGAAGCTGAGAGAGTTCGCGCGGCCATCGCCGACAGCGGTCCGGACAAACCTGAATCGGATTCGGTCTCGGATCGTTTCAATGGCGATAAAGCGGGGAAGGCCCAAGCAATACCTTCAGAAGTTGAGGTCAACAAGCCTGTGGCGAGTGCCACCCCGGATCCGAACGTTGCTGAAGTGGAAACCTTCAAGGATCCCAAGACGGGAGCAACGATCACACGCACTATCATGAAAGACGGTTCCGTTGCCTCGAGGCGGGAAAGTAAAAACGGCAAAATGAATGTGGACACAGGTGAGGAGTACAGTCTCTACGCTGCAGCGCGCGAGGCTTCTCGCAATGGTACTAAGCAACGTCCCAATTCGCGGGTGGCAATCATCTGGGTTACTGATGGAATCATTCCCATCATCCTTGAAGACCGCAACGCTACCGCCGATCTCCTCGTTCGTGGGAACGTCACCTTCAATTCACTGACGGCGAACAAACGAACCCTTTATAAGTTTCTGCTGCCGCTTGCGAAACCTATCGGCAACTGGATCGGCATGAGTTTCTCCGGCAGCGCGAAGTTTTTGGCGGGACAAACAGGTGGTGAAGCGGTGCAGATCAACCGTACCAGCGATTATGCGCGTGGTCTAGGCAAGATTATCGGCAACCTCACCGCCCGATACAATCTGGGCTTTGCCCTCGCGGAAGACGAGCCCGACGACGGTCGCCTGCACAACCTCGACGTTCGCGTGAAAGCTAAGGATGCGAAAGGCAAGACCCGCAAGCTCGAGGTGAGTACGCGGCGCGGTTACTACTTGAGTGATGCCGCACCGAAAGAGAGGGTGACGACGGCGGAAAAAGCAAATGATGAATGATGAAGGAGGAATTATGAATTGAGATGGCGAAGGACAGCTCGACCGTTTATTGCCTTCGTTCATAATTCATCATTCATAGTTCCTCATTCGTACCTCTCACTCATCCTTCACCCCTCGCTCCTCCCTGCTATACTTCCCTGAAATGAATCAACGAAAATTCGGTCGCAGGGGTTGGCAGGTCAGCGAGATCGGCTACGGCATGTGGGGGATGGGGGGCTGGTCGGAGTCGGACGATCAGGAGTCGCTCCAATCGCTCCAGAAGGCCGCAGACCTTGGCTGTAATTTCTTCGACACCGCTTATGTCTACGGGGACGGACGCAGCGAAAAGCTGCTCGGACAAACCGTGCGCGACAATCGCGAAAAACGCTTGTACACCGCGACCAAGGTTCCACCGAAAAATAAGAAGTGGCCGGCGCAGTCTGATTCCACTCTCGAAGATTCATATCCCCAGGACCACGTTGAAGAGTACGTCCATCGCAGTCTTGAGAATTCCCGGCTCGAGAGCTTCGACCTAATCCAATTCCACACCTGGGACGACAGTTGGTTGCGAGATGATCGCTGGCTCTACAAGCTTGACGACTTGCGCAGTCAGGGACTGATCAAAGCCATCGGGATTAGTCTCAATCGATGGGAGCCTTGGAATGGTGTACGTGCCGTGAAGACCGGACAGATCGATGCGGTGCAAGTGATCTACAACATCTTCGATCAGAATCCAGAGGACGTCCTGTTTCCGGCGTGTGAAGAGATGAACGTCGCCGTTATTGCCCGCGTGCCGTTTGATGAAGGGACGCTTACCGGAACTCTGACTAAAGAGAGCAGATGGCCGGAGGGTGATTGGCGCAATACGTACTTCGTCTCCGAAAACCTTGTTCCGAGTGTCGCACGTGCCGAGGCTTTGAAATCACTTCTGCGTGATTGGAACAACGAACACTCCACTGAAATCACGATGCCGGAGCTTGCGTTGAGATTCATCCTCAGCAATCCTCAGGTCACTACGATCATTCCCGGGATGCGGAAACTCTCTCACGTTGCCGCGAATGTCGATGCCAGCGATTCGGGGACGTTGCCCGAGGAGCTACTCGAACAACTAAAGCAACACCGGTGGGTTCGCAAACCGACACCGTGGTCCCAATAAGGCAGCAGGCAGTGGGCATAAAGCAGAAGGTTGTCAGGGGTCAGTGACCAGGCAGTGGTTAGTAGACTCTGCGTGACATGGCGCCGGTGTTAATTCCTGTGACAACTAAAGACAACGAACCACTGGAACCGAGGACGTCTCGCCTGGCCCAAACAACAGAATCAAATGAGATGCTCAGCATAGTTGAGGATCGGCGGGTCAGCCGCGATTCGACATGTAGCAGAGCGTGGGTTGAGAGTAAATTGCCTGCGAGACCCTGACAGCTCTAACTAGAAATTTCTGGGCCAACCTGGTTATTTCTTTTAGAAGGTAGAGAGAGAATTGAGGCACTCACCGGTCACATCCCGGGCCATCAACGATTTCGGGCGCACCACTAACCTCTTGGTTTACTCACACTCCTCACTGCCCACTGCCCCCTGTCCTTTAAGCGTGGCACGGCTGATGCGAACCGAAAGGGCATGCAATACCTACGAGAACGCGGAATCTACCTGGCGCCAAACGGCGAGAGTTTTGTAGCTAGCCGACAGAGACGAACAACTGCAGACGGCAAACGGATTCTTTCGGAGTTGGGTAACCGGCTCTCATGTTTTCTTTTTGGCCGTTATGACTGGGCCTTTCACGGTTCCCCGGCTTTTGAAGTCGCTACTACGGGAACACTATTGGCTCTGAAACAGCCTTCGAATCTCCGCCCGGATCAGTTAGTCGACACCGGAGCTACCGCGGGTACGCACTGAATTGCTTTACGGAATGTCGCTTGTTAAGCCGTGCATGAACCATGGGCGAAGGCCGAGTGGCGAAAAAGATGTAAGTCTGACGTGGTTTGAGTGTCGTCGGAGCCGGTAAACCAACACTTTGCGTTACAACACCAGCCCACAACTAACAGTTTTTGTTACTACTGCGACCTCGGGAGTCTCGCCCGCCTGAGTTTTAGAATAGTAGATAGTAGTTGGGGAGACGAGCGGGTTGGTTTTTGACCCGGGACCCGGGACCTGGGACCTTGGACTTTAGACTTTTCAGAGCGCGCGGCACATTTCTTTCGCCCAGGGAGTTGATAACGCACGATCATATGCTTGCTTAATCTCACCAAAGTTCCAGTCCTTGCGTCGCCAGACTGAACCGTCTACATACTCCACCCGATTGATTACTACTTTTTCCTGAACCGCCTTTCTATCTTTATCAGCAAGACCGGCAACGCTGACAATCTCGAGTGGTCCCGCAACGCTGAAGGCTTCTATGGGGGTTGCTTTGCCGGGTTTCATCTTTACCGCGCAGAGGAACTGGCGCCGGGCAATGATCGTCGGACTCGCTGGATCGATGAATTGATATTCCCAGAAAATGATGTCAGCGGATTTCTCCGTCGAGTTTTGGACTCTAATCCGGTATGCAAAGCCTTCTAAGGGTTTCAGTCCTCGGGAGTCCTGAATGTTCCGTTCTATCGCGGCGCTCCGCCCGTCCACAGTGTCAATCTGGGGATCTCTGATTCCCTGTTGTTGGGCGCCGCGGTTGTCGCGTTCGTAGTTTTTGCTGGCTCTCGTAACCAGCTGGGCCGGTCCTGTGGCACCCGGATCCTGTTTACCTACCGCGAGGAGGGTTTTGGACCACTTGTACTCGAGCACCGTTAGCCCGGAGCCGTCAGTGGGTACCACTGCGTTTTGATAAGCAAGGACTGCAACTGAAAGGGATGCGATGACCAGCGACAGGAGGGTTAGTTTTTTCATGGCTTGTCTCCGTTCTAAGCGAAACATAGCGGCGTAAGGGGGAGCGGGTCAAGGAAAAGTGAATGATGATTTCGGAATGATGAATGCGGAATGGAACGACTGAGGAATGCGGAATACGCGACAGACCGGGTAAGCATCTGAAATGGCTTTCTTATGTGCGTGTCTTATCGAAGCCTCGATTCCGCATCCATCATTCCGCATTCATCAATTGCTTCGGCCAGTCTTCGCGGAGCAGTCGCGAGAGGGCGCGGTCCTTAAGCAGCTTTCCTCCAGTCTGACAAACAGGACAATAGTTAGTCTCATTCGAGGCGTAGCGGATGCGTTGAATCTTTACGCCACAGCGCGGGCAAGGCTGAAGGTATTTCCCATGCACGGCCATCTCCGGACGAAAGGCTGTGACGTTTTCCGGGAAACTCATATCTGTTTGCACGTCGCTCCGGCTCGTCTTTGAAGTCTTCTTCGCTCTAGGGGGAATGGGATCAGATGTTTTGATTTTGCGACTTCCTGCCTTCCGGGGAATAACTTCAGCGGGTTGAGACTTGATTAAGTCGCCACCGCTTGCCGTCCTATAGGTTTCAGCGCGCAGTAGTTCGATCCAGTTGGTAAGCGTGGATCGCGTGGCAGCGAATAGTTGTTCAATCTCTTCCGGCTTGAGCTTTTGTGTGAGCGTGATCGGAGACAGCCGCGCTTGAAAAAGAATCTCATCGGAATAGGCGTTACCGATACCGCTGAACAGATGCGGATCAGTAAGTGCTCGCTTCAGGGTGTGATTGGCTGACTGCAAGATCCCAGTGAAATCTTTCAGGTCGGTTTGAAAAACATCCAGCCCTCCGGGATCGATTGCCGCGAGCCCAGCATCACCCTCTACAAGGTGTAACGACGCTCGACGTTGAGTGCCGGCTTCTGTCAGCGAGAGTGTTCCGTTCGCGAATTCGAACGCTGCGAGGCCGCGCTTCTTCGGAGATTGCGAAAGTTTTTTCGAGTCCGTGTGCCAGTGCAAGCGCCCGGCAATCATCAGGTGAAGCACGAGCCACAGATCTCCTTCCAACCCAATGCAGATGCGCTTGCCGAGGCGACATACCTCAATAACTTTGCGGCCTTCGACGCTGGTGAGAGGTGGATTGGCTGTACGAAGAAGAAAAGGAGAGCCGAGTTGGACGCGTTCGAGGACTGCGCCGAGTATTCGCTGCTCGAGCGCTTCAATGTAAACAACGATATCCGGTAGTTCGGGCATGAATCGTTAATCGTGAAACGGAAATCGTGAAGGGCAAACCCTATTCCCGATTCACGAGTCGCTACTTACGATCAGCCATTGGAACGTAGCGCACATCACGCGCGCCCACGTATTCCGCGCGAGGCCGGATCAACTTGTTGTCGGCATATTGCTCGAGCACGTGGCCGGTCCAGCCGGAGATGCGACTGATGGCAAAGATAGGAGTGTAGAGATCCAGCGGGATACCCATCATGTAATAGAGCGACGCCGAGAAGAAATCGACGTTGGCATAGAGCCCCTTCTCGCGCATCATCACTTCTTCTACCTTGCGGGAAATATCAAACCACTTCGAGTCGCCCGTTCGCTTGCCCAGTTGTTCGGAAAATTTGCTCAGGTGTGTAGCGCGGGGATCCTCTGTCTTATAAACCGCGTGACCGAAGCCCATGATCTTTCGTTTTTCAGCGAGGGCTTTCTTGAGGTAACTCTCAACGTTCTCGACTGTGCCGATCTCCAGCAACATCTTCATCACGTTTGTATTCGCACCACCATGCAGCGGACCTGAGAGGGCGCCAATAGCGGCGGTGATGCAGCCATACATATCAGCAAGTGTTCCGGCGACGACGCGAGCCGTGAACGTCGAGGCGTTCAGTTCATGATCGGCGTGCAGAATGAGCGCAATATCGAAGATGCGCGCGTCGTCCGCCGTCGGCTCTTCGCCTTTCAGCAGATAGAGGAAATTCGCGGCGATGTTCAGACGCGGGTTCGGTTTGATCGGGTCAAGGCCTTTGCGAATGCGCTCGGCCGACGCGACAAGCGTCGGAAACTGAGCGGTCAGCTTGATTGCTGTTCGGACACTGGCCTCAGGAGAGAGATCGCGCGACGTCTGGTCATAGAATTCGAGCGCGGAAGTCGTCGTTCTCAGCACGTCGATCGGATCAGCATCGCGAGGAATGCGCTTGATCAGATCGACGATCTCGGAAGGGATCTCATAGGAAGCAGCGAGGGCGCTTCTGAGCTGGTCAAGCTCTGCGGAATTCGGCAGTCGCTTGTTCCACAGAAGGAAAATCACTTCTTCAAAGTTTGAATTGGCTACCAGGTCATGAATGTCATATCCCTGATAGATGAGTTGGCCTTTTTCACCATTGACATCGGAGATCGAGGAAGTTGCAACGGCGACTCCTCTAAGACCAGCGGCGGAAGTTGCTGTAGATGCGTTTGCTTTGTCGGACATATGATTTTCTTGTGTGAAGCGAAGATAACAAAGGTTGATTCAACCGCCAAGTCGCCAGGCGGCTGCGTCGCTTTGCTGCCATTTCCGCTTCGGAGGAAACGAAATACAAACCTGGTCTGTTGTCGTATTTCTGTTTGCGAAGGATCTACTTTCCTGTTTTGAGAAGTACCGACTGTCCACTTCGGGCGTTCAAAATCTTCGCTGCAGAGCGATTTCGCGCTGCAAGTTCCAGGAAACCAGCGCTGCCCCAAACAGCGAACAGTCGCTCGCACTCACCTTCCTCGGCGAAGAACCGCCTGAATGATTTGATCGTCTTACCATTCAACGTGAGTCGTGCACCTGCCTCGATCATCTGTGGAGTCAAAGTGTCTCGGGTGAGATTCGTAATGCAGTTCCCAAAGTGGTCGATGTGAAGAATCCGCGCTTTCACGTTGCCATTACTCAAGTGCGCGGGCTCTAACAGCGGTAGTCGGACAGGGTCGGAGATCAAGCTGCCGAGTTCCCCTGGTTCCGTGCCGTTTGCGACTAGCGCGGCCACGGGAGCAAAAAGATCTCTGCCGTGAAACGTCGAACTCGCAGGTGGGGCGAGCTCCTTGTCGGATAGTTGAAATGCCTGGAACGCCGTTTCGCGTTCAAAGATGTAACTGAAACTGCCATTGTCGGGACCGATGAAGATCTGCTCCCCAGCCTCGACGATAATCGCTCTGCGGGGGGATCCGACTCCGGGATCGACAACGACTACGTGAATTGTGCCTGGGGGAAAAGACTTGTAGGAGGCGAGCAACGTGAACGCCGCGGCAGCGACGTCCTGAGCAGGTATTGAGTGCGAAATATCGACGATGCGAGCAGCAGGACTCGATGAAAGGAGCACCCCCTTCAGCGCCGCAACGAAATAATCTGTCGTGCCAAAGTCAGTAAGCAGCGTGATCAGGGGAGCATCGGAGTGCGGAGACGCGAAGACGCGGCGATCTGATTTTTTCTCGCCGCGTCTCCCCGTCACCTTGTCTCCGTGTCGTGAACTCTCGTCGTCACACTCGCGTCTCTCCGTCTTCCCTTCGCGGCGTCTTGGGTCACCGTATCTCGGTGTCGCTTGGAACTACAACCGCGTCTCGGTTGATGTGCGAATCCTCAGCCGTTGACCGCGATCAAGATGAATGTCTTTACCGCGCTTGCTGAGAACGCCACCTGTGCCGATTCCGCCGCCGATGGCCGCGCCAATAGCCGCGCCCTTTCCTCCGCCCGTTATCGCGCCGAGGATAGCGCCGATGCCCGTGGCTGCGCCTACTTTCGAAACGTCGTCCTTAGTGGAGTCGTGCCCGCGCACACCACCTTCACTGTCAACATCGCCGCCGTTACTGCCGCCCATATCGAAGACCTCGACCACTTGCGCGCTAAAACCGGCGGTGCGGTTGTCCATGCGGATCTGCTCGAACGTGAGTTGCATCTCGGCAACCCCTTTCACCTTGCCGGGACGTTTCACTCGCGACACGCGACCGTCAATGATCGCTCCCTGATACTCAGCAGGCTCAACGACGCGGGCCTGAAAGCGATCGTTGCGCTGTGTGGCTTCTGTCGACAGGCTCGCTTCCAACTCGATCATCAGCATCGTGCCGTGAGGCAAGATGATCGGCCCACTCACGTTTCCGCTTGAAGTTGAAACGGCAGGAGGATTGTTGTTGACAATGACATTGTCCGTATCACTGCTCGTCGTTTGGTTATCGATCTTCGGCGGGACTTCACTGCCGCGACGGCTCAACCCGGTAGGCACTGAAGAGTTAAACGACTGCCGGTCGAAGCCCGCCATGTAGCCGGCTTCATAGCCTTGCTGGTACCCGTCGCGATAGTCCTGGAGCGGGCCCCACGCTTCGTTGTATGACCGGTCGGCCCTTTGATAATCGTCCTTGGTTTGATAATCGCGCGACGCGTGATCGCCCATGTCTTTGTAACCGGCGTTGTAACCGTCGGAATAGCCAGTGCGGTAGCCGCGTTCGAGAGCGGTCGATTGGCCCTGTGCGTTTGCTTGAAGCGATCCAATCGGGACAAGGCTAAGCCAGGACAACATTGCCAGACTAAGGAGAGCCACCAAGGGGATTCTCAAGTTTCTCATTGCAGTGTTCCTTTCAGAGAGTATGCGACCTTGCGGGCCGTTTAGTTCTTGGGAGAGCCAATCGCGTGCGCGGGGATGCTACCACACACAAGCAACGCCGATAACGAATTCAATCTTCTACCTGGGTGTATGCAACCCCGACACGTCGGGGTTGTGATGGTGAGTGGCGTTACGGGAAAAATAGGACATCACCAGAATTCCAGCTAGCTTGACCGACTTTGAGCCGAGCCATAGACTCCTCATCGATACGAATCGTCCTTCAGGACTAGCCCTCAGATGCTGGTTTGGGAGCTACTGGTTGGCAGCGTGGAGTTAATTTCGAGTTGTTAGTGGGCCAACTTCCCCCTTGGCAGTACAAGAATCAAGTCATGAACGTTGAACGCCGAGTCTACCTCGACCACAGCGCGACTACTCCGGCTGACAACCGCGTGGTTGAGGCGATGTTGCCCTACCTGACCGAGAAGTTTGGCAACGCTTCCAGCGTCCACTTCTTTGGTCAGGAAGCGCGGGCGGCGGTTGATCGCGCCCGGCGCGAGGTCGCCTCGCTAATCGGATCCAGGCCAAACGAGATCGTGTTTGTATCGGGAGGGACGGAGGCGAACAACCTCGCGATTCGCGGACTATGCGACGCCAGCCTGACTCAGAAGCTGGACCACCGCGGTCACATCATCACTTCCAGCATCGAGCATCCGTCAGTACGAGGCAGCACTGAATTGTTGGAGCAGCAAGGATGGGAAGTCACACGGCTCCCGGTTTATGAAAATGGCATCGTGCTCGTGGAGGATGTGAGCGCCGCCCTGCGACCGGAGACAGTGCTGATTTCAGTGATGTTTGCAAATAACGAAATCGGAACATTGCAACCGATTGCTGAGATCGGCGCGCTCGTTCGAAAAGAGCGGGCAAGAGGAAACCGTCACCTCCATTTCCACACCGACGCGGTACAAGCTGCTGGCCGTGTGCCGTTGGACGTTGAGGCCCTCGGGTGTGATCTGCTCTCGTTGTCGGCTCATAAGCTTTATGCACCGAAAGGAGTCGGAGCGCTCTACGTCCGCCGCGGTGTGCGGGTGTTGGGCCAAAACGTCGGCGGTCACCAGGAGAGAGAGCGCCGGGCCGGCACTGAAGGCGTGCCGGGCATTGTGGCGTTCGGCCTCGCTGCCAAACTTACTCGGGAAGAGTTGAGCGAGAGACGTGAGCACACGCAACGACTGCGCGACCGGTTCGAGTCGCTTGTCGCTGAGCGCATCCCTGACATCGTCTTCAATGGCGACCGTGAGCTCCGGCTTTCGCACATTTCAAACGTTTCGTTTCGCTTCGTTGAGGGAGAAGGCCTCTTGATCAGTCTCGATCTCAAGGGAGTTGCCGTTTCTACGGGCTCGGCTTGTTCGTCCGGCACGCTCGAACCTTCGCCAGTGATTCGAGCGCTTGGTCGCAACGATGAATTGGCGCGCGGCTCCATTCGCTTCAGCTTCGGGAAGGACAATTCTGATGAGGACGTCGACTATGTACTGAACGTCCTTGAGGGCTGCGTTGAAAATCTAATACGCCTGTCGCCTTTGAACAGAGTTCGGAGTGCGTAGGCTTAGTGCCTGAGCGCCGAGCTCCAAACTAGGCACTCAAAACTTTCTCTGCGAATGTCTTATTCCGTCACCCTGAAAGATCACCTGACCAATCCGCGCAACAGTGGCGAACTCTCGGATGCTAACGCGTCTGCAGAAGAGAACAATCCAGTGTGCGGAGATCGACTGCGCCTTTCGCTGCGTATCACAGACGGCCGGATCTCGGCCGCTCGGTTTCTCGCTTATGGCTGTCCACCGACGATCGCCTGCGGTTCCGCTTTGACTGAGTTGCTTGAAGGGAAGACTGTTGCAGAAGCGAAGGCGCTTAGCCGAAAGGCTCTCATCGATGCCGTAGGTGGATTACCTGCCCGGAAGCAACATGCGGCCGCTCTCGCTATCGAGACGCTTCAAGCTGCGCTTGCCTCGTCCTGACCTGCGCCTTAATTCTCCGCTTCGCATCCCAGGGTTCCACAGCCGAAGTTCGAGTTACCCTTTCGGAAGGGCATGCATCATTCCGCATTCCGCTTTCCGCCCCTGCGTTTACAATAAATAAAACTGACCGTGAGCAACCAGATTAGCGCGGCAGTGTAGCCAGCGACCACATCGCTGGCATAGTGCATTCCAAGGTATACGCGGGAAAGACCAATCGTCAGAACCAACAATGACGCCACCAGCCAGATTGCGACTCGCTGCATTTGGTTTCGCAAATTGGCAGTAAGCAGAAGCGCGAGGGCGCCGTAGAAACTGAACGACAGCAAGGCGTGGCCGCTGGGAAAACTGAAAGAGGACGGCGAGATCAGCCCGAAAAGTGATTCCGGACGTGCCCGGCGAAACGAGAGTTTCAAGATCGCGTTCAGGAGAAAAGCTCCTGCCATAGTCACAGCCAGGACGAGGCTGCCTCGTCTCCGGCCAACCCACAACATGTAGACCAAAGTGATCACTAAAAGGCCGATCAGGACGAGGGTAGAGCCCATTGTCGTGATCGCCAGCATCACTGAAGTCAATGTCGCAGAGGCATGACGTTGCAGATTCGCGCTCGCCCAGTTATCGAACACGAGTGTCTCGCCCTCGAGGGCTTCATCCGCCAGCCAGCCGAGAAACAACAACAGCGCGACAGCGCCACCGATGCCGCCGGCCCAGACAACGGCGAGCCATTTACGAAAGGTGACCTTCATTCAGACTCCGTGGCACCTCTTCAAATTGAATTTGGAACTTGGAACTTCGGACTCGTTATGGCGGACTCGCAACAACCCTCGGCCGACTTCCTGAGGTATCCGGCGCCCTGCCCCTGTGATACTCCGGCCCACAATACTGTCGTGGTTCCGTTCCGATGACAAAAGTCTTCGTGCGGATCACCGGACAACTCTCAACCGCGATCAGCCCGGTCGTTGGATCAATATCCAATGTAATCGTTCCCTCTAACCTTGGCCCGGCCATGTCACCGGCCCTCGGGGCAATGTTCGAGCGCGGCGTCCCTGTGGGAGATGGCAACGGCGCGGGTACGTAGTCTGGTCCTTCCGTGGGAACTGTGTCGGTTTCCTCCCCCTCAGGAGTTGGTACTTCCTCAGGCGTAGCTGCAGGTTCGGTTGCTGGTCCTGTGCCGTTGATGAAGAGCTCGATGCGTTTATCCAGATCGTTTTCGGAGGCCGGCCCGCCCGTGTTCGGATTGATGGCGACTTGCTCGATGCCTGCAGGCATCTGCCAATCACCTTGCCATTCCGGGTGCTCCGCCAGCGCCACCTGCATAAAGTCGCTCCAGATTGGCAGCGCCGAGTTCGCGCCAGTCAAACCGAGTTGTGAGCCATCGTCAAAACCAACCCAGACGACGCAAACGATTTCAGGAGTGAAGCCGGCAAACCATCCGTCGCGCGAGGTTCCTGTTTTACCTGCCACGTTTGCTTTGAAACCACGCGCTCTTACCTTGGCAGCAGTGCCCCGGTTGACGACGTCTTTCATGAACGAGTCCATCACGTAGGCAACGTCGGGCCGCATCACTTCATTCTTTTGGGAAGTCGGCGCAGCAATCGTAACCCCGCTTCCCGTCGTGATCCGGTTGATCGGGATCGCCGTCGTGCGCGTACCAAGAGTGGCAAACGCTGTGTAGGCTGACGCGACTTGTAACGGCGTGGCCTCGTTCGTCCCCAGGGCCATGGCCGGGTAGGCGCGCGCAGGTTTCGGCAGACCGGCTTTCGCGGCGAGGTTCATGACGCGACCGATCGTCACTTCCATCGCCACATCAACGGTGATCACGTTGAGACTGTTCACCATTGCGTCGCGCAGCGTCACGGGGCCATGGCGGTAACTCCCGCCAAAGTTCCCGGGTGAATACTCCTGGTTGTCGTAAGTGAAGGTCTTTGGCTCGTCTACGAATGTGGTTGCTGCTGTGATCACGCGCGGCACCGGATCGTAAGCTGTGTTTAGGGCTGTAGCGTAAACGAAGGGTTTGAAAACGGAGCCTGGTTGCCGCATGGCTGTGGCGGCGCGATTGAGTTGACTCTTCGAATAATCGCGGCCGCCGACCATCGCAACGATCTCGCCTGTTTTGGCGTTCATCGCTACGAGCGCTGCTTGTAACGTTCCAGGGGGAAAACGCTTCGCCTCGACCTTATCGAGCGCCGCCAGTTGCTTTGTAACTGCCGCGTAGGCAGCACGCTCCAAATCCATGTCGATGGTCGTATAGATCCTCAGATGCTCGGCTCCGCCCGGCCCGGCGATGATGTCGCCCAGTTGGGCCTGCACAAAGTCAGAAAAGTACGGCGCATCCGAAACGTCGATGCGGCCTTTTACGGACGACACGGTAACGGGCTCAGCCTTCGCGCGATCAGCTTCATCGCGGGTGATGGCTTCTGCATCAACCATCGAATCGAGCACCTGGTTGCGACGCGCAGTGGCTGTGTCAACGTCGTGATAGGGATTGTAGCGATTCGGGCTCCGAATCAGACCTGCCAACAACGCAGCTTCAGGCAGCGTCAGGTTCGTTACGTCTTTGCCGAAGTAAGAGTCGGCAGCTTCGCCGAACCCGTTGATGGAAAAGCCGGACTGTTGGCCGAGATAAACCTGATTGCAGTAAAGCGCGAATATCTGTTCCTTGCTGAGCCGCGTCTCAAGAATTATCGACATGTACGCTTCGGCAATCTTGCGCCGCATCGTTCGCTCAGGGGACAACAGCAAGTTCTTGACGAGTTGCTGCGTGATACTGGAACCACCCTGGCGGGCGAGCGGAGAGTTCGGATCAGAGTTGTCGTAGCGCCGCACAAGAGCGCGCAGGATGCCCCGAACGTTGACGCCGTAGTGCTCAAAAAAGGATCTGTCCTCCGTGACGGTGATCGCTTTCACGAGGTGTGGCGGCAGATCATTGAAACCGATCACCTTGCGCTTAGCGCGTTCGCGACCCGTGACCGAACTGATCAGCTCAGGTTCGAGCCAGGCTTTGTCGAGTTTCGAACCACTCAGCTGCGAGATGGCACTAATCGTTTTCGCGTTAGGAGAAAACTTAACCCGGATACCCTGAAACTGAGGCTGACCATCAACGCTGGAGTACTGGCTGGGTTGCACGTCTATCGCTCCAGAGTTGAGCACGTACCGTCCGCGAGCCGTCTCAGCCTGAGTTCCCTTCTCGACATAGCCGGCATGTTTCAAGTAGGCAATGAGATCATCCTGCGAGATCGTCTCACCGACGCGTAGTTGTTTCGGCGCAGCGTAGATTCCCGCAGAGCGTGTGTAGACCTCACCCTTGAGAAGATTATCGATACGCCCGGAAAAGATGCTCCAGTAATAAACGAAGACGCAAACAACGACGGCAACAAGGAGAGCCAGAGGAATAAGTACAAATGGGCTTAGCAGACGGCGTATGGAGCGACGGGCGAAACTCGTCCGCGGCTCTTCATAAGAGACGATCTTCCGTCGAGTGATTCCCTGACTACTGTGAGCTACGGACGAATCGCTGTCTGTTGGCGGATAACGTAAGGGCATAAGGCAGGTAATCGGTAACGTGTAATGGGTGGGCGCGATTTATGATTGCCGATTTCTGATTGCTGACTCTCTTTTTGTTTTAAGGTTCCTCTTCCGGGAAATCGTTGCCGGCTCATTATGCCAGTTTACAGATGACCTATCACCTACCGCGCTTCACCTCTGCCGGCTCTGCCAACTACCGGCCCGCCTTCAAAGCCCTTAAATTGACAGTGAATGCTGGTTTGGCTAACGTGACAGCGCATCGCAGGCAGCCTCTTGGATGCAATTCCTGACATATGAGTCTAACACCCGCCGGCCCCCGCTTATTTGTGGCGAACCGCTTTCGCATCCGCTACGCGATTTTGGGAGTCGTCCTCGCGATAACGCTTGGCGCAGTTGGCTTTCATCTAATCGAAGGGTGGTCGATACTCGACAGTCTTTATGTGGCTACGCAAACGGTGACGACCGTAGGGTTCGGCGACTTTGCCCCAACGACTAGGCCAGGCCGCATCTTTGCCACGATCTTCATGCTCGTGGGCGTGAGCGCTGTACTCTACGCGCTAACATCGACGGTGCAGAAAATAGTCCAGCTTGAACTATTGGAAACCTTCGACCAAAAGCGACGGTTGCGCAAAATGAGTAAATTACGAAATCACTTCATCATCTGTGGTGCCGGTCGTGTTGGTTCCCGTCTGGTAGATACCCTGCAGTCCAGCGGTGAACCTTTTGTGGTTATTGAACGGGACCCGGAAAAGATTGCGGAGTTGTCGGTCCTGGGTGTGATGACCATGGTTCGTGACGCAACCCTGGAGGCTACTCTCCGTGACGCCGGCGTTGAGCATGCACGAGGGTTAGCAGCGTGTCTTCCGAACGATGCGGACAATGTTTACGTCGTACTGATAGCGCGAGGCTTGAATCCAAAACTCCACATCGTGGCCCGGGCCGCGGAAGAGCAAGCGGAGGGCAAACTTATCCGAGCGGGCGCTAACCGGGTTGTCGCGCCGACTATTATCGGCGGTCATCGCATGGCGGTAGCGCTTACCAAACCGGCCGTTGGAGACTTTATTGATTCGATCACTGCCAACACGTTGGGTCTGGCTTTTGAGCAACTGGAAGTGGGGGGTGGGTCGGGCCTTGCCGGACAAAGACTGAGTGAAACGAATATTCGTGCGGCGATGGATATCGTCATCGTCAGCATCCAACGCGGCAACGGAGATATTGTTTTTAATCCAAGCGGTGAAACGAGAATCGAAGCTGGCGACATGTTGATTGCGATCGGCAAGGCCGAGTCGCTGATGAAACTAACAGCGATGGTTAAGTGATTGTCGATTGGCAATTGCCGATTGCCGATTTGAAAATGTCGGGCCAGTTATTGAGCAGCGGTAGAGGACGCCTTTTGGGAAAATCAAAGATCCACTCAGGAGCGTTCACGAATTCGGCAATCAGCAATCGGCAATTCGATTAACGACTTATAGAGACTCTTATGAGAGTTCTAGTCACCGGCGGCAGTGGTTATCTCGGAATTCATGTGCGCCGGTTTTTTGACGCCGACGATTTCTCGCGGCGCGCCCAACTTGACGTCCTTAGTCCGATGGATGTCGAGCGCGTTGGTGATTATGACGTTGTAATCCATCTCGCTGCCCACCTCGACAAGGATTCGTCTGCCGCGGAACTGTCTTTTCGCACGAACGCCGAAGGCACCGCCAACATCATCAGCAACATGCGGCCTCATTCCGTATTGATTTACGCTTCGACGAAGGACGTTTACGGAGCGCACGCTGCAGGCTACGACCAAGTGCCGGAAACTTGCCCCACGAACTATTGCGGACAAACCGCGCTAGAGTGGTCCAAGCTAATCGGTGAACGCTACGTTGAGTATTACGCGCGCCTCCGTGAAATCAGGGCCTGCATCTTCCGCCTCTCGACTGTTTACGCTCGCCCGTCCGAGGGAAATGAATCCGGCTTTGTTACGCACTACGTTGAATCCGTGAAGCGCCGAGTGCCCATCGCTGTCCCCCTCGGCGGCCACGTTGTCCGCGACATCCTGCACGTCGACGACTTCTCGCGCGCTTGCAAGGCCTTTATGGACTCGTCTCGCTCTACTGGTCTATATAATCTGGGAGGCGGTAACGCCAACGCCGTCAGCTTGCGCGAGATAATCGACACAGTGGGCCGGCTGATTAGTATCGAACCGATCATCGAATCGGATGAGACTCTCCCGCATCCGGTACCGGTCAATTACATTTCAGATTTAACTCGGATCGGCGAGCAACTGGGTTGGCAACCTGAAGTCAGTATCGAGGAGGGCCTCAAGAGTTTACTTTGAAAGGGCGAGGTGTAACGTAATGATGAATTCTAAATTTCACCCCGCAATGGCCGCGATCGTCGCTGGCAACCTTGATGAACTCAAAACAATGATCGATAAAGATCCGTCTCTTGCTACGGCAACCTCGTCAACTAGCCATCCCACGCTGCTTCAGTGTGTCGTGCTGGACGCCGAGAAGTTCGCAAACAAAATCGAGATGGCCCAGGTGCTGATTGATGCTGGAGCTGAAATCAACGGACCGCTTGTTGCCGCTGCGTCAATCGATAACGTTGAGTCACTGGCGGCGCTGCTGGATGTGGGGGCAGAGCTTAATGGAGTCGATGGCTGGTCGCCACTGGAAGAAGCTCTTTACTGGGGCAACCACGGAGTTATCGCATTGCTACTCGCGCGTGGCGCATCGCTACACAACCTTCGCATCGCAGCCGGCCTTGGTCGCACTGATCTAATAGAGAGCTTTTTTAACTCTGACGGTAGCCTTAAGCCCGCGGCGGGCAAGGTGGATTGGCCTTTCAGACCTCCGTGCAAGATCCTCAAGCAGCCAACAGAAGAAGAGGCGACTAACCGGCAGAACATCATTAACAATGCATTCATCTATGCTTGTGCCCACAATAGTATCGAAGCGGCTGAGCTACTTCTAAAGAAGGGCGTACAGATTAATGCCATTCCGCCTGGCTTTGACTACGCAGGAACGGGTTTGCACTACGCCGCTCTCAACGGACATCGCCCGACTGTGGATTTTCTTATCGAGCATGGCGCCGATGTCAACGTGAGGGACCAGAAGGTCCACAACACGCCGGCAGGCTGGGCTGAGTATGGCGGCCACTCTGAACTTGGAGACTATCTGCTCAAAAGGGCTAAGACCGCTTCCGGTTAGTGACTGATTGAGTACGCCCTAACCTGGTAAACGCGTTCGAGAAGAAATGGGTGCGATCAAGAAAGAAAATATCAAACGAGTTGTAGTTCGCGGCACGAATTGGGTGGGCGACGCAGTCATGACTGTCCCGGCCCTGCGAGAGCTGCGACAGGTGCTTCCCGACGCGCACATCACTCTCGTGACTCGACCTTCTGCGAGCGAGCTCTTCGTCGGCGCCGATTTTCTTGATGAGATGATGCCTTATGATCGAAGAGGTCTGAGCTCACTGTTTTCCCAAATAGGTGCATGGCGCCGCCGCCAATTCGATCTCGCCGTAATTTTTCAAAATGCTTTTGAGGCAGCCTTGATTCCAGCATTAGCCAGAGTGCCCTCGCGCATTGGTTATGCCATTGAAGGTCGTCGTCTTCTACTTACTCATGCGTTACCTCTTCCCGAGTGGCGTAGTTCGCGTCACGAGGTCTTCTACTACTTGAATATTGTTCAGGAGCTAGAGGCCGAGCTTGAAGGGACGCCGACCAGCGTCCTTCAAGAACCTGATACTGCGCTACCCAATCTCGAGGCACGCCGGGCAGAAGGTCTGGAGTTGCTGCGTTCATTTGGCGTTCAAGGTGCGCGCCCGGTTGTCGCATTGTGTCCCGGCTCAGTCAACAGCCGCGCGAAACGTTGGCCGGCCGAACGCTACGCCGCGCTTGCCGACCTTCTTGTTGACTCGCTACAGGCTGAGGTCCTGCTGATCGGTTCGGCCGATGAACTCGACGTCTCGCTCGAAGTAATCAGTAAGATGCAGAACAGACCCGTCTTACTAACTGGCAAGACGAACCTATCGCAGGCGGTCGCAATTTTGAGCGTCGTAGATCTTCTCGTTACCAACGACACCGGGCCCGCGCACATTGCTCCCGCGCTTGGCCGACCGACGCTCGTAATTTTCGGTCCGACTAATCCATTGACCACGCGTCCCTTTTCGCCTGTCGCGGAGATCATCCGTCATCCACCCGATTGTGCCCCCTGCATGTTGCGCGACTGTCCGATTGATCATCGTTGCATGACAGCCATCAGTCCGGAGGAAGTGTTTGAGCATGCGAGATCTCTACTGAGCGGCAGACCTCAGCAACAACCGAACGGTTCTGCCTGGCCCACGGGAGCCGTGGCATGAAACAACGCGCAGTCTTCATTGATCGCGATGGGACAATCTCCGAAGAAGTTGGCTACATCAATCACCCTTCCAGGTTTCGAGTGTTTCCCTATTCTGCCCCTGCCATTAAACTGCTCAACGATGCAGGCTGGCTCGCAGTCGTGATAACAAACCAGGCAGGAGTCGCGCGCGGGTATTTTTCTGAGTCGATGATTCAACTCGTTCACGAAAATCTACAACAGGAGCTGGCGAGCCTAGACGCGAGACTCGACGCGGTCTATTACTGCGCTCATCATCCTTCAGTTGGCGAACCGCCTTATCGTGTGGATTGCGATTGCCGCAAGCCCAAGCCGGGCTTGGTACATCGCGCTGCTGAAGAAATGAATATTGATCTGAGCGCGAGCTGGATGATTGGCGACCGCTATGGAGACATCGAAATGGCCCGGAACGCCGGCGTCCGTTCAGCGTTCGTCTTGAGTGGTTACGGCCGCGGCGAATGGGAACATCAGAGGAAGGATTGGACACAGCAACCTGATCTGATTGCAGAAAATCTTCTCGAAGCGGTAGCGATGATAACTCAGACTCAGATCGCTTGAGACGAAAGCCCTGACGAGACGACAGTCTTTGTTTGTAGACATTAACTAAATGACTCGCACCCTACTTCAGGAACGATTGAGCAGTATCGTGAAACGATTTCCGCAGCGACGCATCGTTGTTGTCGGCGATGCGATTGCCGATCAGTTTGTCTATGGAGCTATCAGTAGAGTTTCGCGTGAAGCTCCGGTATTCATTCTCAAGCACGAGCAAACCGAAACCGTTCCGGGAGGCGCAGCGAATTGTGCGGTCAACCTCGCCTCCCTCGGCGCGCAGGTTTCCCTTGTCGCGGCAGTCGGCACTGACGCCGCTGGCAAGGCCTTACTCGAAAAGCTCGAGAACGCCGGAGTTAATTGCCGCGGGATCGTCGTCTCGGAAGAGTTGCAAACCACAACTAAGGTGAGAATTCTTGCCGGCCAACTTCACTCGACGCGTCAACAAGTGATCCGTTTGGACTACGACGGCCAAACGCCCATCAGTCCCGACCTGCAAGCGCTATTGAGGCAACGCGCGAGTGAGCTGGCAAAAGACGCCGGAGCCATCATTGTTTCTGATTACAACTACGGCGTGGTTGCCCCGGAGATGACCAGTAGCGTTCGCGCGGCAACCTCTCAGCGAGACGTTCCGGTGCTGGTTGACTCGCGATTCAAGCTCTTGCAGTTCCCCGGATTCACCTCAGCGACTCCAAACGAAGATGAGGTCGAACAACTGCTTGGAAAGGATTTCGGTTCAAGTGACAATCTTGAGTCAGCTGGAGAGAAGCTGCGCGAGCAGCTTGGGTATCGAGCGCTCTTGATCACGCGTGGTGGCCACGGAATGATTCTGTTTGAGTCAGGTGTGCCGCCGCTTCACATTCCTGCCGTTGGAGGCAGCGAACCGGTCGACGTCACGGGCGCTGGAGACACAGTGATCGCCACGTACACTCTGGCCCTTGCTTCCGATGCCTCCTTCTCGGACGCGGCGCATCTCGCAAACCACGCTGGCGGACTCGTGGTCATGAAACGCGGAACCGCTTCAATCAGCGCTGAAGAGCTTGAACACTCATTGACCCTCGGAGACTGATTAATGGCGGAGGCAGTGCCAGACTCTTCGTTGATCCTGGAACTCGACGCACTCGTGGCGCGCGTGGAGAGCGCACGCGCGACGGGAGCGCGGGTGGTTTTGGCTAATGGCTGCTTTGACGTCCTGCACGTGGGTCACGTTCGTTACCTTGAAGGGGCAAAAGCCCTGGGAGATTTGTTGGTAGTGGGAATAAATTCGGATCGGCAGGTTGCTCATCTGAAAGGAGCCGGACGCCCAATCATGGGAGAGCGTGAACGCGCCGAGATCATCGCCGCACTTGAAGCGGTGGACCTGGTCACCATCTTTGATGAACCCACAGTAACTGATCTCTTGCTCGCAATTCGTCCAGACATCCACGCTAAGGGAACTGACTATACTGAAGAGACGGTGCCTGAGCGTGAGATCGTGCGCTCTTACGGCGGCCGTGTCGCTATTGTTGGCGATCCAAAAAATCATTCAACTTCCCAACTTCTCGGATTTCTCAAGCGCGACACAAGTTGCTGAAGCCGCAAGTTTGCGCGTTCTCCCTATGGTAGTTCGCTCAGAACCACTCCGCATTGTTCTGCTTTGGTTCGGTATTCCACGGATAATTGTCAGGTTTTTGCCTAATCACCAATTACCCCTTAACATCGCTGAGTGCTTACCTGTGTCCTTACTGCCGGCTTCTTTCCTAGCAAGTGTTCTTCATTCTCGCCTGCGAGTGCGAATCGGCCGGGCAAATTCTTTACAGTCAGCGAAATTTGCCGCAGCAACAAAATATCTAAGGACAACCCGACTCTGGATCGCCTCATCGTAGTCGGCACGAAGGCGCTGGGGCGCGTGCTGATGTCTGGGGAGACGCTGCGGGCACCGCGCCAGCAGTTACGTCGGTTACACGCCTCCGCCTTCGACTTCTCTTATTTAAAGTCTTTTTTGTTCCCGCATTGCGCGCCCGACTGGCGCGCGTTTGTGTTTTTAGCGGTCCCCGGCATGCTGGAAAAAGATCCGGTGGATCGCCCAGATGTACTAGGTATCCCAAGCTATGCGTAGAGGCGGAACCTGGATTCAACGCTGGCGGGTGCCGCTGGGATTTCTTTGCGCGGCCATCTTCGTCGTCTTCGCGGCGCCAACTCCGAACACGTTAGCAATCGGAGGTGCCGTCTCGCTTATCGGATTGGCAATACGGGGATGGGCGGCCGGTCATATCCGCAAGAATGCCGTGCTCGCGATCTCCGGTCCCTATGCTTTTACTCGAAACCCTCTATATCTCGGCAGCTTTGTTCTCGGGCTCGGCTTTACGATCGGAGCCGGTCGCTGGATCCTCGCGCTCCTTTTCGCTGCGTTGTTCATCGGCATCTATTTACCGGTGATGCGCGTCGAATCGCGGACCCTGGAGGAGATGTTCGGGAATCCGTTTCAAAATTATGCTAAGGCCGTGCCGCTTTTCTTTCCGCGGCTGACTCCTTACCGGGACGAAGCTGCGGAGCAGATAACGTTCGATGGCAGTCTCTACATGCGTTATCGGGAGTACCAGGCGACGCTCGGATTATTTGTCATTTGGGGAATACTCGCCTTGAAGGCGTACTTTTTGAAATGAAGTCACGACCACAAACTGCCTTGCTCGCGATCCTGCTAGGGATCCTTTGCGCCGCCTCAGCCTCTTCTCAAAAGCGGGCTTCGGATGTGTTGCGACCATTTGAGCCGGTTGAAATGCTTGTGTACGAAGCGGAGTTCTCGCGCGCCTTGCTGAGAAAAGTCGATGTCGCAGACTTTCGCCTTAGTGCCAGCCGACCCAGCCTGCTTCGCAAGGCCGCCGATAATTCCGGCAGAGTTCCCGATGAGCTGATACTCACTTGTGACGTTGTCAGCAAAGGTTTCTTTGCGAAGCTCTTCGGTTTGAAGTTCCGGGAGACATTGAAGAGTACCGCCGATCCTGTTTCCCTCGCAGTGCACACCTCAAAGCGAGTGGATGAGCAGGGCAAACGGATGCGCTCAAGCGAGGCGATTTTTGACCTCGAGCGCGGCAAGGTCGCCTGGACTGAACGCGATCCTAATAGTCCCGGCCGCGAGCCCCGAGTCGTCAAAGGAGAATTCACAGGTCTCGTATACGACATTCTGTCCTCAATCTATTTTCTGCGGACGCAGCCGTTAACGGTAGGCAAGAATTTGGAGCTCGTCATTAGCGATTCGGGTCAGGTTTATAAGGTTCCTGTCAGAGTGCTGGAACGAAAACGATTGAAGACAGTGCTGGGCCGCGTGGACGCGCTGCTGATCGAAGCCGACCTGTTTGGGCCCCGTGGGATGCTCGACGGTGAAGGCAAGTTCTTCATATGGTTCACAGACGACGCGCGGCGCATACCCGTTGCAGTAAAAATCAAAAGCGAGTACGGGACTTTTGATATCAAGCTGAAGAAGCTGTCGACCAACCCAGCCGACCCGGAATATCTATCAAAACAAGAATAAGTTCGCTGCAGCGGCTGCGGATCGCCGGCCACTACGCATGAGCACTCGACCACTCATTATTGGACATCGAGGAGCTTCCGCAATCGCGCCTGAGAACACTCTTGCCGCATTCGCTCGCGCGATGCGGGAGGGCGCCGACGGAATTGAGTTCGATGTCCGCCTGGCAGCCGATGGTGTCGCAGTCGTTATTCACGACGCGACGCTGCAACGCACTGGATCAGTCTCCGGCATTGTTTCCAAACTCTCGTCTGAAGAATTAGGCCGGATCGACGTCGGCAGCTGGTTCGATCGGCAACCGCGCGACTCCTCGCAACGAGCGTCCGGCAGATTTTCGAACGAGACCGTGCCAAGCTTGCAACAAGTGTTTGACCTCTTCATCCATAACCAGGGATCGCTTTACCTCGAAATGAAAGGAGAGCCCCAAGACGATGATCGTCTGGCGCAGCTGGTAGTGCGACAAATCAAAGACAACTCGTTCGTTAACCGTGTTGTCGTGGAGAGTTTTGATTTGCCCATAATCGAATTGGTGAAGAGCATCGACCCGACTGTTAGGACCGCGGCGTTGTTCGAACCAAAACTTTCACATCCGAGTTCTCTGTTGCGGACCAGGCTTCCTCAACGAGCTGTCGCGTGCGGAGCTGATGAAATCGCTCTGCATCACACACTCGCCAGCGCCGCAACAATACGAAACGCAAGAGAACTGGGACTGAAGGTGGTGGTTTGGACTGTCGATGACCCGGACTGGGTGATTAAAGCGCAGGATCTGGACATTCACGCTCTGATCACCAACCATCCTGCGAGGCTGGTAGCTCGTCAGCGCGACGCATCCGTTGTTTGAGGCCGTTAAAGAGAATCGCATACAGTTGATTCGATGAACCCTGCTCCTCCCCAGCTGAACCGTTTCTTTGTTGGCCCACAGTTCTCGATTCAATATCGCAAAACCAGGAAACTCAACTGGAGCCATGAAGCGCGCGCTGACTACGGCGTTCTGTTTCTGCTTTCTGGCAGCCTGAGCTTCACAGTCGGCGAGAATCATGGCGAACTTAATCGCCATCAAGCTCTTCTTCTCAATCCCTTCCTTAATGCGAATGCAATGGGTCCCGATGCTGAGTTACTGCTGCTGACGATCGCGCCGGCTTACGTGCTCGATCGAGCAGTGCGAATGCGCACGATTGGCCCGGGCGCTCTGGTTGCGTTTCGACGCCATCAGGTGGAACAAGACGTCACGCTAGGCGAATTAGCACGCTCTCTAGCGGCTGAGCTCCGGGATGAAAAGCCGGGAGGCGAGATCGTGTTAGGCGCGCTCATCGAACAGATCACTGTCCAGTTGCTGCGTCATCACGCAAACATGCGGCGCGCTGATGAGCTGGAACTTTCGCGCGCGGGTTTGGTCGACAGGCGAATTCGCCGCTCGGTGGAACTCATGCATGCTCAGTTGGGTCACGAGCTATCGCTTAATGAAATCGCTGCCGCTTCCTATCTTTCGCCGTTTCACTTTGCCCGACTATTCAAGAAGCTCACAGGGACCACGCCGCACGCCTACCTCGCAAACATTCGCACCACACGCGCTCAGACACTGCTCACTGATGCTGAGCTTTCCATCACGCAGATCAGCTCCCTCGTCGGATATTCCAGCCCAAGTCATTTCACCAAGGCCTTCAAAGACGCCACGGGTCTCACGCCACGCGCGTTTCGCCAGTCGCTCGTTTCCTATTAAGTAACCCAGGTTATTCCTGCTTCGGCGTCAAACAGGCATTGCTGCCTTTCTTGTCGGTCCCAAGTCTCAAGACTCAGGTCTCAAGGGCAAAATCACAAAAGGACATTGGACTCGAGACTTGGAACCGGAGACAAAGCCGAGGGACAGACAGGAACCTCTGCTACTAAACTCCGCAATCCATCGCTAGTAATGAGCAAGATTCTTACCGTCCGGCGCCTGCCCACCAGTTATCATCAACCCAAATTCGCAGGACAATTTTTTGAGGAGAGATTAGATGGCTATTGAAAAAGGTGTGAACATCGCAGAGCCAAAGGGAAAACTCGGCGTCTTGCTGGTTGGACTCGGTGCGGTAAGCACGACCTTCATCGCTGGAGTGGAAGCGATACGGAAAGGCATCGCGGAACCTGTTGGAAGCCTCACTCAGATGGGCGCGATTCGCCTGGGGAAACGCACTGAAAACCGAAGTCCGCTGATTAAGGACTTCGTCCCTCTCGCAAAACTCGACGACCTGGTATTTGGCGCGTGGGACATTTTCGAAGACTCAGCTTACGAAGCGGCGATGCATGCCGGCGTACTCGAGAAAGACTTGCTACTGCAACTCAAGACACCGCTGCAGAAGCTCAAGCCGATGAAGGCTGTCTTTGATCAGTCTTACGTGAAGCGTTTGAATGGCGTAAACGTCAAGAAGGGCGCCAACAAGATGGCGCTCGCACAACAGCTGATCACTGAGATAGCGGAATGGAAAAAGAAGCACAAGTGTTCGCGAGTAGTGATGATCTGGGCCGCCTCAACGGAGATCTTCCTAAAACCACAACCCGTGCATAAGACGATTGAGTCGTTTGAGAAGGCGATGACCGAGAATCATAGGTCTATCGCTCCTTCAATGATCTATGCCTACGCCGCGTTGAAGTCAGGGATACCTTTCGCTAACGGAGCGCCCAACCTGACAGTCGACATTCCTGCGTTGCGCACGCTTGCCGAAAAGAACCAGGTACCCATTTGCGGCAAGGACTTCAAGACCGGTCAAACTTTGATGAAGACGATGATTGCGCCCGGCTTAAAGGCACGCATGCTCGGTTTGCACGGTTGGTACTCAACCAACATCCTCGGCAACCGGGACGGTGAGGTGCTTGACGATCCGGAATCATTCAAGACAAAGGAAGAGTCAAAGCTCTCGGTGCTGGAATATATCCTGCAACCGGATGTCTACCCCTCCCTGTACAAGGATTTTTCACACGTCGTTCGAATCAATTACTACCCGCCCCGCGGTGACAATAAGGAAGGCTGGGACAACATCGACATCTTCGGATGGTTGGGATATCCGATGCAGATCAAGCTCAACTTTCTCTGCCGTGACTCGATTCTTGCCGCACCGATTGTTCTAGACCTGGCGCTGTTTCTTGACCTCGCTCAACGCGCCGGCATGAAAGGAATTCAGGAGTGGCTCTCCTTCTACTTCAAGTCACCACAGTCGGCCCCGGGACTCTATCCCGAGCACGATATCTTTATTCAGCTGATGAAGCTGAAGAACACTTTGCGTCACTTGCGCGCCGAGGACTTGATCACACACCTGGGACTTGAGTACTACGATTAATCCATTCTTCTTGGGAGCAGCCGAGACATCGTCCGACGATTTTATTGGCTGCTTCAGCAGTCCTTTTCGCAGGAAACCTTTTGGTGAGTCACTCGCTTAAAAGGTGCAAAACTCTTCGTTCGAAAAGATTGTTAGCGCGCTCGCAACAGATATTGTCAGTTGTGCTCTGACATGAAATGTCAGATATGCGAAACTCCACGTCTGGCTAAATCCTCAGCCTTCTTAGACTTTGCACAATATTTTGTGATGACATTTGGCGCTGTGTCGTATATATAGCATTGTGTTCTAGATACCGTACTGTTCGTCATTTTGATGTGGCGAACCAAGAATTAATTTTCCGCATCAATCCTAAGAGCGGATCGTTCCTTGCAATAGAGAGGGTCGCGCGGCCTGTAACGGCCGGAAAGATAGAGTGGCGAAAACACTCTGTGCGGTCTGAGGAGAACGATCATGATTGCTGAAATGGAAATGGAAACCACCAACGACACGATGGATAAAGTCTTTCTTGATCCTGACCAGAAGAGCCCACTCGCTCAAGACTTCGAAGAGCGTCTCTACGCCCGCATCGTCGGACAAGAACGCGCCGTGCGCCGCATGAGCGGGCTCTATCAGATTTTCCTCGCGGGAATGAATCCTGCTAACCGCCCGATCGGCACGATGCTTTTCTTGGGACCTACCGGCTCGGGAAAGACGCGAGTGATTGAGGCAGCCGCAGAAGTTCTCTACGGCGACTCGAACGCGATTGTTAAGATCGATTGCGCGGAGTTTCAGCACTCGCACGAAATTGCCAAATTAATTGGCTCGCCTCCGGGATACCTCGGTCATCGCGAAACTTCTCCAATGCTTACGCAGGAGAACCTCGATCGCATGCACACGGACGATCTGAAGCTGTCTCTCGTCCTCTTCGACGAAATTGAAAAAGCCTCGGACAGTCTCTGGCAGTTATTGCTGGGCATTCTCGACAAAGCAACTTTGACGCTCGGCGACAACCGGCGTGTGGACTTCTCTCGGACGATGGTCATCCTGACTTCTAACCTGGGCGCCAGAGAGATGTCCGAATTGATTTCCGGTGGCATAGGTTTCGCGCCTGCGAAGGGTGCAAAGAATCCGAATGACACCGAAGTTGATCAGAAGATCTATCGTACAGCTGTCGAAGCGGCGCGCAGAAAGTTCTCACCTGAGTTCATGAATCGGATCGACAAAGTGGTTGTCTTCCGTTCTTTGAAAGAACATCACCTGCGTCAGATTCTCGACCTGGAACTTCAGGGGGTTCAGGATCGCATCATGCTATCCGCCGGTACGAAGTTCGTGTTCCAGTGCTCTGAGACAGCCAAGGACATGTTGTTGAAGGAAGGCCTGGATTTCAAATATGGTGCGCGCCATTTGAAGAGAGCCGTGGAACGGTTCCTCGTCTATCCTCTGTCAAACCTGGTCGCCACCGGACAGATCGGCCTCGGCGATCTAGTGCATGTAGACGTCGATGAAACGACTCACAAGTTGATCTTCTCGAAGAGCTCTGGCGGTGCCTTGATTCACGAGATCGCGAAACCAATTGAGCCACCTGAAGTAATTGAATCGCTGTCCGGCGGCGTCGGCCTGCCGATACCCCAAGCTACAAAAGCTGCAAAGAAGGGACAGAGCCGGAGCGAAAAAAGCGAAAGCTAATAGCCGGGGAGGAGCAAAGGAAAGCGCCGTTCACACAACGTGAGCGGCGCTTTTTTATGTCCCTGACTCTGAGCTAGGAGCGCTGGGTAATGCGGTTCGAAATCTTAAGCACAGCTTCAAACGCAGCCAAAGAAAGCGCGGGATCCTGCGAAGTCTGCAACTGTTTAAGTATTGGTAACGCGCTCGGGTCACCAATCAACCCCAGCGCGGTCGCGGCTTCACGCCTGACATCGTCCTCACCCTTGTCATCTCCAACGACGCTCAACAGGGCCGGCACAGCCGCTCGGTTTCCGATCAGCCCCAGGGAGCGAGCGGCAGCTCGAAGCACTAACGCATTTTCGATTTTCTTTTTCTTCTTGGATTTCTTACCCGAGGCGACAGCGCTGTTCGGGCGCAAAACCTGGACTAACGAAATGACGCTAGCATCATCTCCGATTTGACCGAGAGCAATTGCGGCAGCACCGCGCACTCCATCTGATTGATCGCTAGCGAGCCGTTCAATGAGAGTCGGCGCCGCGCTCCTGCTTTTCGTCCGGCCCAAGGCATAGGCGGTTTCCTGCCTCACGAATTCGTCCTTATCGCTCAACAACGGAATCAGTGCGATCGCGCTCTCATCTGCTGGGAGCCAGAGAACTGCAGCAGTAGCAGTCGCACGAACTATCGACGCGGCATCGTGCAGAGCCCCTACGGCTGCGCGCGATGCCTCTGCATGGCGCAGCGCTCCTAATCGCATTACTGCGTCGCGTCTCTCTTCGACCTCGGCAGAACTGAGCCGGCTAACCTGGGTTTGGATGTCGAGCTGGAGCGGGGTCAGGTTTCGTTGCTGTGGAAACGCGTGAACGGGCGTGCTGATGAGAAACAGAAAAAAAATGCCTCGGGCGCAGGCCGGGCCATACCTGAAATTCAAACGCTGTTGCATTGTCATCCTTTTCGAGAGCGCGATTTGTTTGGAAGCTAGTTCCGTTTAGTCCATTCGCGACGTTAAAGCCTGCATGCTGTCGACAATCAGCACAGCAATGGGAGGGTAGATTAACAGATCAGGCGTCAACAACGCCGTAGACAGGAAGAATGCTACGTTGCTCTGAACGAGGTGAACCCGGTGCTCAAAGCCCAGCATCATGTCGTTGAAAAAATCCTGGGTGTGCCAGCCAATGAACAAGCCAGCTCCGACACTTAGTGCGTAACCACCCAGCAGGAACGTATAGGCGGAAAATCGTGTGAACGGCTGCTCGGGTTGATCGCCCGACCCCATGAGTGTGTCCTGAATCGGCTTCGGAGTGTAGGTATAGTAATTGAAATACTCACGAAACCGCGTCGCCAGATGCCAGACGCCTATAACAAAGAGCGTCAGTACAATTGATTTGCCGACGTAACCCAACACCTGCCAGAGCGGCGGCCTCATGAGCGCCATGATGAAGGTGGAGAGGAACAAGCTTACCGTCGTGAACACCGCTCGCTGTCGCTCGCGAGTCTCTTGCCTGTCGCGTTCCAGCACTTCATCGACTACACGATCCCACTTCGCCTGCACCGCCAAATTGCGGGCGCGCCGCGCGTGCGGGTTATTGGAATTCAGGATCGAGTTCGTATCGCCATTGTGCGAGTTCAGCTGGTCGTCGTAATGAATCCGCTCCCTGGGATCACTGAGAATGTGGTAGGCCTTGGAGAGGAGATCGAATTCCCGCGCTGCGCTCTCAGAATCACGGTTGACGTCCGGGTGCCGCAGTCGCGCCAGTTTGCGATACGCAGACTTTATGTCCGCGCTCGAGGCCGACCGCTTTATTCCCAGAATTTTGTAGTAGTCAGTCACGGCGCCTACAACCTCAAAAGCCCACGACGGAAAGTGGCGTTCGGGGCAACGAATCCCCTCGCAGATGAAATTATAACACCACTGGCAATTGTTCCGGCGTGTCGCTAAAGGCTGGAAATGAGCGAGGTTTGTTAGGAAAAGGAAACCACTGGGATTGGTGGGGCGCCAGAGGGGCGGCTCGTAATTCCTCGAGCGGCCTTCGAGGGGGGCGAGGACGTTGTGTGAGTGGCACCGCGCCTCTGGCAATTGACCGTCACCAAACAAATAACATGCCCAAGAAGGAATGAAACGAATCACGCGCAAAACGGGACTCTTGAGTATTCCACCGAGAATTTGTGTGAACTTCTGATGACAGAGGTCTGTCTACGATTGCGCACAACGAGCTTCAGACAGACTTAAGAGCACTCCTACTTTTTGGCACCCGCGCTCTCCATGCGTTTCACTATATTGATGAGCGTTCTCACGGCCACGCCCGTCGGTCCCTTCGCGCGATAGGGCTTCACTTCGTCTCCCCACGCGGTGCCCGCAATATCCAGATGGGCCCAGGAAATTCCATCCGCAAATTCCTTTAGAAACGCGGCTGCTGTGATAGTCCCGGCTTTGCGCCCGCCGACGTTCTTGATGTCTGCAATGTCAGATTTAATCTGCTTGGAATATTCCTTATCGAGCGGAAGCTGCCAAAACTTTTCGCCCACTTCCTTGCCTGCCCCGATGATCTCATCGATTAGTTTTTGGTCTGTGCCGAGCACGGCTGTGTTCACATCGCCCAATGCGATCGACACTGCCCCGGTGAGCGTAGCCATATCGATAATCTGAGTGGCGCCCAGTTTCTTCGCATAGGCAATGGCGTCAGCAAGGACCAGCCGTCCTTCTGCATCGGTGTTGATCACTTCGATCGTCTTACCTGTCATTGCGCGCACTACATCGCCGGGTTTGGTTGCCTTACCGGAAGGCAAATTCTCTGAACAGGGTACGACTCCCAGGATCGACATTGATGGCTTCAATTGCGCAATCGCCCTCATCGCCCCCATAACGGTGGCGCCGCCGGTCATGTCGTATTTCATGAGTTCCATATTTTCGCCCGGCTTCAGAGAGATCCCGCCGGAGTCAAACGTAATTCCCTTTCCCACAAAGGCCAGGAGGTCGGTTGCCTTCTTGTCCACTTTCGCAGGCGTGTACTTCAGGATGATCAGCTTCGGAGGTTGCTCAGAACCGCGCGACACACTCAACAAGGAACCCATGCCTTCTTTTTCCATCCGCGCCTGATCGAGCACATCAATACTTAGCCCGAACTGTTGCGCGATCTCCTTCGCTCGGTCGGCCATGTCGCTGGGCGTCATATTGGCGCCCGGTTCATTTGCCAGATCACGCGTGAAGTTGACTGACTCACCGACGATCTGTCCCCGCGTCACACCGCGCGCGACGGCATTCTTGTCTCCGCCTTCAGCTACGATTACAACGCGATCAATTACTCTTTCTTCCTTGTCAACGGTGCGATACTTATCGAGTTCAAAGATGCCGATGAAGACGCCCTCAACTGCAGCGGCTGCGCTGGTCGCCTGATCGCCTTCACAGCGCGGGATGATGGCCAGCGATTTTACGTGCTTGCCACGAAGGAAACGCGCCGCTGTTCCAGCTAGTTGGGAGACCTGTGAGGCCCGATAGTCTGCATTGTCGCCCACGCCGATGAGGAGCAAGCGTTGCGCTTTTAGCCCCTTGTTGCCAGGAAGGTGAAGGAACACCGTTTCACCTTCTTTGCCTTTCAGCTCGCCGGAATCTATTACCGACTTAATCGCTCCGCCGGTCGCATCATCGAGGTCTTTAAGAAACCCTTGATCGGCTTTTTCATCTTTGAAGACTGCAATCGCCAAAGCCTGCGCATCGATTTCATGGTAACGACCAGTTGTTCCTTCAACATTCATTAGTCTTGTGCTCCCTCAATATTTCTCTTCAGCGATTGCGTTCCTTGAGTTCCGCCCGCGTTTCTCTATCTACAGTGCGTCGCATCTCGGTTTCGCGTTTGTCGTGTAACTTCTTGCCTCGTGCAACCCCGACCTCAATCTTAATGCGGCCGTTCTTCAAATAAGCTCGAGTTGCTACCAAGGTCATTCCATCCCTCGCTGCCGCCTCGTCCAGTCGCGCGATTTCGCGTTTGTGAAGCAGTAATTTGCGCGTTCGTAGCGGTTCGTGGTTCTCCCTATTTCCGTGAGAATAAGGCGAGACATGTGCATTGAACAACCATGCTTCGCCGTCGCGGACTGCGACGTACGACTCTTTCAATTGCACTCGCCCGCCCATCACGCTTTTCACTTCAGTACCCGTCAGGGCAATCCCCGCCTCGTACTTATCTGAAATATAATACTCGTGAAACGCGGAACGATTCGCAGCGAGCGGTTTTTCTTCTTTCGCATTCGCCATTAGGATCTTAAGCGAAGTCCCCTTTTAGAATTCACCGCGTAAAGGCCGATTCATTAATTCGATCGCGGCGTCGCGCGCAGTCTTCCCTTCATAAAGGACGGCGTAGACTTCTTCCGTGATTGGCATCTCGACACCGAGCCGGCTAGCGAGTCGTTTCAGCGCTTTTGTTGTATTGACGCCCTCAGCAACCTCTTTCATCCCTGCGGTGATGTCAGCGATACTGCGACCGCTCCCTAGCTGGTGACCCACAAAACGGTTGCGCGAAAGACTGCCGGTGCACGTAAGGACCAGGTCACCCAAACCCGCCAGCCCCATCATGGTTTCCAGTCTCGCGCCCTGACTCAAGGCCAGCCGGCTCATCTCTACCAGGCCGCGCGTGATTAAGGCAGCCACACTGTTCGATCCAAGCCCCAAGCCAGCAACCATTCCCGCAGCGATGGCCATCACGTTTTTTATAGAACCACCTAGTTCAGTGCCGGCCAGATCATCATTCGTATAGATCCGCAGACTCTCGATACTCAAGTCAGTCTGAACTATGCGACTCAATTCCACATCCACGCTGGCCGCGACGATCGCTGTCGGGTGCCCAGCCACTACTTCTTTGGCGAACGATGGCCCGGATAGGCAGACAAACTTTGGAGAAAATTTATCCCCAGCGACTTCCTCAACAACTTGTGAAACGCGTTTGCCGGTTTCAATTTCGATGCCCTTGGTGGCACTAATAATGATCGCATTCGGATCAATTGCGCCCACCATCGTTCCTAACACTGCCCTCACCGCATGAGAAGGAGTCGCGATAATTACGCGCTCGGCTCCCTCGAGTGCCTCGGAAGTATCACTCGTCGCTCGAACATCATCCGGAAGCGTAGCGTCCTGCAAATAGATCGAATTCAGATGCTGCTGGTTTACCTCTTCGACAACCTCTGCGTTCCGCGACCACAATCGCACCTGATGTCCCGCGCGTGCTGCAACCACGCTGAGCGCCGTACCCCAACTTCCCGCACCGATAACTGCGACTCGTTTCATTCAGGCAAACTTGTTCTCGGTTCCCTGAATCAGCCTTGCGATGTTCTGTCTATGCGCAAATACGATCAAGGCGGCTCCACCGAGCGCCGTGCCGATCACGGCGGCGATTGATTCAACGGGGCGAATAAAAGCATTCTGGAGGATGACGAAGACTGGGATTGAACACGCGGCGACGATCGACCCAAGTGAAACGTAACGCGTTGTCCAAACAATCACGAGAAAAGCTACGGCCGCTCCTAACAACGCAATCGGCGCGACCATCAAAAATATCCCCATGCCCGTCGCCACTCCTTTGCCACCGCGAAAGCGTAACCAAACTGGAAACATATGGCCGAGAATCGCGAACATAGCCGCCAGTCCTACCCACCAATCAACTTTCGGTACTCCTCCGACTTGTTTCAGGATCCAAGCGGCGAACAATACCGCCGAAGCGCCTTTCACTGCATCAAGAACCAGCGTGAACAGACCGGAGAGCTTTCCGGCCTTTCGCGATACGTTCGTCGCTCCGGTTCCCCCTGAGCCGGTTTCCCTAACATCTGCCCCCAACCGCGCTCGAACGATCAAATATCCGAACGGCACTGAGCCGAGCAAATAGGCAACGATCATCAACAGCAAGACCTTTATCATTAGCTACTGCACACAGCGACAAAACGCGAGCTAAAGGCAAACGAAGACTATAGCAATCATTCAAAAGCGCGTACAAGGCAGCACTTATGAATAGTCAGGCGGATTCGTGAAAAGACTGTGGCAAGGAGAAAGTCTGCAAGGAGTTTTGTGCGGTCAGATCAATCGCCTCCGCAGCAGATCAAGCGCGGCTTGCGAGGCGCGCCACCGTATCAGATGCCGGTCGCCCGGCAGCATGAGCTTCCGATGTTCGGTCCCGGTCTCGCTCGAGAGAGCAATATAGACAAGTCCCACAGGCTTTTCTTCGCCGCCGCCCGTGGGCCCGGCTACTCCCGTGACTGCAAGTCCGAAATCGGCTCCGGCCCGTTTGCGAATGCCCTCAGCCATCGCTTCGGCGACCTCGCCGCTCACTGCACCATGCTTCCGCAGAAGCCCCTGACTGACGCCCAGCGTTCGAATCTTCGCTTCGTTTGAATATGTGACAGCGCCCTCGAGGAAATACTTCGAAGCACCTGACACCTCGGTCAGTCGTTCAGCGATCAACCCTCCTGTACAACTTTCAGCTACAGCGAGGGTGTATCCCGTCACACTCAAGCGCATGCCCACAATCTCTTCCATCAGTTCGCCACGAAACGAAAAGACTGAATGCCCGAGACGCTCCTCTAGCTTCTCCGATAAATCGTCCAGCAAAAGTTCAGCTTCGGCTTCGGTCCGACCGCGTGCAGTGAGATGAATCTCGATTTCACTCTTGTTGAAAAGAATAGTTGTCTGGGGATTCGTGTACTGCAGGTAGATCGGCGCAATCTTCTCGTCCACCGCCGATTCACCGAGTCCGGCCACGCGCATCACGCGTCGGGCCACGCGCACAGCGCCTGCCTGTTCGACGAGTCGAGGCAAAACGTGGTTCTCGAACATCGGTCTCATCTCGCGCGGCGGTCCCGGCAAGAGCGCGATTGCAGTCCCTTGATGCTCTATGAACAGACCTGGCGCCGATCCATTCGGGTTATCAAGGACGGTAGCTCCGTCAATCACCATCGCCTGGCGAGAGTTGCGTTCAGGCATCGGACGTCCAAGACTCAAGAAGCGCTTGCGAATCTCCTCAAGCACAACTTCATCAAGAATCAGTCTGCGACCTAAAGCCCGCGCCGCCACCTTACGGGTAATGTCATCTTCCGTTGGTCCCAGCCCGCCTGTTGTGATCACGACTCTGGAACGCTTGGCTGCGTCCTTGATCGTCTCTTCAAGCCGCGCATCATCGTCGCCGACAATAGTCTTCAGCATGACCTCGATGCCGATGCTGTTGAGTTTTTCAGTGAGCCAGAGACTGTTGGTATCCGTGCGATCGGGGTGAAGCAGTTCGGACCCGATGGCGATGATCTCGGCTGTGAGTTGTGGTGAAAGCAAGGAAGCGCCTGATGATGTTAGGTTGTCTTGGTTCTTGCGCGGGCTTGAGTCAACCGCCGACGGATTGCTTCTCCTGCCTGTTCGGTAGAAAGCTTGTTACCAAGATCCGTCGTCGTCTCGTCATGATTAATTGCGTCGCGAACCGCCTGCTCGACTGCTTCACTCGCCTCGGGATAACCGACGTATTCCAGCATCATCGCAGTAGTGAGAATAGCGCCAACGGGATTCGCCACACCCTTACCAGCCAACGGTGGCGCGCTTCCGTGCACGGGTTCGAAGAGTGAAACTTTGCCGGGATGAATGTTTCCGGAAGCAGCGAGACCGAGTCCACCCTGAATCGCCGCTCCCAGGTCGGTCAAGATATCGCCAAACAGATTGTTGCTGACGATCACGTCGTACTGGGCCGGATTGAGCACCATGAACATCGCCATCGCATCGACGTATTGATGATTCGCCTCAATCTCAGGATAACGTGACGAGACTTCACGAAATACGCGTTGCCAAAGATCACCCCCAAAGCGCTGCACGTTCGACTTGTCAGCCATCGTTACGCGCTTGCGTCCGTTAACGCGCGCGTACTCAAAAGCGGCAACAACGATTCGCTCCACCCCGCGACGTGTATTTAGCTCGTCCTGCGTTGCGATCTCATCGGGCGTTCCTTTTTTTAAAAATCCTCCCGCTCCGCAATAGGCTCCTTCAGTGTTCTCACGAAACACGACGAAATCAATATCTTCAACTTTCCGATCTCGCAGCGGTGTCAGTCGCGCATCAAGCAACCGCACGGGCCGGAGGTTGATATAGAGATCGAGGCCACGCCGCATCCCTAAGAGAATGTCTTCCGCGTGCTGGTTGGTCGGCACCCGCGGATCGCCAAAGGCGCCTGCAAGGATCGCCTGGAATTCGTTCGTTAGCATTTCCAAGGCATCTGGAGGCAGACTGACACCTTCGCGCAGATACTTGTCCGCACCCCAATCGAAATGTACCAACTCCAGTTCGACCGCGTGAGACTCGCGCAGAGCTTCCAGCACGCGAACAGCCTCGCGCAAGACCTCGGGCCCGATACCGTCTCCTGGAATTACCGCTATGCGTTTCATCTGGTGGTTTTGATCTCCGTGCCTGGTCTGCAAATAAAATCAGACAGGCTCAGCGCCTGTCTCAATAGAAGCGATTCTCTCATCGATGTCGCGAGCACATTAGAGTAGCAGGCCTACCGACCTTTGGTTTGCAGCCGATCTTCAATGTGCGGCAGGCTTGCTGCAACGACGTCTCCAACGATCTTCATGCTCTTCGCCGAAACTTTATCCAACGTGTCATCGGGCTTATGCCAATAGGGATACCCATTCAACTGGATCAGATCGACTGAATCGATCCCCGCTCGGAGAAATGGTTCATGATCGTCGCCGCCGACGCCTTCGGGCCGATCGACAAAGTAATTCTTGTAACCTAACTCACTCGCAGTTTGCCAGAGGATGTCTTGCAACCATTTCGTGCTCATCGTATCGCGGCCCAGTTCCAGATCCTTGTATCCCATCATATCGAGCAGGATCAGCGCACGAACGCGGTCGAGTTCGTTCTTGCGACGCAGTTCTGAAACGTAACGCCGACTGCCGTAAGTATTGTCAGGCGAGTCAGGTTTTCCGCAATCATCCCAGCCTTCGCAGAAAGCCTCCTCGCCATCAAAGAACACGAGGCGATAGGTCAACTTCGGTTTCGGATTCCCGCCGAGCACGCGTCCGAGTTCCAACAGAGTTCCAACCGAGGCCGCAGGATCGTTTGCTCCGACGAATTGCATGTCTTTGAAATACTTCGTGTCGTAGTGGCTGGAGATAATGATCACATCTTTGGACTCGCCTGGAATTTCCGCGGTGATGTTAACCATTTTCTTGTCGCCCATGGGAGTGGCTGCAACAAACTCGTCGGTTGAGACTGCGGTGCCGTAGGCCTTCAACTCATTAATAATGTAGTCGCGTGTCCTGGTTAACTCGGAGGAGCCTGGTATTCGCGGTCCAATGTCCAACTGTTTGCGCACATGGTCCATTGCCCTTTCGCCGTTGAAAGGCACTGTGAGTGGCGCGGGTGTTGTTGCCACGGGATGTTCTCCGATCTTCACGCGCGGGGGGTTCGGACCGTCTGCCTTCGGACATGCCGTCAATAAGCACGCCGCCCCAAGTATCACGAGGCCGCTGAGCGCTGTTGTCGCGCTTCGTCTCCGCCTGCTCGTTGATGCCCCTCGCCTGATCTCAATCTCTTGATTCATTTAGCCCCTCGGGCAGAGGCGAGCTTTAGCCGCTGAGCAGCCGTAGTCACTTGCCGTTCCGCTTCTCGCTTTTCTCGCCCGCACTGCGCACAAAGTCCGATGATTCTTAGGAGGTGTTCCTGAACTTCGAACTTGTGCTTTGCCGCCATCGCATCCTGAATCGCCTCAAGCTCGGCAGAATAGAACTCAATGATCCTGCCGCAGGATGAGCAGATCATGTGGTCGTGATGCTGATGTTTGTAGTTGTGTTCGTAGTGAGTGATGCCGTCGCCGAAGCGAACTTCGCGCGCAAGTCCGGCTTCCGTCAACAACTTTAGAGTGCGGTAAACCGTGGTTTGTCCCACAGTCGGGTCTTCTTGTCGCACAAGCCGGTAAAGGTCTTCGCTGGACAAGTGCTCTTCGATACGCAGAAAAACATCCAGAATCAGATCGCGTTGGGCGGTGCGCTTGAGTCCCTGCTTCTGGATGTGATCGAGAAAGACTTGCTGTTCTTCGGTCATTGGATCTTCGCGGCTCATGGGAGTAGCGAGATTCTAACATCCCGTTGGGGTGGGAGAAAGATAACGCTGCCAAAGAGAGCAGCTCGACGAATGAAGTGAGGGATCTCTCGATTCTGCCTCCTGCCTCCTGTCTTCTGCCTTTGTTGGCTCAAAGGCTCGCGTGGTATTTTTGCGGACGTGCCGGGGTGGCGGAATGGCAGACGCTACGGACTTAAAATCCGTTGTCCGTAAGGGCGTGCGGGTTCGACTCCCGCCCTCGGCACCAAGTAGCGTCAACAGTTAGAGCGATTGTGATCCACTGCGACATGATCGCTCTTTTCTTATTGTGTGCCTATAGTCTGCCAACGTGAAAGAATGGCCTCCGAAACCGCTCTGTTTGTCGGGTCTGAACATATATAAGAAACCTAGAATCCTAACTCCCCGTTTTGAACAGTAGACTTTCAATGCGCTCAGAACAAAATGATCGAAGTGGAGTTGAAACGTCTGGCGACAAAGAACGACACAGAAACCCTGACTGAGGCGGTAAACTGATGATGGTGATGAGCGCCGCTCTAAGTTCCTGTCTTGTTATAGAGCATGGCCTCAAGTTTGTCGGAGGTCTTCTGCTGCATGTTGGACAGGACGTGAGAGTAGGTGTCTAGTGTGAGTCAAGTTGTTGAGTGGCCCAGGCGCTCGCTTACGATCTTAATGTGCTCGTCAGCGGCTAGGAGCCCGAGTTAAAGGGCTCATCCGCATTTTTGATGACACAAGATTAGACTTCTTCCTGTCCACTGAACATCCGAAATCACTTCACTGTATTAAGCGCCTACACACCCGCGAGCGTCAATGCTCGCGGGTGTGCGCCTGTTTAGGCTTCTGACTTACAGCCTACGACTTACGTTGTGGTGCGATTAGCTTTGCGTCGTCTGCACACCTTCGCCGCGACTCCCGCTAAACCTGTCCCGAGTAGGACGAGCGTCATTGGTTCCGGGATGGTGTTGACCGTCCCCCGGATGTCAATGTGGGAACTATTGCCGATGGGGGGAGGGTTTAAGGTTATCGTGCCGGTGCCCAAGAAATTTCCAGTGGCGTTCACGAAGCTACCCGTTCCACCCGTTAGCGTATACGTAAGTGAAACGGACAAAACTGTTCCGGGTGGGGGTGGTGGCGGCGGAATCCCAACGAGCGTTCCCACGTAGGTGCCGAAGAAAGTGTTGCCGCCGCCGAAATCGAACGTAAACAGGCCGTCGAAGACGTTGCCTGTCGCGTTGTTTTGGCAGCCACTCTCTGTTGAGGTGAACGACCCCAAGTTGGAAGTCCCTATGCCTGGGGGGTTGTTCACCAAGAAATTCGGGGGGGCTGCGCCGCATCGGACTGGATTAGGAACGGGCCCTGTCCCGCCGCTAAATTCACGACTGCCGGTGAACGTTATAGTATCGGCATGTGCTAGCGTGGCTGAGCCGATACACAATAGGGCAACTGCTAACGACGCAAAGATAATTTGAGGTATGCGCATTGTCTGTTTCCTCCCTTTTGTAACATTCCTGTTTCTCGCTTGTGAGAACCGCTGGAGCCGAGACGAGCGGTGACAGAGACTTTCCAGCGTGCGCCGATCCGGTGGAGAATTTTTTGCTTTAGGCTGCGTCCGCACCGCAGCGCACGAAAGCGTGGGAAGGTTGGTCAGGAGAGCAGCGGGTGCAAGCTCTGAACGCCAGCCTGTGAACCGACGCGAGTGGCGCGACTCTACATCTAGTGTTGGACAGGGTCAATAGCTATGCAGTTCATTGAAGCTGCTCAGGGCAGTGTTTGCGCCGATGTGGATTCAGGGCTTTATTACACGCCTCTTAGGAGGGGAAACCGGTAATCATCAAATTAGCGGGTGACCCAGCAAACGCATAACGAACGAGCACATATAAAAAAGGGACGGTCTGTGTGCCAGTTGTG
>JBDTYQ010000017.1:0-58891 GCA_040005515.1 bacterium
CGAAGCACATCGGGAAAGGCGTTGGGAAGGAACTGTTTCTGAATGCGATGGAGCGCGCTTCGGAGATGAAACTATCCGCCGTAGAGATCTCTTCCGATCCTAATGCTGAGGATTTCTATCACCGTCTGGGCGCTAAGCGAATTGGCGAGACGGTTTCTGAAATCGACGGGCAACCCCGCGTTCTGCCACGCTTAAGGATCGATCCAAAGAGTTCTTAGGTCCGACTGAAATCTTCGATCTTTTCGAGACGCTTGCGCTTCTCTGAAGTCATTCCTGCTGAAGTCTGCGATAGACCACGCTCTAGCAAATCTCCAGTCACGTTTCGATAGTTGCTTCCGAGACTTTCAACACCACGGCCGCCTTTCTATTGTTCGTTATTGAAGGCCGATACGCCGGACGAGGGCAGTGAATCTTGGATCGGAGCGCAGAGGATCCATTCTTGGATCAACTCTCAACCAACCCATATGTTCACTGCGCGCCTCAATCGCTTTCTCCAACCACTCGAAAGCCAGATCTTTCTCTCCGAGACCGGCGTAGACGAGCGCAATGCTATGCGGCGAGACGTAACGCCGCTTTGACCATTCCTTCATTTGCTCTATCGCCTTAAGCGCCCCGCTTCTGTTTCCGGACAATGCATAGGCCTGTCCGAGCCCTGCGAGCACATAGTGATTATCATCTATTTGCCTCGCCCGTTGCAGCTCAGTGATGGCCTCGGTGAACTTGCCCTGGCTGATTAGCGCCCAACCAAGGTTGGTCCGCGTTATCCAGTCGTTAGGATCCAGCTCCAGCGTCTTTCGAAATTGTGCTACAGCTTGATCGGGTCGGCGCCCCCTGTAAAGCGCGAGGCCAAGATTATGGTTGTAGTCGGTAGAGAGCGGATCAAGCTCAGTGGCTCGCTTCGATTCTGCTATGGCTTCCTCGGTCCGCGCCATCAACGACAAATACCAACCGTAGTTAGCATGTGCCGTAGGGTAATCCGGGCTGAGTTCAATCGCCCGCCTAAATTCATTTTCCGCGTTTGGCCAGTCCCAATCGTACGCCGTGAGCGCAATGGCCAGCGCTGCGTGACCTTCGGCGAGCGTATCATCTATCGCTATCGCCTTCATAGCGGCATGTTTCGCTTTAGGCATCACATCATGGGGCGCGACGTGGATGTCACTGTCTTCCCAGTAACCGTTAGCCAATCCGGCCCAGGCCAACGCGTAATTTGGATCTATTGCAATAGCCTGATTAAAATATTCAATGCCCTTCTTTAATCCACTCTCCGTCGATTTGTCCGAGTAAAAGCGCCCCTTTAAGTAAGCCTGATACGCTTCCACGTTATCGCTGTAGTGTTTCGTCAGTTGTTTCTGCTCCTCGCCGCTCAAACGCAGCCGCAACTTCTCAGCGATATGCTTCGCAATCTCCGACTGCACGGCGAGCAGGTCAGTTGCTTTGCGGTCGTACTGCTCGCCCCACATCTGCGTCTTGTCGCTGGCATTCACAAGTTCGACGCTGATCGATAGGTTCTCGCCGCGCTGTGTGACCCTTCCGGTTAGAATGGCTTCGACGCCTAATGCTTTCGCCACTTCCTTCAAGTCAACCTCTGTGCCTTTGTACTTGAAGGCGGAACTGCGCGCGATTACTTTGACGTCGGGCAGTTGCGAGAGACTGTTGATGAGGCTCTCCGAAATACCATCAGAAAGATATTCCATGTCCGTGTCTTTACTCACATTAGTGAAAGGCAAGACCGCGATGGAGTGAATGGCGATCTTTGAGTTTTGAGAGTGGAAGTAATACCAACTCACCGCCGCGATGCCTGCTACAACCAGCAGGGCAGCCAGCGCCGCGTGCTGATGGCGGCTGATTCCGCTGACGACATATTCAGCACTTGATGTGGGCCGCGAGGCTCCAATCTCCGACGTGCCGATTGCTGATGGGTAAGCGCCCTCTGTTTTTGCCTGCGCGTCGCGGCTTACCGACCTGCCGCCTGCCGCCGGTCGGACGGTCTGCTCAAATTCGGGAAAGCCCTTTAACTCCTGCCGGAGTTCTTCCAATTCAATGCCTACATCTTTGATTGACTGGTATCGCTTCTCGGGCTCTTTCGCCAGACACCTGCGGACGATCCTTTGCAACTCGTCCGGCGCTGCGGCATTGGTGTCTTTAATCTGCGGCGTCGGCGCGTACACGATCTTGTGCAGCGAGTCCAGCACATCCTTCCCCTCGAAGGCTCGCAGCCCGGTGGCGGCTTCGTAGAGGATGCAACCGAAGGAGAAGATGTCGGAGCGGTGGTCTATCTCACGCACCTGCCCCTGCGCCTGCTCCGGCGACATGTAGCCGACCGTGCCCATCACCATTCCCGGTGTTGAGTGTTGCGATAATTTGGCTGTGACGACGTCACTCGGAACTCCGTCACCACCACCCGTCTGCTTCGGTGGCTGAACTAACTTTGCCAGTCCGAAGTCGAGAACCTTCGCGTCGCCATCGCGCGTGACCATGATGTTGTCGGGCTTGAGGTCGCGGTGCACAATCCCACGCTCGTGCGCCTTTGCCAGCCCCGCGGCCACTTGGGCGAGATACTTAAGAAGCTTGGGAAGCGAAGTCTTTTCGCGGTGAATCTTGTTACGCAGCGTCTCGCCCTCGATGTACTCCATCGAGATGAAGTGCTTGCCTTCCGCCTCCCCGATCTCATAGATGTGTGCGATGTGGGCATGATTTAGGGCGGCCGCGGACCTGGCCTCTTGTTCGAAACGGCGCATCCGATTTTTATCTGCGGCGAATTCGGCGGACAGGATTTTCAGCGCGACGGCCCGATCAAGTTTGGTGTCTTGGGCCAGATAGACTTCACCCATCCCTCCCGCTCCCAGGAGCGAGCGCACCTGGTAATGGCCGAGCAGTTTCCCCACGGGCGAGAATGATTTCTCCTCTGCGAGCGCTTTGGCAGCGTCATTAATCGCCCCTGCAGCCAGGAAATCTGCGGCGCCCTCTTCGGCGGCGAGTAGCGACTCAACCTCCAGACGCAATGACTCGTCCTCACCGCAGGCTCGCCTCAGGAAGGCCGTGCGGTCGCCGGGTCGCCATTCCAGTGCGGCTTGATAGAGCTGACCGACTTGCTCCCAACGTTCAGGCGTCATCCTCTGCTCCTCTGCTCAACTCACGGTACAGCCAAGCCTTCGCCAATCTCCAGTCATACCGCACCGTCCGGGGTGAGATCTTGATCACCTCGGCGACTTCCTCCTCAGTCAGTCCGCCAAAGTATCGCAACTCCACTACCTGACTCTGCCTCGGGTTAAGTGCTGCCAGCCGGCCCAATGCCTCATCCAAAGCGAGCATGTCGGGCCCGCGAGTGGACGATGCAGCCAAAACCCCATTGAGTGAGATCTGCTGTGCCCCACCGCCGTGCTTGAAACTGTGTTTAGCCCTCGCGAGATCAACCAGGATACGCCGCATCGTCCGGGCTGCGACGGCAAAAAAATGGGCGCGGTTCTGCCATCGCACACCCTTCGCATCAACCAGGCGTAGATAAGCTTCATGGGCCAGGGCTGTAGTTTGGAGCGTATTGCCGGGCCGTTCGCGACTGATGTAGCGATGAGCCAGATGGTGCAGCTCTTCATAGACCAGCGGCACCAACTTGTCGAGGGCTGCGTGGTCGCCCTCGCTCCAAGCTAAGAGCAGTAAGGTGACTTCTTCCGGTGAGTCTGTGGTCATGGACCTCCTCCCCGGGAATTGTTTTGTCGGGCACTCAATTTACTACACCCTCCGGTGGTTCACTACTTGGCCGGAATAAAATTTCTCTCCGTTGTTGCCGCTTTCCCTGTGGGATTCCGCTTACAGAAGTGAGAGCAGCAATCAAAGCCCGCGCGTTCAATTAGTTTGCCTCAGCAAATCTGTTTACGGAGCAACAAGCTTTACAACGTCATGAGTGTCTCGGAATGGAGAATGACTATGTACAACCTCAAGAAATCAGTCGTCGCTGTTTTCAGTTTATTTACCCTCATCGGCGTGATCGCCGCCGTCATGCCGCACACCGGCCTGGCACAGGATCCAAGAGGAAATGGAGCAATAGAACTCAATTGCGAAGAGGGGCCTTGCGACGCGGTGGTGCGAGGTCGTAAAGCCTTCAATGACCGCAAACTTAAACACCTCGGTGGAAACGGGCGTTCGTGTGCGGACTGTCATATGCCATCGGATAGCTTCCAGCTCTCTCCCGCGTCTGCAAGGGCCCGCTTCGATGCGCTCCAAGAGGAACGTCAGCACAACAAGAATGCTGACGATCCACTCTTCAGGCCGGTGGACGCCGACGACTTCCGCATCAACGGAGACAATGCGGTCGACTTCTCAAATCTGGTAGACAACGGACTCATTCGCGTCACGATGCCCCTGCCACTGAACGTCAAGCTGATCAATCCAATCACCGGTCAGCCCAGCGAAGAGACCTCGGTCGATCTCTGGCGCGCCGTCATGCCCGTCCTCAATGTCGCGATCACTGGACCGGACGGTGTCTTGCCAATCTGGCCGCCGGGCGTGCCACGCCCGCCCATCATGGGCCAGGATCCCAATGGGCCTAACCGGCAGGGTGGTTACCAGCACGATGCACGTTTCGGCACGCTTCAGGAACAAGCCCGTGGTGCATTCTTCGCGCATGCGCAGGTGGTGGTTGAACCGCCGGCGCGCTTGCTCGATGACCTCGCAGCGTTTCAGCAGACGCTGTTTTCTTCGCCAGGAGTCGAACAGCTGGCCGATGCGATCCTCTCCGGCTCGACGCCGTTCCCCGATCCAGATCCCGAACTGAACGAGCTTGAGCAGCAGGGAAAGGTAGTCTTCAACCGCGCTTGCGCGCAATGTCATGGCGGTGCGTTGCATCCGAGCGGCTCGACGGCTGAGACGACGTTCGTGCGTCCCCTCGTCCGCTATCACCAAATTTTTACCTCCTGCCCACGCCCGACCACGGACGGCTATGCGCCATGTCCGCAGCGACTGGCGCGAAATGCGCGCACGTATCGCATCACTCGCGCCGACGGCTCCTTCCAATTCGTCACCACTTCGGACCCGGGACGACTCCTTCTCACGGGCCAACCCGCGGACCTCGGCGTGATGGACCCCACTCAATTGCGCGGCATCAGCAGGACGGCTCCGTATTTTCACAACAACTCCGCGGCAACGCTCGAAGAGGTGCTGGACCACTACGACGCCTTCTTCCGGCGCGTGGCGCGGCTCAATCCGCCGCCCAACTTGCCGCCGCTTCTTTCGTCGAACGGTCGCGACATCGATCGTGGCTTTGTGACAACGGGAGAGCGGGCCGCGTTGCTGGCGTACCTGCGAAAGCTGTAGATCTGCGCTGCGCGGTCATGAATGAGGATCGATGCAAAGAGTAATGACGGTCGTCAAAGATCACATCAGATGGCAGCACCATAGCCAGTTGCAAGCAAGAATAGCGCACTCGGGAAGGGGACCCTGTCCCCGCTTCTTACGGAGTCAATTGCCTGTTAAGGGGACGCCCAAATTAGCGCTGAAGGCGCGGCGATATGAGATCCAGGGGCAAGCGAAGCGTCGCCCCTGGATCTTCGGCGACGAAGGTACCAAGCCCTGAAAGGGTGGGATACAAAACCTAAACTAGCGCTGAAGGCGCCGCACCTTTGGTGCTAACACCAACGCAATGCTTTGCTTGAATCTTTATCACTGGACCTGAGGGCGGGGACAGGGTCTTGTGAATGCTGAATGCGGAGTCTGAAAGACTCACTGCGCAAATCTGTTCCGGTACTCGAGCGAGTTCACAAATCCGTTCACCATTCCCCGCGCGTCTCCCGTCGAATCCAGCACCCGGATCCAGTCCAAATAGAGAGCGTCCGGATCTCGCCGCAGGTAGCCAAAGTATTGCATCACCACAAACGCCTGGTTGTAAAAACGCTGATTCACTTCCGCGCTTTCCACGATCCCTCGTAACACCTGCTGACGAGTGATTGTGTGCGCGTCCAGAGCGGCGATCCACGACTGCCTTGCCGCGGGATTAATCCCAGCAGTCTGAAGCAGCAAGTCAACATATTGAGAGTTGCTGAGTGAGTTGTACCGCGCTGCGAAGGCGGCGCGCGTCATGAAGTCATTGACGAAGGCGAGCTTCGCCGCCTCCAACTGGGCACTGTTGAGAAAGCCGCTAACGCGCGCCAGGTCTGGAATGAACTCGGTGTAGTCAGGCTTGCGACCAAAGCTGACTGAGTAGAATCGGTAGACGAAATAACCACGCTCGCCAAACTCGGGTGATTGAAAGAACGCCGCCGAAACATGCACCCGATCGCACGTCGTGTTGCCGGAGGCGCAATCGTTGATGATGGCTTGCCATCCAGCGTACCCGGAAGGATCTGGTTCGCGGCTCAGGAAATCCAGGTAGTGCTGCCGCACAAAAAAGTCGGTCCGGTCGATCGGGTTTGGTAACGGCACGCCGAACGACAAACCGGAAAGAGCAAGACCCGAAGTGTGATCAGCAACCGCGAAGATCTGACCGTCGGTCGGGAACCCGTCCTGGTTCTGATCAGGAAAAGCGTCGATGCGCGGCGTTCCGCCGTTGCCCTCCGCGCCGTCTCGTAAACCGCTGGCATCTTCGATAACAAAGATGCTGCCAAAGCGATTTACTGTCAGACCGTGGAGATAGAGGTTGTTGTCGATCGAGAGTCCTTCAATGATTACCTCATCGCGGTCGGCGAAGCCATCGCTGTTGTCGTCAAACAGCGCCAGCATCACAGTATCGTTACCTACGGAATGCGACAGGACGATTCCTTGAGGGTTGACGGCCACACCAAGCGGCGCATCGTTCGAGAATCGATAGGAGTAGTAAGGAACGTTCGAAAGCGTGTCCGGCATGCCGTCAGCGTTAGTGTCCCGCACGATCCGCAATTCATCAGAATGAAAGTCGGCGATCAGCAGGTCATTGTTCGGCAGTAAAGCCAGAGCGTTCGCGTTGTATAAGCGGTTGTCACCGACGCGCACCAGTTCTCGTGTGCGCGTTGGATCGAGATCACCCGTGCTCGGATCGCGAACCAAAAGGATGACGCCTGGCGACGGTTCATTGTTGGGATCGTTTGGGTTTGAAGAATTGTAGTAGCCACTCGAAGAGACAATCACAAACTCCCGACCCGCAGTGGATCTTCCGGTGACAACAGCCGCCGCGGATGGCAAACGGTAGTCGCGTTGCAGGTCATAGGTTTTGGAACTGTCGCTGCGAAAGTCGCCGTTCGTATCAACAGCGACCTTGAGGATACCTACGAGAGTGTTGCCGAGAGTTCCCGAAAAGACTTCGTACCGCGCTCCCGATTGGCCCACCGCTATATCAAAGGAGCCCCCACTCGAATCAAACGTTGTGCGTTCATCCGCGATCAGGTCACCGTTGCGATCGACTAGTTGTTCGTTGGTACCCGTGTCATCAAGGAGGCTTAGCTGGGAGGTATGCAAGACTCGGCTCAAAGGCGTACCGGCGCCGATTGCGCCCGCTGCAGGCAGCTCCTGACTAAGCCGCGCGACGCGCGCTGTTGTGCCTCGTGACAAATCAGGATTCGAAACCTGACCAGGTTGCCGCAGCACCCTGCTAGCTGCCGAGCGATCCGGCATGTACCCGTTGGGTCTTGCCTGGCGTCCAGGCGTTTGTTGAGCCGCGAGCGCTCGTTTGAGATCCGGCCGCAGTGACTCGATCTCCTGAGCCACGGCGTTGTGAGCTATCAGATGGACGCCGCCACCCACGACGCCCAGCAGCATTAACTTCAAGTACAAGGGTGAAACTCGCATTGTCACTCCGCTTATTGGATCACTCTGGGTCTGCCTCTTTCGGATGTGAAGGTCGAGCAGTTTCTTTGTTTGACGGTTCCGACTTTTGCGGTGCCGGTGCAGATCGCGCGGGAGGTTCCGAACGGGGTTCATTGCGCGGCGCGGGTTCCGAGCGCGCGGGAGGCGGCTCGTAGGTATGCGCGGGAGGCGGCGGACTTTCCCTTCGTTCCGGACGCTCGATGCGTTCCGGGCGTTCATTCCTGTCGCGTTCCATCGGCCGTTCTACTGGAGCGGGGCGGTAGACACGTTCAGGACGCTCGGTGTCAGGCTTGGCTGATCGATCCACGCTCTTATCGACGCCGGACGGTTTGACTGGGGAGGAGCGACGCTCTGGCGGCGCTGCGTCACCATCGTCGGTGGGCCGCACATGAGGTTTGCGATCTGTTTCTGAACGCTGGATCACGTCATCCCTTTGTGCCGGCATCGGTCGCAGCGTGCGTTCAGGTTTGCTGCCTTCGTTTGCGCGGATCGCATCACCCTCGCCGCCTGGCTCTCGCAATGGTTGTGGAACAGAGCGGGGCGCGCGGGTGACTGCTCCGGTCGGACGTGCCTCCGGAGTTGTTGAGTTAACGCGGACGTCTGCCGGGGGAAGAGGATCACGATTGCCGAAGACGCGTTTCTGGCGAAGATCGTCATCGAGGGCTACACCAGGCTTGCGCAATGTGGCGCCCGTTGATCGCTCCGGTAGCGCAACTGCAGGCATCACCCGAGCAGGTCGTGCGACGATGATTTGCGAACCGCGATCACCGTTGGAGTCGCGAGCGCCAATAGCATTCGGCGGTCTGACGGGTAGATCCCCGAGCAGCGGCTCTTCGTTCATTGCCCGCCGCGCCAGCTGTTCACTAGCTGGCCTCAACCGCACATTGTCGTTGCCGAATTCATTCGCAGGCAGTGAAGTCACCGCGCGCAGATAAGCCGGGTTCGCGCGACGCAGGCCGGCAATTTCATTCCTACGGAGAGGAGTTAGGCGATCCTGAGCGCGGTAATAACGCGCACGCGGATCCCGATGGTGATAGGAGAGTGGATACCAGGAGACGTTGTTGCCGATTGAGAGATGAAAGGCGACCAGCGCCGGACGCCACCAGCTGCGATGCCGGTAGTATTCACTGCGCGGACACCAGGCCCAGTAGTTGTCGTAGTAGACCCAGCGACCGTAGTGATAAGGAGCCCAACCCCATGGCTCGTAGCCGACCCAGGTCCAGCCGTATGGCTGACACCACGTCCAATAACCATAGCGATAAGGCGCCCAGTCGTTGTAGTTATTAATGACGGTAACGCTGGGTCGCCAGATCCAGCCGTAGTCGTTGGCGTAGGACCAGTTGCCGTATGCGTCAAGATCTTCAGCTCCCCAGACGTAGTTGTCGTAGTACTGCGTGTCGTAGCGCATCCGCTGCGCCAGATACCGTTCGCGATCGTCGACCCAGTTGTCCCATGAGTCGCGCGCAGCCGCGGCCTGGAGTTGCCAGTCTCCGGCATCGGCGCCTTCGCTCAGGAGTTCGGCGGCGTGGCCATCGCGCAGCGCGAAACCGGACGTCTCGGAATAGATACGCGCCCGACCGCCCCCGGTGACCGTGAAGCGCACGACTCCGCTGCGCTGAACGTCGACGCGATAGAGGCCATTTTTCTCAGCTGCTAAAGTCGTCTGCGGTGCATCGATTTCAAAATACTCATGATCCTTGTCAAACTTTGTGAGGCGCACGGAAGCAGTGCCGTCGATTACACTCAGTGCCACGCCTTCATCGCGCAGGGTTACAATTCGCAGCATGGAACTGGCGCCGACGCGCACAAAGTTTCGCGCGTCGATCTGAATCTCGAGGCGTCCATCGCGATCAGTCGCGAGCGTGTCGCCTTCAACCAGGGGAAAGTTGAGACGTGCAGGTTCCCAATCTTTATTGCCAAGACGTTTGAGAGTGACCTCGCCTTTGATTAGACTGATGCGGACAACGCGCGCTTTCACGTCGTAATCTTCGCCATCATCATCGGCGGCCCGGGCGCTAAGATGGGTTGTGAAGAGAGTAAGCAGAACGGAAAGAATCGTGGAATAGACAGGTCGGGAAGAACGCATAGCTACGCTCCTTATGAAATTGACTGTTTATCTTTGACCGTCAGACGCGCACGGAGAGTAAAAACAACAGCGCGGTGGCGAAGAGTTAAGCCATCGGACACGCTCGTTGCCTGTCGCTTTGCGAAGGCTTAATCAGTGATTTTTGCAAAAGCAAAGTCTGTGCCTGTGCGCTTTGCGCTCCAACTGTTCGGCGGACAATAGGAAAGTCTCAGCTTGAGATAATGATCTTTTGGTTATCTTTTTTCGAAGTGAGGTGCGTGAGCTGGATTGATAACCGAGATGGTGCGAATCGCGCACTATATCGTGCGGGCTAAAGACCAAAGACCAAGTCCCAAGACAAAGCCAACCAATGTCATCACCTCCATTCGATCTGATCATCATCGGCGCCGGTATCAATGGCGCCGGCATCGCGCGTGATGCAGCGATGCGCGGCTTGAAGGTGCTGTTGCTGGATAAAGGCGACATTGGCAGCGGCACTTCCAGTTGGTCTACACGGTTGATTCACGGTGGTCTGCGGTACCTCGAACACGGTGAGTTCGGTCTTGTGCGCGAATCGCTTCGCGAGCGCGAAACGCTGCTCAAAATTGCACCGCATCTGGTAAAGCCCCTGCCGCTTCTAATTCCGATTTATGACCGCTCACGTCGGGGTCCATGGACAATGCGTACCGGAATGATCGCTTACGATGTCCTCTCTCTCGGCAAGAACCTGCCGCACCATCACATGCTTTCGCGCGCGGAAGCGCTTGAGCGCGCGCCGGGACTGAATCCAGAGGGCCTTGTGGGCGCGGCACTCTATTACGACGGCCAAGTGGAGTTTGTCGAACGGCTCGTGCTTGAGAACGTACTTTCGGCGCGTGACCATGAAGCAGTCGTTGTGACCTACGCTCAAGTGGAGAAATTTATTATGAGCGATGGTGTTTGCAGCGGCGTGCAATTTCGCAGTGAGCTTGACGGTCAACAGTCGACTGCCCACGCGTCTCTTCTAATCAATGCAGCCGGGCCGTGGGTTGATCGGGTGCTCTCGACACTTTCGCCCGAGGGGAACGTCGAGTCGCGCTTGATTGGGGGGACCAAGGGAAGTCACATCGTCGTGGCCCCTTTCACCGGGGCGCCTGCCAGTGCGCTCTACATCGAAGCCGACACTGACCAGCGCCCTTTCTTTATCATTCCCTGGAACAACCACTATCTGATCGGAACTACCGACCTTCCTTATCAGGGCGATCTTGATCATGTCGCGATTGATCAAAACGAGATCTATTACCTGTTACGAGAAACCAACGGCGTCATTCCGAGTGCCAATCTCACGCGAGCAAAGATTCTTTATACTTACTCGGGCGTTCGACCTCTGCCGCAGACAGGCGAGAAGGAAGCAAAGAGCATCACCCGACGCCACTTCATACGGCAGCACGCGCGCTGCAAAAATCTGTTTTCGATCGTGGGCGGCAAGATTACGACTTACCGCAGTCTAGCGGAGGAAACAGTCGACCTGGTTTGCCAGAGGCTCGGGCGCAGCAGGCAAAAATGTACAACTGACGAGGTGGCGCTTCCCGGCGCAGCTGTGCCTGACTTTCCGGCGTTCAGCAAAGAATTCGAACGAACCAGCGGTTTGCCGGAAGCAACAAGCCGCCGCATGCTGCGGATCTACGGAACACGTGCATCCCTGATTACGGAATTGATCGAAGGCAATGCCTCCCTCGCGGGTGTTTTCGATACTGAGACGGGAGCGATCGGGGCCGAGATCGTGTTCGTATTCCGTCATGAGTTAGCAAAGACGCTCGCCGATTGTTTGATGCGGCGCACGATGGTTGGACTAAATTCGTCTTTGGGCGTGAACGCTATTGAAGCGGTGGCAAACGTCGCGCAAGGTTACCTGGGATGGTCTGACGAGCGCATTCGAAACGAGGTTAAGGCCTATCACGATTTCATTGAGCGCTTGCGTCCGAGTTGAGTCTTGTAGCAGGTCATTGCAAACGGTCCACTCTTTGGACGGTCATTTCCTTTGGAGTGCGGGGACCTGACCTATGTCACTCGTTGGCTTCCCATCCTTACCGTGAAAGCGTTAAGTCCCCAAATGCTTCGAGCGCTAGAGGGGACTCCTGGCAGCTCGAGAGGCTGCCAGCGCTCCAAAGAGTTGAGCGGTGCTCTGCGAGGAAGTTGAGTTACACTACAGCGCTCCCCCAAACCTCGCCCAAGCGAGATTGCAAGGTTAAGATTCAAACCAATCCCTCGCCTCCTTGATTTGACGCAGGGCAATCTAACTAATCTGAAAAAGCAGTCCTGGAATAATCCCATGAGAACATCATCAAAACGCACACCCACTCGTCTCTCAGCTCCGCGCCAAATCTTTATCATGCTTCTCCTCACCGCTGCTGTCCCTCTCGCTTATGGACAGACGCCGACCGCGACTCCTCCCGACGACCGCGGGCTCGGTGTGCAGTCCGGACCCGCAACCAGTAACGCGAGCTCTACTCAGCAATCGCGCGAGGCGAAACCGGAACTGGTGCTGCAGACGGGCTACAACAACTTCTTCGGCGCCACGCGACTGGTTTTTAGTCCCGACGGAAAGCTGGTCGCAACGACTACATTTCGCAGCAGTACGATCAAGCTTTGGGAGACGGCAACCGGTCGCGAGCTGCGCAACCTAACTTCAGGTACGCAGAGCGCGGTTGGCATGTCTCCCTTTGTGACGTTCAGCCGGGACAGCCGGATGATTGCGGCAGCCGCGGGTGATAGTACGGTCAAGATTTGGGATGTGACGACCGGCCGTGAGTTGCAGACTCTAACGACCTCGCAGGGTTCGGTGGCGGCGGCGATGGGTGGTGTCTACTTCATCGCATTCACTCCTGATGGGCGACTGGTGACAATGAGTGATGCAGTTAGAGTTTGGGATGTGACGGGCGGACGTGAGCTTCGAGCGATTCCGATGCAGGGAGTGAATGCAGCGGCGTTCCTGTCAACCGAGGGCGGTGCGGCGCTGAGTCCTGACGGCAACCAGCTAGCATCATTTAGCGCGGATGATAAACCACAGGTTAGATTCTGGGATCTGACCACAGGACGACAGACACGAACTGTAAGCCTTCCTGATGGAGATATAGACAGCGCCGAGCTGGTATTCGCGCCGGATGGACATGTGGTTGTGTCCGCCATCGTCAACAAGCGTCTAAAAATGTGGGATGTCGCAGGAAAGGACAATGTGGGCAACGAGCGCGAGTTGGGACCGGCCTCGACGACGTTCGGGGCGATCAAATTCAGTCGGGATGGCCGCCTGCTTTCGCTTTCCGAACACTACGTCGTCCGGCTATGGGATGTGGCGAGTGGACGCGCGTTGCAGACTCTGAACGCGCCGAACAGTGGTGTCTTTGCCGAACAGGGCAGGACGTTCGTCGGTTTCAGTGATGATGCAAAAAAAATGGCGACTGGCGGGTTCGACACGCCAACGATCCTTTGGGAAACCGAAACCGGCAAGCAGTTGTTGAAGATGAGCGGCCGCACCAACATGGCTTACAAGGTCGCCTTCAGCACCGATGGCAACACACTTTATTCCGGCGGCCGAACACGTTGGGACCTGCGCACGGGACGCGGTTTGCGGATGTCCGCTAATAATTCTTCGGCGTCGACGTTCGCGGTGCCCAGTCCCGATGGTCGCTTGCTGGCTGCATTCACACCCAACAGTAACGTGCTTACGATTGTTGAAGTTCCCAGTGGACGCCAACTGCGCACTCTTGTCCCTACTGGTGGAGGTGTGATTCAGCGTGCCGCTTTCAGCTCGGACGGTACGATGGTAATGACAACCTATGCCATGGACGAAACGCAGCGCCAGAAACCGGCGACCCTTGGATCGAACGGCATCGAAAGTCAGCTGAAGATCTGGGACGTAAAAACGGGAAACGAACTGCGCACGATCATGACCGGGAATTCAACTGATGCAGGATTCAGTTCTGATGGTCATACGATCGCGACGCTCGGGATGATGGGAGACATCTCTCTTTGGGACACATCTTCCGGCGCCAAAGTTCGCGCGCTCTCGACTTCACCGTTGGCCAGCCTGACCCAACCGGGCGGCCCTGGTGGTTTGGGCAATCTCAGCACCATGAAACCGGGATCGATCAAGCCGGGTTCAATGCCGAACATCCAGGGCATCCAGAACGCGCAAAACATGCCGAGCATGCCGAACATCGCGGACATTAGTTCGATGATGACGAACATGATGGGCGCAATGTCAGCGGGAACGATGGGCCGCACGGTCACCTCGCTCGCCTTCAGTCCAGACGGCCGCATCCTGGCAACGGGAGGAGTCGAAACAAAGTCGAATTTTGATATGGCCGCGATGATGGGTGGCGCTCAAGGGCAAAAGGGTCAGAAGAAGAAAAATTCCAATGCGCCGCCGGATACGGATGACTTTCTGAAGAAAATGAAAGTCGAGACCACCGGGCAAGTGGTCTTGTGGGATGTTGCTAGCGGCCGGGAAGCCGGCGCGCTCAAAGGCCATGGCAAAGGCGTGACGCAGGTTGCCTTCAGCCGTGACGGTCGACTACTCGCCTCGGGCAGCACTGACAACACGATCAGAGTCTGGGACGTTGCCGGGCAGCGAGCATTGACCACGTTGACCGGTCACACTTCGAATATCGAATCGCTTGCGTTTAGTCCCGATGGTCGCTTGCTCGCTTCCGCCAGCGACGACGGTGGAACTTTCCTCTGGGACACGACCACAGGCGAACATCTCCTGACTCTCATCTCGCTTGATGACGGTGGCGAATGGATGGTCGTTACTCCTCAAGGTTTGTTTGACGGCACTCCCGTTTCCTGGAACCAGATCCTCTGGCGCTACAACCAGGACACTTTCAACGTCGCTCCGATTGAGTGGTTCTTCAATGAATTTTATTACCCCGGTTTGCTGTCAGACATCCTGGCCGGTAAGCGGCCGCGCGTGACGCAGGACGTTTCAAAAAAGGATCGACGCCAACCGATCGTAAAACTGTCGCTCGTTCCGGAAGCAACCCCCGCAGGCGCAGCGATCAGTTCGCGCACGATTAAAGTCAGACTTGATGTCGCCGACGCTCCAGCCGATAAGGACAACCCGCAAGGCAGCGGCGCACGCGATGTGCGACTCTTCCGCAATGGATCACTCGTGAAGGTTTGGCATGGCGACGTATTGAATGGAAAGTCCTCAGTCACCCTTGAAGATGAAGTAACCGTTACCGCGGGAGAGAATCGGCTGACTGCTTATGCGTTCAATAAGGACAACGTCAAGAGCAAGGACGCACAGTTGCCGCTGACCGGAGCGGACAGTCTGAAACGTGCCGGCACTGCTTACATCATCGCTGTAGGCATCAATGAGTATGTCAACAAGGAATACAATCTGAAATATGCGATGGCCGACGCGCAGAGTTTTGGAGAAGAAGTACGCACGAGGTTGTCTCAGGTCACGCCCGGCGGGCATGTCGAAGTGATTCCCTTAATCAATGAAGACGCCACTAAGGCGAATATTGTGGCAGTGCTAAAGCGCCTGTCAGGTGCGGCTACCACGCCGACGCTGCGCGCAACTCCTCTCGATCGTCTGAAGCCCGCCGAGCCGGAAGATACAGTGATCATTTACTTCGCCGGTCACGGCACCGCCCAGGCGCAGCGCTTTTATCTGATCCCGCACGACCTTGGTTACACCGGCGAGCGAACGAAACTGAATGAGCAGGGCCTGCAGGAGATACTGAGCCACAGCCTGTCTGATGAAGAGTTGGAACTGGTGGTTGAGAATTTGGATGCGGGACACCTGTTGCTGATCATCGACGCCTGCAACTCAGGACAGGCACTCGAAGCGGAAGAGAAGCGACGTGGGCCAATGAACTCCAAGGGCCTGGCGCAGCTTGCTTACGAAAAGGGCATGTACATCCTGACGGCCGCGCAGAGTTACCAGGCAGCGCTAGAGGCAGCACAGCTCGGGCACGGCTTGTTGACCTATGCGCTGGTCGAGGAGGGATTGAAGACCCCGGTCGCGGACACCGAACCGAAGGACGGCATGCTGATCGTGCGCGAGTGGTTGGACTTTGCGACGGAACGCGTGCCGCAGATGCAGGAAGAGAAGATGAAACAGAGCCGTGGCGTCGGGTTGGCGATCGCGTTCACCGAGGGCGAGCAAAAGATAGCGGATCCCGACAAACGCAGTCTGCAGCGTCCGCGTGTGTTTTATCGTAGAGAGCTGGAAGCCAATCCACTCGTAATCGCGAGACCTCAGTAGGGCAGACTCTCCTGTTCAGCAGGACAGACTTCCCAGTCTGTCCTGCGAACCCTACCGATTCAGCGTGGGTCGAAGGTAGATTTGAATGCCGTTCTACCCATCAGTTTCGCAGACGAACTTCCCCTGTTGTAAAGTACTCCTCCCTGATGAGCGAAAAAACAAAGGAACACTCCGTCGGAAAAGCTGCACCTCGCAAGGAAGGCCCGAAGAAGGTCACGGGCAAAGGTCTCTACGTCGATGATCTTACTTTCCCAGACATGCTCCACGGCGTTACCGTTCGCAGCCCGGTTGCGCGGGGACGAATCAAAAACATTTTCTTCGAAGGCGATGTGCCGTGGGATGAGTTCGTAGTTATCACAGCCAAAGACATCTCCGGCGCCAACTACGTCGCGCTCATCCTCAACGATCAGCCGTATCTTGCCGACCAGTTCGTTAATCATCCCGAAGAACCAGTTCTGCTGCTCGCCCATCCCGACAAGTATTTGCTGGAAGACGCACGGCGCAATGTGCGGATCGAGATCGAGGAACTACCCGCAGTGTTCTCTCTTGAAGATTCGCTGAATAAGAAGGAAATCATCTGGGGCGAGGACAACATCTTCAAATCGTTCCTGGTCAACAAAGGGAACGTAGATGACGTTTGGGCGAGCGCGGACCACGTAATTGAAGGCGAATATTTCACTGGGGCGCAGGAACAGCTTTATATCGAGAACAACGGGGTCATTGCTGTGGCAAACGTGGAAGACGGCGTAACTGTCTGGGGCTCGATGCAGTGTCCTTACTATGTTCACAAGGCGCTGGTAAAACTCTTCGCTCTGCCCGAAGACAAAATTCGCGTGATCCAGACTGAGACCGGCGGCGGCTTCGGTGGCAAGGAGGAATATCCATCGCTCATTGCCGGCCATGCGGCGCTGCTCGCCTTAAAAGCCGGAAAGCCTGTAAAGATGATCTACGACCGCGCCGAAGACATGGTGGCAACCACTAAGCGACATCCATCGCAGACAAAACATCGCACCGCGGTTACGAGGGATGGAAAGCTCCTGGCGATGGAGATCGATTTCGTGATCGATGGCGGCGCCTACTGCACACTGTCCCCCGTCGTGCTTTCACGCGGGACGATTCACGCGGCCGGTCCGTACTACTGTCCTAACGTCCGTGTGCGCAGCAGTGCGGTTGCTACGAACGTTCCACCGCATGGCGCCTTCCGAGGCTTTGGCGCTCCCCAAAGCATCTTCGCGCTCGAACGTCAGATGGATAAAGTTGCCAGCACTCTCGGCCTCACGGCCGAAGAGTTTCGTAATCGCAACTTCGTACAACCGGGAGAGACGACCGCCACCAGTCAGGTGATTCACGAAAATGTTCAGATGAGTCATCTGCTGAAGAGAGCACTTGAGCTGAGCGACTATCACGCGAAGCGCGAACAGTTCGCGCGCGAGAACGGTGACGCCCTGGTTAAGAAGGGAATTGGCTTCGCGTCCTTCATGCATGGCGCCGGCTTTACCGGTTCGGGCGAGGTCTATCTGGCGTCAGTCGTGGGCGCCGAGGCGACCGAAGCTGGACGTATCAGGATTCTTTCAGCCAGCACCGAGATCGGTCAGGGTACCAACACGATCTTTTCACAGATTGCCGCGGAAGCGCTCGGCGTGGGCATCGACCTGATCGAAGTTGTCCAACCAGATACCGCACAAGTCCCCAACAGCGGTCCCACCGTGGCGTCGCGCACCTGCATGGTAGTGGGCAAACTCGTCGAGTCTGCGGTGCTGGGTTTGAAGCAAACGCTGATCGGGAGTGGGCTCTTGCCGCAGGAGTATGACGAGTCGCAATTCCAGAAAGCGTGCGCGGACTACGTCGCACAGTTTGGTCCACTGAAATCCTTCAGCAAGTATCAGCCACCACCGAATGTTAATTGGGACGATGAGAAGTATCAGGGAGACGCGTACGGAACGTACGCCTGGGCAGTCTACGTTGCCGAAGTGACGGTCGACATGTTGACGTATGAAGCGCACGTGAAAGATTTCGTAGCGCTGCAGGAAGTTGGACGGGTGATCAATCCGGTATTAGCAGCAGGACAGATCGAAGGCGGAGTGGCCCAGGCAATTGGTTTCACCCTTTTTGAAAATGTGGTCTGGGAAAAGGGCCGGATGATTAATAATCAAATGACGAACTACATCATTCCGACGGCTGCTGACATTCCGCCTATTCGCGTCTTCTTTGAAGAGAATCCCTACGCGTACGGCCCCGGTGGAGCGAAGGGCATCGGCGAATTGCCGATGGACGGTGCGGCGCCGGCGATACTCAATGCGATTGAAAATGCCACGGGAGTTAGTTTCAATCACGTTCCGCTGATGCCGGAGTCGTTGATGGTGGAACTCAGCAAGTGAACGGGGAAACGTGGGAACAGGGAAAGGTGCAACAGGAAACCACTTCTGCGTGAACGCTTCTGATTAGAATCAACGTGGAATCAAAGACCAACAAAATCAAGATCGCTTTTTCCGTCAACGGAACGCAGCATAACGTTGAGGCGCACCCGATGGCGCGCTTGCTCGACGTGCTGCGCGAGCAGTTGCGGCTCACCGGAACCAAAGAAGGTTGTGGCGAAGGCGAATGTGGCGCCTGCTCAGTCTTCATGAACGGCACGATAGTGAACAGTTGTCTCGTCCCAGTCGCCCAGGCAGAAGGCGCGACCATCAAAACCATCGAAGGCATCGCGACTGGTGATCAATTGCACACGATCCAAAAGGCCTTTATCGAATTCGGCGGGGCACAGTGCGGAATCTGCACGCCGGGAATGGTGCTGGCCGCGGTTGATTTGCTGGAACGAAATCCGAACCCGAGCGAAGCGGAGATACGTACCGGGCTCGCCGGAAATCTCTGCCGTTGCACCGGGTATATCAAGATCTTTGAGTCCGTGGTTGGCGCTTGCCAAAACGAAAGATAGCCGTTAATGCTCGACATCTACGATGAATTCACAGACTTAGTGAGACTGCTTGAAGCGAAGGAAATCGACTACGCGCTGTGTGGCGGTATGGCGATGGCGGTGCACGAGCAGCCTCGAATGACGATCGACATCGATATGCTGATTCAACCGGAGTCTTTGGCTACCGTTATCCAAATTGCAAATGAGTTAGGATTCAACATTCGGGGCACGGACCTTAGCTTAGCGAACGGCGCGGTTGAAATACGACGGGTCTCGAAGATCGATTCAGATTCTGGCGACCTATTGTCGCTGGATCTTCTTCTGGTTACGCCCGAAACTCGCATGGCGTGGGAGTCGCGCGTTGAGGCGGAATGGGAGGGCGGCAGGTTCTCAGTTGTTTCCCGCACCGGCTTGATTGCTCTAAAACAGCTGCGAAGAAGCGGACAGGATTTGGACGATATCAGAGCCCTGGAGAAAGGAGAGCGCGATGCCGAGAACTGATATGTCCCCCGCCGCCGTGACGACCCGCTTGAAGCGTGTTTCTCAACTGCGAAGGCTCGGAATGTCTCTACAAAAAGCAACGATCAAACCCGCTGCGGAGAGTTCCGAAGTGACCGCACAGCATAAAGAGCAGCCACTCAAGCCGGGTAAGCGAAAAGTTCAATGAGAGCTTACGTGCCTTCTTATGAATTGATCTCGCCGGCTACTCTCGGTGAAGTGCTGGACCTACTGACGCGCGAGCCTGGCATTTGGAAGCCGTTTGCCGGCGGCACTGATCTGATGGTCCTGCTTGAAGCAGGTAAGCTTGCGCACAGAAAATATTTCAACATCTGGAACCTTCAAGAGTTTCGCGGGATTGATGTAACTAACGACTCAGTTGCGCTCGGAGCGCTCACCACCTACACCGAAGTCCAGGCGCATCCTGTCTTGCGCGAAGAATTTCCGCTGCTCTGCCAGGCAGCAAGCGAAACTGGTGGTCTTGCAATTCAAAATCGCGGCACGCTCGGCGGCAATATCGTCAACGCGTCTCCCGCTGCCGACTCGCCTCCGGCTCTGCTTGTTTATGACGCCGAGCTGGAACTAGTTTCGACTCAGGGAACGCGTCGCGTTCTCTATCATAGTTTTCACACCGGCTATAAACATATGATCATGCGGGCCGACGAATTGCTGGCGCGCGTGATTCTGCCCCGAGCGAGCGCCGGCCTGACGCACTACTATCGCAAAGTAGGTACGCGCAAGGCGCAGGCGATTTCCAAGATCTGCTTCGCAGCAACGGCGCGGGCGAGCGGAGATCGTTTGGAAGATCTGCGGCTCGCGTTCGGCAGCGTCGCCCCGATTCCCATTCGTTGTTTCAAAACGGAAGCAGCTTTGCGAGGGATGCCGCTGACCGAGTTGGCCACGGAAGGCAGGCGTCAGTTAGCAAAGGAAATCTCCCCTATCAACGACATTCGCTCCACCGCTGATTATCGGCTGACGGTGAGTCTCAATCTGTTGCAGCAGTTTCTTTCCAGCCTTTGATCTGCGGTCGCAGAATCGCCTACCAGAACAGTCATTTCAGAACATGCAAGCGAACGATGAGAACACATTAATAGACATCGTTTGGCGATTCGTGTTAACTGAAAACTCGCAGCTGTTCATCTCACAATGACTAATCGCTCTCAGAAGTTCCTATCAGTTCCGCTCGCGCTTGTTCTGATCCTCCTGCTTGCTGCCGGCGATAACCTGGGCCAAACCAAAACCGGTGACCTCACTAACCCAACCGACGATCGCCCTCTGCACATGCTTGTGCTCGGCGACTCGATCATGTGGGGACAGGGACTGCGGCGCGAGAACAAGTTCTGGTGGCGCGTCAAAAGCTGGCTTCAGGACAAAACCGGCCGAGACGTGCTCGAAAAGATTGAGGCACATTCCGGCGCCATCATCGGTACCGGCGTAATCCCTGCGAGACGGTTTGTTTCCGACGATGGTGAGGTCAATCTCGAGACTCCCACGATAAATGAGCAGCTCGATGATGCCGTGAAATACTATGGAGATACTTCCAGAGTTGATTTGATTCTGGTTGATGGCTGCATCAACGATGTTGATGTGCGCAATCTCCTGAATGCTTCGATGTCCCTGGAAGCGCTCGGCAAGGAAATCTCGACCAAGTGTGGCGCGGGAATGGAGGCCTTGTTGGAACGAATTACCACAGCCTTCCCAAATGCCCATGTCATCGTGACAAACTACTACCGGATCGTTTCGGAAAAATCGGAGAACAACAGCTTTAACCGGTTGCTCGTAAAAAAATTAAATAGTCAGAATCCGGAAAGCCGTCCCCTCACAGACGAGCAAATGCTTACCAACCTGATCAGTATTTCTGAAGAGTGGTATCGCATGTCCACGCGGCAGCTGGCGCTCGCAGTCGCTAATGCCAACGCTGAGCTGCAACGTAAATCATCCCGGCAGAAGATTCTCTTTGGTGAGATCGATTTCGCCCCTGAGCATGCCTTTTCCGCGCCTGACACGCTCCTTTGGAATTTCAAGTTTGGTTCGACAAATCTTTCCGGTTTGCGTAAGGCGATCATTCTTCTGAGTCTCGGCACCGCCGCCTACAAGGCGAACGACGAGGTGAGAGACAGCCGATCCAAGAGTTGCAAGCAGGTTTTTGATCGTCCGCATGCCTACAAAGAGACAGAACCCGAGAAGCAATACCGGGAAATAAAGTATCTTGCTTGTCGCTATGCGTCTTTGGGACACCCGAACAAGATGGGCGCCCTGGTTTACACGGAAGTCATCAAGGGGCAACTTCAGAACCTGATCACGAACCCGGGCTGGCTAAGGAACGCTCCCGCAAACGAACCAGTAACCGCAAACTAGAGGACGACAATGATGCTCGACATACCTGACGCAATTCCCTTCAACCGAGGCGCAGTGCAACCGATGGAGTGCTTGAGATCTGGTTGGGCTCTCATCAAAGATCAATACTGGATGTTCGTCGGCATGTGCCTCGTGGCAATACTAATTGGCAGCGCGGTTCCGCTTGGCATAATGCTGGGTCCGATGATGTGCGGTATCTACCTCGCGATCTTTCAGCACCGACGCGGCGAACCCGTAGAATTCGGAGTCCTCTTTAAAGGCTTCGACTTTCTCGGCGAAAGCATCATCGCAACTTTGATTCACGTGGTTCCCATCTTCGTGATCCTCGTTCCTTTCTACATCGCTTTCTATGTCGGACTCTTTTTGATCATGCCGCGAGGCGGGGAAACCAATCCGGGAAGCCTCATCGGCTTCTTTGCGCTTTTCTTCGTGTTCCTGATGATTGTGCTGGTATTGGTGATACTGATCTCGGTCCTCTTTACCTTTACCTATCCGCTGATCGTAGATCGCCGCCTATCAGGCGTGAATGCAGTGAAGTTGAGTGCGAAGGCGGCACTAGCCAACTTTTGGCAACTACTCGGACTGATGTTGATTACGAGTGCCCTGGGAGTCGCCGGTGTTCTCCTCTGCTACATCGGGATTTTTCTGGTTTTCCCCGTTACATTCGCGGCGCTGGCCACTGCGTACGAACAAGTGTTCGGTATCGCCAACATGCAGGCTGCACCGGGGCCGCCCCCGCCACCGACTTTCAATTAAGATGACGCCACCTGATCTGGTAATCCGCGGCAGACAAGTTGTCCACTCAAAAGGGCTAACCGCGCCTTCTCAAAGTCATAAACACGCCGAGCACTTCGGACTTACTGAAATCGCCTCCGCGTCAGTCCACCTATACAAAGGAGTGATCACCGCCATCGAGTCGTACGACGATGTGCCGTCAGGTTGTGAATTAATCGAAGCCGCGGACACTTCCGTTGTGATGGCCGGGCTCGTCGACTCGCATGTCCATATCAACGAGCCGGGCCGAACCGAATGGGAAGGATTCGTTACTGCGACTCAGGCCGCGGCTGCAGGGGGCGTGACAACTCTTGTGGACATGCCGCTCAACAGTATCCCGCCAACTACAACGCTTACCGGGCTCGCAGCCAAGCAAGAAGCCGCGCGTGGCAAATGCCATGTGGATGTCGGTTACTGGGGCGGCGTGGTTCCGGGAAACACGGCCGAGCTGGAGCCGTTGTTGGCGGCAGGAGTGGTGGGTTTCAAATGCTTTCTGATTCACTCCGGTGTAGACGAATTCCCAAATGTAACTGAGGCTGACTTGCGTGCGGCCCTGCCGGAGTTGGTCCGCCTCGGAGCGCTTCTGATCGTTCACGCGGAAGTGCCCGGTCCGATAAGTAGGACAGGCATTCCTGCCTCTCCAGCCGATTCGTCAGGCGCTTCTGCAGTTAATCAGACAAACCGGAATGTCAGTCCCACTAAGTACGAGACCTTCCTTGCCTCACGTCCACGGGCTGCGGAGAACGAGGCAGTCGAGTTGATGATCCGGCTGAGTAGGGAATACGACGCCAGCGTGCACATCGTGCATCACTCGTCCGCTGATGCCTTATCACTTCTTGCCGAGGCGAAAGCGTCCGGCATGAACATCACCGCAGAAACCTGTCCACACTATCTCTCGTTTGCAGCAGAAGACATTCCCGACGGAGCCACCGAGTTCAAATGTTGTCCTCCCATACGTGAACGTGAGAACAGGGAACAACTCTGGGGCGCGCTTGGTGACGGAACGATCGACATGATCGTGTCCGACCATTCGCCCTGCCCTCCCGAGATGAAGTTGAGAGACAGCGGAGACTTCCTGCAGGCCTGGGGCGGTATCTCTTCGTTGCAATTGCGGCTCCCTGTTATTTGGACCGAAGCACGCAGGCGCGGATTTTCAGTGCTCAATCTTCAAGAGTGGCTGTGTCGTGCTCCGGCAAGGCTCGTTGGCATGGAGGGTCGAAAAGGAGCCATAGCGATAGGCGCAGACGCCGACATCGTGATCTGGGATCCGGAACAGAACTTTCGTGTAGAGCCTGAATCGCTCTATCACCGGCACAAGCTGACACCCTACCTCGGACAACTTCTCGATGGGGTGGTCCAAACGACCTTCCTGCGCGGCCGGAAGATATATGATACCGGAGCGATTATTGGCGACCCCGCTGGACTTCAGCTTTAGAACAGACGTTCCTGTCTGTCCTTCTTACTTGAGACAAGGCTCAAAGTAAGAAAGAAGCGGCCGCGGATGACACGGATCAGACAGATTGAGAAATGTTAAATGCGAAAATGGAAAATCTTAACGGAACGAAATTCAGTTCGTCGCGATAAGAAAGACATCCGCTGTCTCGCTGCTGATGCGACAGCCCACGAATTACTTGACGGGAGGTGCGGCAGGTAGAAGTGCCGATCATTCATATGTCTGAAATCGAATGGGCAAACGTTTCTGACGCGGTCGTAAAAGAAAAATTTGGTGGAACCATCAAGGTGCGAACGATTTGGCAGGCGCCGAGTGGAGCGCTCGCGCAGCTAGTTGAAATCGATGCGGGCGCATGCTGGGAGGGTCTGGATGTACACGAGCCGGGACCGGAAGAAGTCTACGTAGTGTCCGGAATGTTCAATGACGGCGTGCGCGACTATCCCGCCGGGACGTTTATTCATAACCCCGCCGGTTCGTCGCATGTGCCACAATCAAAAACAGGCTGCACGTTGTTTGTATTTTATCCAGAGGGATAGCTGAGCAGCGCGGCATCTGTTGAAGTTGAAAATTGACGACTATGGACTTTACTGAACTGATTGATCTGGCGGCGGAGAAACTCGGCGGGGCTGTCTTGATCGCCAACGACGAGTTCTTTGCTCCGAAGGAGAATTTGCTCAAGGCAAGTGAGCCGATCTTCATCGAAGGAAAATATACCGACCTCGGCAAATGGATGGATGGTTGGGAGTCTCGCCGGCGCCGCACGCCTGGCTACGACTGGTGCATCATTCGTCTCGGACTGCCGGGCATTGTGCGAGGGGTGATCGTAGACACGAGCTTCTTTCGCGGAAACTATCCGGAACAATGCTCCCTCGAAGCATGCGCGCTCGAGGGCCAGCCGACGGTCGAACAACTCACTGACGAAGCTACCAAATGGACAGAGATTCTGTCGGCAGCTGACCTCGTGGGGGATTCCATTAACCCGTTTGTCATTGAACACAAGGCGCGCATCACTCATTTGCGTTTCAAGATCTACCCGGACGGCGGCGTAGCGCGACTGAGAGTTTTTGGCGAGGTAGTTCCGGACTGGGATCGAATCAAACGGGGCGGGGGCGAGATTGATCTGGCAGCGATTGAAAATGGAGGACTGTCGCTATCATGCAGCGATATGTTCTTCGGCAACCGGCATAACTTGATCATGCCCGGTCGTGCTCAGAACATGAGTGACGGTTGGGAAACGAAGCGTCGCCGTGGCCCGGGTCACGATTGGGTGATCATCAAACTCGGGCAGCCCGGTCAGATCAGTCGAGTAGAGGTGGACACCTCATGGTTCAAAGGCAACTTCCCGGATAGTTGTTCGCTTGAGGCTTGCGACACGATCGGCCACGTCCTGCCGCTCGCTCTTGAATGGAAGGAAGTGTTGCCCAGTGCCAAGCTGCTGGCACACACGCGTCACTACTTCGAGAAAGAGATTTTGAATGCCGGTACGGTGTCGCATGTGCGATTCAATATTTTTCCGGATGGCGGCGTGAGTCGCTTGCGGGTCTATGGCGCGACAACCGCGGCATAGGTTTTCCACTTGGCAAATGAAACTGTGACGGAAACGAAAGCGCTCGAGGAACTAAATCTGTTGCCGCCGGCAACAGCAGCGACCGAGTTTCTCAAGTGCTGTGGGTCACGCGAATGGGCAGAACAGATGGTTACTGCGCGTCCCTTTGCGAGTCTGACAGAAATGGGCGAGATGGCGGATCGAATCTGGTGTGCGCTCACGCCGGAAGACTGGCTCGAAGCGTTTCGTAGTCACCCGAAGATCGGGGAGCGAAAAGCTGCCGCACAGGTTTCAGCCGAGGCGAGTTCCTGGTCAGCGCGAGAACAAGCGAGCATTTCCAACGCCACACACGATACAATGCAGTCGCTCGCTGAACTGAATCAACAGTACCTCGAAAAGTTTGGCTACATCTTCATCGTTTGCGCCACCGGCAAAAGCTCCGAAGCGATGCTGGCATTGCTCAGGAAACGAATGCATAACGATCCTGAGATCGAACTGCGCACTGCAGCCGGGGAGCAGGCAAAGATCACGCAACTGCGGCTGCACAAACTATTCACAAGTACGAATACTTAAGCGGATCGCTCATCACATACACCAGCAAGGGGAGCCATGAGCACAATTTCAACTCACATACTCGATACATCGCGCGGCAAACCAGCAAACGGCGTGGCCGTCTCTCTCGAAAGCCAGGATCACGACGAGAGTTGGTCGCAATTGACCCACGCCTGGACCGACGACGAAGGTCGAGTTAAGCCTTTCTTTCTGATGGAGGAGCCGTTGCCTGCGGGTACGTACCGCCTTGTGTTCGATACGGAGGCCTATTTCTCAACGCAGGAGATCAAGTGTTTCTATCCGCAGGTCTGCGTAGTGTTTCAGATCGCCGAAGAACCCCAGCACTATCACATTCCGCTGCTAATCAGCCCGTTCGGGTATTCGACTTATCGCGGCGCCTAAACAAAGTCCAAAGTCCAAAGTCCAAAGTCAGAGATTTAAGAGGTTGAAGTCGCAAACTAACAGATGATCGATCCTACGCTTAATGAATGGCTTAATTTGATCCTGCGTTGGATCCATGTCTTCGCCGGCATCATGTGGGTCGGCACTACTTACTACTTCACTTGGCTCGACGCACGGCTCACAGAAGAAGAGAAGGCGGTCGCCAATACCGGCACACCAGCGCAGATATGGATGGTGCACAGTGGCGGCTTTTATGTCGTTGAGAAGCGGAAGATTCCTGATCTGCTTTCGCGCAAACTTCACTGGTTTCGCTGGGAAGCGGGCACCACCTGGCTAAGCGGCATCGCCCTCTTGATTCTTGTTTACTACCTTGGTGGCGGCGCTCTCGTCGACCAGGACGTCAGCGCGATCAGCGTCAAGGTCGCGGTCGCTGTAGGGATCGGCCTGTTGATCGTTGCCTGGGTGATTTACGATCTGTTGATGCTTTCGCCCTTAAGCCAGAACGAAAAATTGTTTGCAGTAGTCGCTTACCTCTTTGTCGTGGCAATCGCCTATGGACTCACGCATATGTTCAGCGGTCGGGCAGCTTACATCCACGTCGGCGCGATGTTCGGAACGATCATGGTAGCGAACGTATGGATGAGGATCTTGCCGGCGCAGAAAAAAATGATTGCAGCGATTACTGAGGGAAAGAAACCTGATGACGCGCTCGCTGCCCAGGCCAAGCTTCGCTCCAAACAGAATACCTTCATGGCAGTGCCGGTTGTGTTCCTGATGATCAGCAATCACTATCCCGGCGTCGCTTATGGCGATCGTTACAACTGGGTGATCTTGTCGATTCTGGTGCTGGTAGGTTGGGTGGCGGCGAAATTCATTCGGCGAGCGTAGCGCTGAAGAATATTAGCGGTGGTTCTATCAAACTCTAATAATGGTAACGTGCCTGGAGAAAATCTATCCGCTCAGCGTTAACGAGGTACACGATTCGATGTTCCTCCGTAAGACGTCTTGACCACGCGCCGGAAAATAGGTACTTCAGCGGCTCAGGTTTCCCAATTCCTTTAAACGGATCCCGTACAATCGCTTCAATCAAATCGAACGCGCGCAAAGCGACCTTCCGATCCGTTCGGACCCAATAACGTAAATCTTCTCTGAATTCAGGCTGAAAGACTGCTTCACGGTTTGAGGGCTTTGCCTGGGCGCCCTTATTTTTTTGAGTCAAGGCCCATCTCCCGTCGCAGTTTCTCTACTGATTGGGTCTTGCCTCCTTTACCTTTGGCGCGGTTGAGAGCCGTGAGGAGGCGCCGTGCGTTCTTAGGGGATCTTAGTAAGTGAGCTGTTTCCAAGAGACTTGATAGTTCATTGGCAGCAACCAGCGCAACGTCCTCCGCCTTGCGTCTATTGATGATGATCACCTCTCGGTTCTCAACAACCTTGTCGCAGAGCGTCGCCAGATTCGCGCGAGCCGCCGTGTAAGTAGTTCGATGAGCCATTTATCCTCGTTGCTGCTGTACAGATGTACTGTACAGAACAACGATCCGCGCCGTCAAGCTATGTCCCCAGAGAAGGTAGTGTCTAATGTGGAGCGCGGTGGCACTCCCGATGTATCGGGAGACACCGCTTTAAGTTAACCCTATATGACTAGATCCAAAGCCCCGTCGCCGCTTCGCTCTGCCGGCGCAGTCCACACTAAGACGTTGCCCGCAGAAAGCCGGCATTACTTCGCTAGCGGAAAGATCGGCTCGATATCCACAGGTACATTATTGAGACGATCAAGCGCACCCTTCATTTCCGGTCGAATCAACGAGTACTTGTCGAGGATCGCCTTCGCCTTATCGTAAGAGCCTTCAGCCTCAAGCGTCAGCAACTCCTGAGTCAGTTTGCGCACTGCTTCCTTAATTTTCTCGTTATCAATACTGAACTTCCCTGTTAGTTCATCGAACTTGATCGCGCCTTCGTCCGTGAAGTAGTTGAACTGCATTGCCACGCCGCGCGCGTGTGATTCGGTCAGGCCAAAACGAACCGAGCGGAACATGCTGGCGAGATACGTCGTGTAAAGCGTCTGCTGCATCTGTTTTTCGATCACGCCTTTGTCGAGCAGGTACTGCAATGCCCAAAGCCCCGTTACGTCTGCCTTCGCTTCTTCAATCGACGAATAGAGTTCCTTAAGCTGCAAACGAACGGTCGTCGCCTGGCCGCCCACTGTGATGTTGTGTGGCCCGAGCCCGTGCATTAGTTCGTGCATCAGTATGTGTGTGAAGAACGAATCGAAAGCAACGGCGCGTTGGTGAGCAGGACTGAGCACCACGCGTGTGATGGGAATCAGTACCTTGTGGAACTTCGCGTCCTGAACATTTTTAAGCATGATGCGCGCCGAGCCCTTTTCCTTAACCACCCTCTCGTCGTTGGGTAGATTGAAGGCAGCTGTCTGCACGCCATTATTTCCCTCACCGGAAGTGAACACCTCATTCACCACACGCATTGGCGCCGACGCCCCTAGCTTTGGATTGCGGTAGCGTGCTTCAAGCGGCAGGTTGTCTTCCAACTCCTGGAGGTGTTGGGCAAACTTCTCGAGCTTCGCGCTCTCGGCCGCGTCGGTCAGCGTTACATAAGCTTCAAATGCTGCTTTATAACCAAACAGTTCGTCTTCGTAGGTCTCATATGGACCAATCGTGACGTCAATCGGGCCTTTCAGATCCATCCAGGCGACATCGCTCGCATAATAATCGTTTGACGCGAAAGCCTCGGCGCGTTTGTAAAGAAAGTTTTTCAGAGTGAGGTTCTTCGTCAGAGCCGCGGCTTCGCTTAGCAGTTTGGCGGCCGGTTCCAGAAACTCTCGATACTCTTCGCTATAAGGCACGCTCATCAACTTGCCGTTGGCGTCGCGCCGGATTGTATAAAAGTAACCTGTGGCTTTTTCCTTATCAAGATCGGGCAAGGCTGCAAGCCAGGAATTAAACTCTTCCTTGGTCATACCATCAGGATAGTAGTTTGCTGCCGCAGGCTTCTGTGGCACGCCATCGATAAACGGCTCATTGGTATCGAGTCGCGACCACGGACCATCATTAATCAGGAAGTAATTGAGGCGCTGCCGTCCGGTGACAGATTTGTCAGCCTGAAGTTTCAAATGGAGTTCGTCATTACCACTCCACACCTGCCGCAGGAACAACGGATCAAGCAGCTTCGCCGCTTCAATAATCTTGACGAGTGCCTTGCGATCGCCGGCTGAGAGTCGAGATGTATCAGCGGACAGCACAGTTGGTGCAAAGCGACGAATCTTCTTCGCCAGCTCCCGATTGCCGGCCGCGCCTTTACCAGCACGCCTTTGCATTCCTGAAATGTTGGCCAGCAGAAAAGTCATCAGAAGCAGCAGGCTTACTATGAGTCTCATCTCTTCCCTCCAAAGTTTATCGGTCGACTGTAATCTACAAATTCTGACGATTGTTGAGAATTTTTACGAACGAACCTGAGCGCAACTCAGCCACTGTGAGGCCAGACAGCGCGACGGCTTCTTCCTCGGTCAAGGCGCCACAGTTGATCGCGCGCAAAAAGTAGTTGAGTAATCCCTGACCCGTCGCGGCATCGTCAAAGACATCACCGACGAGTGTCGCCTGCGCCGCTTTCTCAACAAAATTCTTAAGGCGTTCAGAAGCTGCGTCCAGGCTCTCTAAAAAGAATGCATAGACTGCCGCGTAGCGAGTCGGAAGTTGCGCCGGGTGAAGGTCCCAACCCTGGTAGTAGGCAGTCTCGAGCGAGTGCTGAATGTGATCGTAATGCAGCTTCCAGGCGCGATGAACCACCTTACGGTTCTCCTCGATCTGTTCTAGTGTTAAGCGTGGACCACCTTCAACAAAGCGATGGGGCGCGACGGGCATGATGTTTGTCGCGCCGTCTGAGAGCCAAACACCGGTGCCGGAGAGAGATACCTGCATCATGTTCTTCGCAAAGTCACATGCCGGATGCATCATGTGCTGATGGGCAGCGGTGATGCTGCAACTCGCCGTGTAATCGTAGGTGCCGAAATGAGCTGCAACACAACGCCCGCGAGTGGCTGCGAGCAACAAGGGAAGATTGATTTCGCCACGGGCGTCGATGATCGACTGGGTAGTTTCAATCATCAGTTCCAGTTTCAAGGAACCGGCAGGCAGCCCTGTTTGTTTCTCCAATAAGTCGAAGAGATCAGCCAGCGCAGTCGCCTGTTCGGGAATCGTAATCTTCGGCAGAGTGACGACGAAATTCTCCGGAAGTTTGCCGCCGCTCTTTTCCACTAGGGTCGAAACAAAAATATCCAGGGTGCGAAAGCTCCGCGCGCGAAGTTCTTCGTTGAAAGGCTTAATGCGAATCCCAATGAATGGAGGAAGCGTGCCCTTGGCAATTCCTTCAGCGACTTCCGCTGCGGCAGACGCGGCGTGTCCGTCCTCTTCAGCGTCAGGGCGATTGCCGTACCCATCTTCGAAGTCGATGCGAAAGTCCTCAACCGGCTCGCGGCGCAGTTTCTCGTTGACGCGTCTGTAAATCGTGTGGGCCAGCCATGCTGCTTTGTTATCAACCCGCACTCCATCCGGATTAGTTTCAAGCGCCGCCACCATCTCGTCTGTTTCAGCTGCCGTTTCGGGCAACTGTTGTGCACCGGGAAAGCCAAGCGCTTTTGCGAACACGAGGAAGTCCGGCGCGAACTGATCGAGCGAGCGACGGGCGAGAGCTCCGAGGCGCTGGGCTGAATCTGATTTGAAAAGGTGTGCGCCGCCGTAGACCGTATGCACCGGCTGTCGTCGACCGGTTTCGCCGGGATACGTCTGCGAGAATTCCTTGTTTGCTTGACCCAGGCGCGCGGTGATCTCGCGCACAGAGTCGTCAGAGAGTGACGTTTTCATAGGTTCCTTCGCTGCTTGGATAAAGTGTGTGCGCGACTTTATTACAGGGTGCACAAAATCGGCAATCGGCAATCGGCAATTCGGATGATGATTGACTTTCCTGGGCGATGGTAATACCGTCCGCACGTTCTCTTGGAAGGGCTGAATTCTCACGAGCTTGCTTCCTCGCACACTCGCAAATCCAGTCTCTCGCGCCCTCGCAACTTCTTGGTTCCTCGCAAACTCCGGGAGGCCCTCATGTCCGTCAAAACCGTAACTTTGATCATTCTTCGCGCCGATCGTGAGCTGTGGGACGGCGATGCAGTGCGACTTCGCGTCACTGATATGAGAGAAGGACTCAAGGTGCTAAAAAACGAACCGCTTGCAGCTGGCTCGCACACAATATTGATCAATCTCGATCTGCACTTTGATGCCGGTCAGGTCTATTCGATCTCTGTCGATACCAAAGGCCATCGCACGGCATGGCAACTGATCAACCGCGCAACATTTCTGCGGGAGGAAGGCGGCACAACGATCGAAGTTAAGGGCACGACGATGCGACTGATGCTCGTACCGAATAATCCATCGTCGTCCAACCTCAACGACGCATATGCGCTCCTGCGTCAGGAGGGATCGCCGGCGGTTGCGGATAAAACTGGTTTGAATAAGGCCGACTATCTCAAGCTTGATGATCCCGCAAAGATGGCCTTACTGAATATCGACGCCAAGCTGCGCGCTACAAGGATCAATGGAGTGGCGGTGCTTTCCTTCGTTGAAGGGTTAGTACTCGTGGACGTTGACCGGCTTTTCCTTTTTGTCCGCCCTGAGTTGCGGCAATTCGTTGATGACTCCGGCGACTTCGCCAGCGCGCCCGGTCATCCCAAACCGCCGAAGGGTACGCCGGTACAATTGCCAGGTCACCCGAAGAGTTGGAAGCACAGAAAATTTGGAGCGGGCAATCTTCAGCTCTCTTTCTCCGAGAAGACACTCGCGTTACCCGGGGACAACGGCAAGCAGGTTTTTTCCGTGGATGCGGACATCGATCTGGAGCGCGGGCTGCTGCATGTTGCGGAGTGGCTCGATAACAAGTTCATTCACCCATCGCAGAAAACAAACCAGACTCTCGTGTATGCATTGCTGTTTTCTCAGGGAATTCTTCCGCATTACACACTCAACCCCGACCTTGGCTAGCGAAACATCCCGGGAGGTGACTCATGGCGACGGATTTCGATGCGGTGATCATCGGTAGCGGCTTTGGCGGAGCTGTTACGGCGCTAAGACTATGCGAGGGGGGCTACCGCGTGTTGGTCCTCGAGCGCGGGAGACGCTGGCACCGGCTTGAGTATCCCAGTGTCACTCGTCGCGATTGGCTCTGGGATGAGGCGCATCCGGAACGCACTAACGGCTGGCTCGACATCCGGCTGCACGGCAACATTGGCACTGTCGCAGGTGCCGGCGTCGGTGGCGGTTCGCTCCACTTCGCCAACGTTGTAATCGATGCGCATGAAGATTTTTTCCGCGCTGGTTGGCCGCCGGAGATCAACTTCGCCGTGCTCGCTCCTTACTACCAAAAGGTGAGCGACGTGCTCCATCCACAAAGAATTCCCGCCAATCAATTCTCCAACCGCACCAAGCTGCTGAAGGAAGCCGCTAACCTTGCCGGCTTTGGTTCACAGTATGACGAAGTCGATCTCAACATTCGGTTTGATCCGAACTACGCATACGACGCTTCCCGTGAACCGCGCGCTGAAGACAGTGTGATGACGCCAAATGCCGACGGGTTAGAACAAGGTAACTGCGTGCACCTCGGACAATGCGTGCTCGGTTGTCCCGTGGAGGCCCGCAATACTCTCGCGCTGAACTACATTCCCCGCGCCGAGAAGCACGGGGCTGAAGTCCGTCCTCTCCATATCGTCCGCAACATCGAGCCGGTCAGCGGAGGTTACAAGGTGCACTTCGATCGGATCGAGCAGGGCAAACTCAAGCGCCGAACTGTAACGGGGCGAATCGTAGTGGTCTCGGGCGGGTCGATCGGTTCAACCGAACTCCTGCTCCGTTGTCAAAAACAGCACAAGTCACTTCCGAATCTAGGCAAGTTGCTCGGCAGTAAGTGGGCCACCAACGCGAATTATCTGAGTACTGCGTTTCACGCGGGACGCAGGGTCTATCCATCGCGCGGTCCCACGATCACTGCAGGCATTCGCTTCTTCGGCGACCAGGCGTACAAAGGCAGCCGGTTCATGATCGAAGACGGAGGGGTTCCCGACCTGTTGTTTCAGTATCGCGAGAACCTCAAGAGCCCGACTGGTGACGCCCAGGAATTCGCCGACGCGCTGAAAGCTCTTTATCAGGGACTAAACGCGCAGACTTTCGATACGCTGATGCCGTGGTTTGCGCAGGGTCGAGATCAACCGGTGGGCAAGTTCAAAGTCGAGCGCTGGTTTCTCGGTCTCTTTGGTGATTGGGTATTGCGCCTCGATTGGGATCCTAACGGCGCACGGAAAGTACTCGATGCCATTCAGGAGGTACACCGGACCCTCGCTCAGAAAACTGGCGGCACTTTTATTCCGCCGCAGACTCGGGATGCCACCATTACGCCGCATCCGCTTGGCGGTTGTCCGCTCGGATCTTCGCCGGCAGATGGTGTCGTGAATCACCTTGGAGAGACTTTCGCCTATCGCAATCTCTACGTAGCAGACGGTTCAATCATGCCGGCTCCCGTCGGCCACAATCCTTCGAAGACCATCGCAGCGCTTAGCGAACGCATTGCTGAAGCGATCGTGATCGAGGGACGCTGATCTCTTCGGCTGGAAAAGTGTTACCGTCGAGGAAGTAATCTGTTACCTTGTCTTCGAACCAATCCCAAGCCGGCGTCTCCTTAACTCGAAACAGTCGCCACGGTCGTTTACGTAAAAAAGTTGCGGTCTTGCCTGTTTCTGCGTTAAATAGCGTCTGTTCGCCGCAACCGCTTCTGCTTGAATCAGCCGTTATGGCCTAACAGTCTGCCCAGACCTGTTTAGAAAGCTACTTAAAACGTGACAAAAATCACCTTCGCCCAGGAACTTCGGGGTCAGCTACAGAGCGGGCGTACTTATGACCAGCCGTTGGTCGTTCTCGGTCGTAACGCCGCTGCCTGTCAGATTGTTTTTGATCAGAAGGATTGGCCGACGGTGTCACGGCAGCACGCGCTATTTCGACTGCAGGACGGACGCTGGGTTGTTCAGGATAGCGGCTCCACATACGGAACGTTCCTTGATGGCGTGTTGCTCACCGAACCTAAACCTGTCGCCGTGAACTCGCGCGTCCAGTTAGGAGCAGATGGGCCGCTGATCGTGGTTACCAGAATTGGACCCGACACTTCGGTAACGCAAACGGAGGAGATCTTCCGCCCACCGTCCGCTCCGCTAGTGACACCAAGTTCTCAGCTCAATACACAGGGAAAGACCGGGGGAGCACCTCCGGCACAGGCGAGCGAGTCTGTTTTTGTCGAACTCTCCGGAGTGGGGACTGGGCACTTACATAGAATTGAACTCGCAAAGGAAGTGACGCGCTTTGGTCGCGACCCTGCGCTTGAAGGCGCAATCGATGCAGCCGCCCCGGTTGTTTCGCGACGTCATGCGGAAATCCGTCGTCAGGACGGCAGGTTCATCCTGGTTGACCTTGGTAGCTTCAACGGAACATTGCTCAATGGCCGCCGAATCGTCGCGCCTGAACTACTTCATCACAACGACAAAGCCGAACTTGGTCAGGGCGGACCGACCATCCGGTTCGTAGATCCTGCGCACCCCGCCCCGGAACCAGTACCAGCGCAGCAACAACCCGCGCCATATGTGGTTGCCCCCGTCCCACAGGTCGCGCCCGTCGCTGTTCCATCTAGAAAGATGGGAACCATGTTGCTCGGGTCAGAGAGTCCACTACAGATAAGCCATGCCGGCACGACGGATCAGCCACACGTTTTTCTTGAGCGTGCGTTTTCCAATACAGGCCAGTTGATCATTGGCCGCGGCGAGGAATGCGACATTCGGCTCGATGGTCTGCTGATCTCCAACCGGCATGCTTCTGTGTTGAATACGACCGCGGGTATCACAGTTGACGATCTCGGTTCCTCAAACGGCACCTACCTGAACGGCCAACGCATCTCAGGTCGAAAAGTTGTACAACCCGAGGATCTGGTACAGATCGGCCCCTTCCTCCTGAGGGTTGATCCGCAAAAAGGCGTCGCGGTTTTCGATACTCGGTCCAAGACCCGTATCGACGTCTTCCAGGTTACGAAGGAAGTGCCGAACCGTTCTGGCCCAGGGAAGGTCAGGTTGTTAGACGAAGTCTGCCTGAGTATTCAGCCGAACGAGTTTGTCGGGCTGCTCGGTCCTTCGGGCGCCGGCAAGTCGACACTAATGGATTCGCTCAACGGAATGCGGCCGGCGTCTAGTGGGCAAGTTCTGGTGAACAACCTGGATCTCTATCACCACCTTGAGTCACTGAAGCAGTCGATCGGGTATGTTCCACAGGACGACATCATTCATCGTGAGCTAACCGTTTACAGCACGCTCTACTACGTGGCTCGGCTCAGACTGTCGCGCGATATCTCAACGAAGGAAATCAATCAGATAGTCGGCGAGGTAATGGACGTTACCGGACTCTCTGAACGGCGCGACGTCCCTATCTCACAACTCTCGGGCGGTCAACGAAAGCGCGTATCGATCGCGGTCGAGTTGATTACAAAGCCCTCGGTGATTTTCCTCGATGAGCCGACGTCGGGCCTCGACCCGGCTACCGAAGAGAAGGTCATGAAGCTCTTTCGGCAGATTGCGGAGTCAGGCCGAACGGTGATTTTGACGACGCATGCGATGGAGAACGTGAAGCTCTTCGACAAGATCGTTTTGCTCATGCGTGGCAAGCTCGTTTTCTATGGGAAGCCCTATGAAGCCCTTGCTCATGTAGGAGCCGAAAGCTTTAAGGACCTCTATGACAAACTCGAGGCGCCGATAAGCGAGCGGCTCGCGAAAACGAACGGGCACATATCCAGAGAGCAAGCTGCTGAGGAAGTGGCGGAAGAATGGAAACGCCGCTTCATGGTTACGGATCAATATCGGTTGAACGTTACCGACCGCTTGGCTGAAATCTCGAGCAGGCCGAGAGAAGCAGCACCGGCGAAGCGACGGACGACTGTTGGCCAACTGTTGCGGCAGTGGGCGACGCTTTCCCGCCGCTATCTGGGGGTGTTAGCCCGCGACAAATTTAACCTGTTCATCCTTTTTGCGCAGGCGCCGATCATCGCGCTGCTGACGTATCTCGTCGTAGGTTCCAACTCGCAACGTGACTTCCCTTACTTCATCCTCGCGCTGGTAGCGCTTTGGTTCGGGACATCGGTCGCGTCCCGAGAGGTAATTCGGGAGCGAGCTGTTTATAACCGCGAACGCATGGTCAATCTGCGGCTAATGCCGTACGTCGGATCGAAACTCTTTGTGCTGATGCTGATCGTAAGTCTTCAGTGCCTGCTTCTCTTCGGCACTTTAAAGTTCCTTGACGTCACAACGCTGATGCACCTGCCTGGAAAGGTTGGTGGTATTCCACAGTTGCTCGTGATGATTCTGACCGGAATGGTAGGTGTTGCCCTGGGTCTCTTTATCTCAGCAGTTGTGAAGACCTCAGAGATGGCGACGAGTCTGGTGCCGCTCATTCTGATACCGCAGATTCTTTTCTCCGGCCTTGTCGGCGTCCCGGTCGGGTTTGCCAAAGTGGTTGGCGTCGTGATGCCGGCGACCTGGTCCTTTGACGAGATGAAGCGTTTGTCCGGCCTCAACGTTTTGCGTGGTAAAGATGAGAACGCCCAGCCTGATTCTAACAATGAAGGACGCGGGCTCTACAAGCAGATTGAACATCAGAACGACGCGAACATTGCGGATGCGAAACAGAGAATCAACCAATACCGATCGGACGCCGAGAAGAATTCAAAAGACTTCGAAAAGAAGATGGACGACTACCAGAAGGATCTTCTAAACAGAGGTTCACCTACTAAACCGACCGCGCCCAAGCTTGGGCCTGCGCCTGAGATAGCAAAGGCGACACAGGTCCCCGACGATCTCAGTAACTTCGTCGACTTCCTGCATCCCTGGGGAGGACACCTCGTGAATCTCGGGGTACTGGCGACGATGCTTTTCGTCTTCCTCGGAGCAACTGGAATTGCATTACGAGCTCAGGATATTTGATGACTAAGCACTATGAGCCCCCTTTGTGCTCATAAAGTTCTCAACGTTCGTTATCGTTGCTGTAGACCGCGGCAACAATCGAAAACCCAGAGGAGGAATCACAAGTCATGTTACGACGATCAAGTTTTCGGAAAGTTCTGATGCTGGCGTTTTGCTGCGTTGCAGCGATTGCGTTAGCCACAATTACCACGACCGTCCCCAACTCTGCTGCAGACTTCACAGGTCGCGAGATTCTGAGTGTTTGCCGCATCGCTCATGGCGGCGCCGACTATGCCAACATGCAGAACGTCACAGTACGAGCCGGCGGTTTTGTGAACGCGGCTGCTTTTGGTGGCATCGGTGCTAATCCGCTGGGCGCGATGGCCGAAGTCCGGCTACAGATTACGGATTATCAAGACAAGTTCATGCGTCGGCGCCTTGATGTTGCACCAAGCGCCACTCTGCCGGGCCGCACCTATCTGGTCTTTACCGGCACGCAGGGCGGCGGAATGATCTTTGGCAATGAGTTTAGAGTGAGTGAGACGGCGGCCTCGCGCCACTGGGGCATGATGGGATTTGACACTCTCAATCGCGCGATTGAAGGCCAACTCGTCACCGCTCGTCAAAAAGACGAAGGCAATGATTACGTTGTGGAAGTTAAATTCAATCCGCAGGACACGGTGCGGTACTGGATCAACATGCAGACCTTCCTGATCGATAAGATCTCCACGCGCTACAACAGCCAGGTCCTTATTGAAGAAGAGCGCAGTGACTACCGCAGGGCCGATTGCATGATGCTGCCCTTTCACATTATGACGCGACTCCAGGGCCAGCGCTTTGCTGACCTGCAGATCGCCAACTACGATCTGAAGAGCTCGGTTCCCGCCGCGACCTTCACTATCACGAGCGTTACCCCATAGTGCCAACAAGCACATCTTGAAAGGCCACTTCGGTAATTCGCTCTATAAATGCGTTGAGGGTCCGGTTTACGGCCGCCGTGACCGGGCCCAACTGACGCGGCTTCCAAGAGCCCACCTCTAGACCAACCCGTCACTCAATAGTCCGCACTTACATTCACCTAGAAGGTGTATGTGATCGTGCCCACGACCTCGCCCGTCCCCGGAAGTTTGCTCGGAGAGAAGGTGGCTCTCTTAGCCGCCTTCAGCGCAGCCGCTCGCAGTTGTGAGTCTCCCGTCGAGGTGCGCCAGGAAATTACTTTGCCCGCACGGTTCACACGAACTGTGACTTCAATCGCGCCGGAAGCCCCGCTGCGTTTGGCTCCGCCTGGATATTCTGCGGCGGGCACGTCAATGGCTGTGCCGACTAGTGGTCCACCAACTACAGGTGAGTTTGGATCCGCGTTCGCGGTTGGAGTTGCGTTGCTATCGGCCGTTCCGACAGTAGTTGTAGGCGACGGGATCGCTGTGGCAGACGGGTTCGTTGGAGACGAAGTCGCTGACGATGAGGACGGAGCACCTGATGCGCTGGTTGGCGCAGATGCGAATAAGTAAGTGATAGTTCCCGCTACCACCCGGCCTCTTTGATCCAGCCTCTCAAGTTTCTCCGGCGAAAAGGTTGCTAGTTTGGCAGCTTTCACCGCAGCGCTTCGCAACCTTCGGTCACCGCTTGAGCTACGCGCCGAAACGACCCTGCCTTTTTTATTCACCTGGATTTGTACAATGATGGGACCCGAGATGCCTGCCCTTTGCGCGTCCAGCGGATAGTCGGCTCCAGGAACATTGACCTCCATTCCCGCAAGGGCGCCGCCGATGGTGGGTAAGAGTCTTTTTGGGTCTGACGCAGGCTCGACTCGTGAAGCAGCCGTGGGAGTCTTTGTTTGCTTCTGAGTAAGATCTTGCCTCTGCGTGAAGTACTGGGTCACACGATACGAGGCTACAGCACTGAAACCCAGAACGAGTATCACTAACAACCAGACGAGCGGGCGTGCGAATGCATGAGAAGGAGCGGAACCAGAGCTGGAGTGATCGGTACCGCTAGACACTCGTTCGCTCGCTGCAGCTGATAGCGAGAGTCCGAGTGGCGATGACTGAAATGCCGGTTGTTCGGTAGCGATAGGCTGGGTCTGAGTGGGAGGCGGTGCAGGCTCACGTGTGACGGGGGCGGTTCGCACTATCGTCTCTCGCGTTGCGTCCTCGCGAGTAGTGGCGGCTGCGACCCCAGACGCCAATGCTTCGTCTTTTGCGTTTCGATCAACTTCTTCTTCGAAGCGCTTGAGAGCTTCTCTCGAGGCGCGTTCGGCTTCTCTCGTTTGATCCTCTGCCAGGGATGCGTCAGTTAGGTTTGGAACTTCATTCGAACCAGTCGCCGTGACTTCATCAGGGTCGGGATCGGTTGTGTCGGGTTGCGGGACGAAATCAGTCGCTAGCCTCTGCGGTTCAGTCTCGATGCTGAGCACCGCATCGTTTGCTGCGCTACTCGATTCTGAGTGAGCAGTGGTGATCGCGTCGGTAGGTCGTTTCTCCTGAACATCCTGGATATCAGCTTGTGAAGTTCGATTCGCGGTCGGCTCGGGTACGCGTGGTGCAACCTCCGACGCAATCGAGTCTGGCGCTTCTGCAGAAGCAGCCTCGGCCTGTGCCCTGTAACGAGTCTGAAAAGACTTGAAAGCCGCCTGAGCTGCAGGCCCGAACCCTTCTTTTCTCGGGCCCGCTAATCCCGACTTAGCGGGGGCCGGAGGCTCGACTGTTCCGTCAGCCTTCTGCTGGGTTTTTGCTGGCATTGCTCTGGGCCGCGACTGCCCGCGTGATGCGGCGTTCTCTAATAACTGCGTCGCCTCAAAGAAGCCTCTTCGCCTTGACCACTCCAGCGCAGTAAGTCCATGACGATCCTGCAAACCCGGGTCGGCACCCGCCTCGAGCAGCAACGACACTACTTCCGCTTCCCCCATCAACGCAGCCAGGATCAGCGCGGTCTGCCCGCCCGGGTTGGTACCGTTCACGTCCGCCCCTTCGGCTAGTAGCGCTTTCACGGTCTGCGCATCACCCTCCGAGGCGGCGCGAATTAATGAAAGGGTGTTAGAGATGGGGCTACTCCTCAAAAGGACGATTGCTAATTCCTGGGGGCGCGCAATTGTAGCAAGCCTGAGGCGCAAAAAACCCATTAAATTCCGACGCGCCGCAATTCTTGACTGCAGAACATGAGCTCCAACGTCGGCCTGCTCGCCTCTCAATATGACTCTGCGAGAAGAGGCTCAGCTTGTCTTGTGCCGTTTTATTTTCGGACGAAATCTTTTGGCTGCGCATTGCTGCTTTTCCGAACTGCAACTGAGAGAACGGCGGTTTAGCCAGCATTAACAAGGAAGTGTCCTCATTTAAGGCTTTGAAAAAGAGGTGGCTTCAGGATTGCTGTAGGAAGGACAAAGTCGAAGTTGGATAAAAGGAGATAAATAAATGTTAGGTATTCTAGCTTGGATAATCATGGGATTGATCGCCGGCTTAATTGCTAAAGCCATAATGCCGGGAAAAGACCCGGGCGGCGCGATCATTACAACGTTGATTGGGATTGTTGGCGCCATCATCGGCGGGTTCATCGGCCGTGGGTTAGGTTACGGCCAGGCGGTTGAGTCCACAGGTCAGTTGAGTGAACCTGGGTTTCTCATGAGCTTGGTTCTGGCAGTGGTGGGAGCCATCATTCTGCTGGCCGTCTATAGACTTATTAAGAGACGAAGCCTAACCGCTTGATTCAGGCTTTACAAAAACTCGTCTTACCAAAAGGAGCACCGATGGTGCTCCTCACTTCTGCTATGCTGTTGAGATATTGAAACTGAACACCGAGAATATCGGAGCTTCGGTGACCGACAGCTGGTGACGGCTCCCGAGAAAGTAGGGCGTAAGATCATGAGCAAAAATGAAGCACTCACCGAGGCACGCAGGCTTGTACAGGAAGGCGTTGACGTCGCAACGAAAGCTGGCATCGACCCGGCACTCGTGGTCGAGCCGCATTGCGCGGAAGCTTCGAATCAAGATGTCGCGAAAAATGAATCCGACCATATAACGTGGTGCTGCGTGCCGGTCATAATCGACAACCACACGACGGAGTTATTTGAGATGTCCGAACCAGATGACGACCCGGACCAGGAGCCGGCATTTGTCGTGACGCAATCAACTGCGAATCTGGTGCAACAAGATTTCGAGAGGTATAAGCCCTCACTGGAGCGTATGGTTGAAGATTGGCGGCAAGCTAAAAAGCCCGTTGCCTCCGAAGAGACAAGCTCTGACGGCTGACGACTATGCGATCAGTTTGACCCAGTGATTGAGCGACATGTTAGTTATACTCATTTTTCTCACCTTCTTTGTCGCGCGACCTCTTCTACCAGAAAGCTGGCCACCACCGCACTCGCAAACTATCTCGGCAGAGCGTTCAGAGTTGACGGGAGTTTATCGGATAGACTTGGCCGCCAGCGACCAACTCTATTCAGTGGTGGCGGGCGCTTCAAGTAACGTTCCGTTTCACGAACAGCAGCGTTTCTTTATTGATTTGGCTGTCAGATTCACTCCTCCTGATCTGCTGGCGATTGAGCAACGCGGGAACCGGATCAGCCTCGGTTCTTCTCGCGCTTCGCGGATGACCTTCGTTGCTGATGGCGTCCCGCATAGTACGCGCGGTGCAGAGGGTCAGCCCGTTCGCGTTCGATTTGCGATTAACAATGACCGCCTGAGCTTCAGGTCCGAGGGCAAGGGCGAAGACAATTTCTCAGTTGTCTTTCAGTTGGTCGATGGAGGCAAACGTCTGCAGGTGGTTCGCTATATAACAGCCGAAGGCCTTGCTCAGCCGCTAACGATTCGGAGCATCTACACCAAGATTTCTGAGTCGGCTCGGTGGGAATTGTATGAGGAAAAACTTGCTTCGTCCTCGCCTCACGCTGCCAAACCTACATCCGTGAATCCCGCCCATGTTGAAAACTCGGCCGCGGACTTATTACGCGAGGCTCTTAGGGAATGGATCGACGCGACAAACAACCGAGACGTCGAGAAACAGATGTCGTTCTACGTGTCGCGACTGGAGGCGTTCTACCTCAGCCGCAATACGCCGCAGCAGTTCGTGCGGGAAGAAAAGGCGCGCGTGTTTGCAACAGCCAAGGTAATTGACATACGCGCGGAGGAGCCGGAAATAATTCTCCAAGACGGCGGACGGGTTGCGATCATGCGCTACCGCAAGAAATACCGGATCGAAAACGGGCGACAGAGCCGGCGAGGCGAGGTCATTCAGGAGTTAAGATGGCAGCGCGACGGGCAGGTGTGGCACATCTATTCCGAACGCGATATCAGGGTTTTACAGCAAACCCTGGCGGGTCGCTCAAGGTGAACTGGAACCAGTTCGCTTTGGTTGGAGACTAGCCTTAGTGTTCCGACAGGTCCTGGCCCCGGGACGTCAGTGCAGCAACTATTGTCGGATGATTTCGTGAAACTGAAGAGAAGTGGTAGCGCATACGGGACTCGAACCCGTGATCTCTGCCTTGAGAGGGCGAATTGGCCGTTTAGTACCAGTTTGGCTTCAATAGCATCGGCTAGTACGTCTCGCACTGTTTCAGCAGCTTATGGCGTTACGGCGCTTGCATGCGTTAGTAGCGATTGATACCCATTGGTCGGGCAGATCGTTACCACAGCGTTACCGGCTGAGGCTGGTACTCATACTGAAGCAGGTGCTTCTCCCGTGACACTCGCAAAGCTGTTACCCCAGCTAGAAAGAACGGTGACCCCTTACCACCCCTAACTCGAAAAGCATGCTTAGGTACTGAGAGCACCACTGATAGAGTCACGTTATGCAATGCCGACGCGCTGCATTAATACTATGAATCGGGGATCAGAGCGAAGCGGATCGAACTTGGGCTCGACCTTGAGCCAGGTCATCCACGGAGAGCGCGCTCTGAACCCTTTATCCAACCACTTGAAAGCATCGTCTCTCTCTCCAAGCGCGGTGTGCATGAGTGCGATCAGCACCGGATCGATGTACTCGTTGTTCGATTTCTCTTGCAAAGCATGCGCCAATTTGCGCGCGTCTTCTTTCTGACCGGCAAGCGCGTAAGCATAGCCGAGTTCCTCCATCGCTATGGGATCGTCACCCATCAGCGCGCGCGCTTTGCTAGCGTCAGCGATTGCCTGATCGAACTTTCGCTGCTGTTCGTAAGCTTGAGCGGTGCAAAGATACGCCAGCGCGAAGTTTGCATCCATCTCCATCGCTTTGCGGCATTGCGCAATAGCCTGATCGTAGTCGCGCGAGATGTAGAACGACCAACCCATCTCCATGTTCATGGAAGTCGAATTGGGATCAAGCTCCAGCGCGCGGCGCATTTCAGCAATCGATTCAGACGGTTTTCCCAATGTGTCTAGTGCGGTGCAGTAGAAGTGGTGATCATCATCATAGTTAGTGTTGAGTTCGATTGCTTTAGCGTAAGCGCCGTCCAATTCCTTCGCGCGGCCAGCTTCACGCTGCGCTGCGGCCCAGTTCCATTCGTAAAATAGTAAGTATGCGCCCATTGAGATGTGAGCGGCGGCCAAATTCTCATCCAGTTTCAATGCTGTGTCGGCGGCTGCCTTCGCTTTCGGCATGACCTGAGTAGGCGGCAGGAACATGAGACCGAGAAGCACGTAAGCATCCGCCAGCCCTGAATATGCGAGGGCGTACTTTGGATCTTTTTCAATTGCTTGATTGAAATAATCGATGCTTTTGAGAATTTCGTCTTTCGTGTACTTCTTCCACTGATAACGCCCATTCAGATAAAGCAGATATGCCTCAGCACTTTGCGTGAAATGCTTCCTTAGTTGCTGTTTCTCACCAGCGGAAAGCTGCAAACGAAGCTTCTCAGAAATCTCAGTTGCGATCTCAGCTTGCAGCGCAATAATGTCCGACAGCTTCCTTTCAACTTTACCGCCCCACAGTTGCCGGTTCTGCGCCACGTCAACCAAATCTATCTGCACTGACAACACATCGCCGACTTTTACAAGTTTGCCCATTAGAACGGCACGCACGTTCAGATCACGTGCGACCGTTTGCGGGTCTATGTCGCTGGTTTTATAGCGAAAGACCGAGACGCGCGGGATTACGCGCAACTTAGGGATTTGTGAAAGCGAGTTGATGAGGTCTTCGGTGATGCCGTCAGACAAATATTCCATGTTAGCGTCGCCGCTCGAATTGACGAGCGGCAGCACTGCGATCGAATCGATCGCTTCCGTTGCTACTGGCGCAGTTCGCCGCCAGAGGTAGATCCCTAATACAGTCAGCGCGGCAATAGTTAGACCGATCGCACCAATCGTCCAGCGGCGGGATCCGCTTGACCGCGTCGCAACACTGGTCTTTGCAATTTGACTATCCGTAGTACTGTCGCGTTTGCAATTCTCGAAATCTACCAGCAACTCCCGAGCCGATTGGTACCGGCGCGCTTTGTCTTTTTCCAGGCATTTGCGAATGATGCGTTCAAGCTCGGCGGGCACTTCGTAATTGAAACGAGAAATTGCTTCGGGTTGCGAGTGCACAATGCGATCAATAATTTCAGTATTTGTCGAACCGGTGAATGGACACCTTCCAGTTGTCAGCTCATAGAACAACGCGCCTACGCTGAAGATGTCTGAACGGTGATCCACCGGCTGTCCCAAAGCCTGCTCGGGACTCATATACATCACCGTCCCTAAAATCAAGCCATCAGTGGTCTTGAGCTGCGTAATAGCTTCTCGCGATGTTTCGTCTTCAATCGATTGCCGGAATTTGGCCAACCCGAAGTCCAGCAACTTCGCCTGGCCACGCGGCGTAATCATGATATTCGCGGGTTTGATATCGCGATGCGTCACACCTTTGCTATGCGCCTCGTCGAGCGCTTCGCCTAATTGAATGCCAAGCCGAAGTATTTCTTGAACGGACAGTGAGCTGCCCGCGATCCGTTCATTTAGCGGCACGCCATAGATGTATTCCATGGCGATGTAGTTAACGCCATCGCTCTCGCCTATTTCGTAAATGTGCGCGATGTTGGGATGGTTGAGCGCGGCTGCGGCTTTCGCTTCCTGCACGAAGCGACGCATGCGGTCTTGATTAGCCGCGACATCGGCGGGCAGAATTTTCAGTGCGACTTTGCGATCGAGTTTCCCGTCATGCGCCAAATAGACTTCGCCCATCCCGCCCTTGCCAATCTTTGAGCGGATTTCGTAACGGCCGAGTTTTGCGCCGGCGTTGAGCATCATTATTTCACTTCACCGATCAGCACCGCGTCGCGATTGTGGCTGCCGCGCGCGAAGGCCGTGCTGTGACCATCATGCGAGTAGGCAAATGTGTAGATCAGATCAGATTTGAAGTCGGTGATCTGTTTCGTGGGACCGCCGTCAAGCGGCTGACGCCAGAGGTTCGAGACGCCACTGAGCGTGTTGATATAGTCGAGCGCGCGCCCATCGGGCGACCAGTGGAAGCCGCGATAAAGGGCACTAAAACCCATTTCGTAGATACCCAGGCTCGCCACCGGCAGATCGAAGGTTTTGATCAGCGCGCCGCCTTCCGCGTTGATGACGGCGAGCTTCGAGCGTTTGGTCTGTTCGTCGCTAAACAAATAGGCGAGCAGCTTGCTATCGGGCGAGAGCTGCGGATTACGGTGGTCGCCTCCCGTCACCAGCTCGATGGGAGAGCCGCCATCAACCGAAACTTTGCGGATGCCGCCGATGAAAGGAGTGTAGATCACCCACTGCCCATCCGGGGAGACGGAAAACGAGGGCACGCCGGTCTCCTCAGTCAACTGCTTCGGGTTGCCGCCGTCCGCGTCCATGCGCCAAACTTCATAGAGGTCAGTGCGGCGCGATCCGAAAATGATCGTCCGCCGGTCCGGCGATCCCTGGGGCGCGTAATCGTCGGCCGCGCCGTCCGTCAAAGGCTTCTTGTCCGAGCCATCAGCGTTCACGATCCAGATACTGCATTTGCCGTTGGCGTCCGTGTCGTAGAGTAGTTTTCCATCTGGCGTCCATGACACCGCGTAATGCCCCTCCTGCACGTTCTTCCTCGCGGTAACGGCGCGGGCGCGGGACGCATCGCCGTCGGGCGCAACCCAGATGTTCGAGACGGGATCGCCCTGGACGGCGACGATGCCACTCGCGTCGGCAGTGAGTGACATGCTGTAAGCGGCATAAGAATTCAGATCGTAGGTGACGCGGCGCACTTCGCCCCGCGGGTAAGAGGCCTGCCATATTTGTAGCGCTCCCAGAACTTGCTCGCGCGCGGTGAATGTGACGCCGCTGCCGTCGGCAAGCCATCCCACATTACCTATGAACAGCCATCCGCGCGGCGTGATGAGTCGCAGCGTCCCGTCCGCGACTGACACGACTGCCAGCACCATCGCCTTACCATCACCATAGCCGAAGGCGAGCAAATGCCCGTCGGGTGACCAGGCGACCGAGCCGCCGACCAGCCACTGCGGCTCGGGCACTTCGAGCAGGCGACGCTCGCCCGTGCCGTCGACGTTCGCTAGGCATATTTCGTCGGTAGTCGCGCGGCGTCGTAGGCGTTGGAACGCGAGCTGTTTGCCATCTGGCGAGATTAAGACCGGCTGAGCGACGTCGGCCAGAATCTTCTTCGATGTGCCGCCGAGGACGGGAACCTGATAGAGCGCGCCCTGCGGGTTCTGCTCGTCCACTTTTGTGTAATAGACGTAACTGCCGTTAGGCGAGAATGTGCTGGCGTTCATGGCCCACGACTCAACGGGCGTGACGATCTGCACGCGACTTCCGGTTCCCAAATGTTTCGTCCAAAGGCTGCGCTTCCCACTTTCTTCGAGCGAATAAGCGATGTATTTTCCGTCGGGCGAGATAGCGACACTTTCGATATTGCCTTCAGCAGTCAGGCGCGTGAGCTTGACGTTTTGAAAATGTTGGGCGGCAGATTTCGTCGGCCAAACGAAGTGGTAGACAGCGTAAGCCAGAACTGCACACGCGATGATTAACGCGAAGAGCGCGGCAGCCTTGTGTCGCTTGATTCCATTGACAACATACGCGGTGCCTGAGGCGCGCGTCGCAAGCGAGGCAGGCCGCGTTCCGAGCGAGTGAGTTGTGGCCGCAGGCGCGTTCGTATCATGTCGAGGGACTTCTGTGTATTTCGATTCGGGCGAAAGCGAGCCAGTGAGAATTCGTGTCGCCGCTTCAGGTTCCGCGTCAATAATCAAACGCGTGCCGTCAACTCGACAGAACACGAGTGCGTCATCAGTCTCAACGCGATCGCAGGTCGGGCAGCGTTTCATCTTTGTAGCACAAGCTGTCAGCTTTCCTTCTTAACCTGATACTTATTGGTCAGCCGGCGACGCAAACCAACAGTTTCCGCTACTGCGGCGAACTGGATCCCGCGCAGCAAATCCGTGCAGCGCGAGTTGGCGCGGAGATTGTCCAGAAGTGGATCGACTCTTAAAAAAATGTACCATCGGTACTTCGTGGTCTTAATAGCTCTTTTTGAGCCATTGAAACGCCTGGTCTTTGTCATCCAGTCCCGCGTACAGAAACGCAAAGTAGTACGCCGCGACGTAACGCCGCTTCGCGTCTCACCACTTCGTTTCTCTTGTCTGATCCAGCGTACGCATGGCCAAGTAGAGCCAGCACGGACGGGTCGTGGTTCAACGGTCTGGCCTTCTGGTATTCAGCGATTGTGTACGGGAATTGGCCTTTCATCTCGTAGGCGCGGCCCAAGTTCCAGTGGGCCACGTAAAAGTTTTGATCCATCTCGGATCTTCTTTTTAAGTTCGTCGATCCCTTTATCGAACTGGCGCGCATTAACGCAAACCTGTCGGCGGATTGCCCGGCGATGGTTACAATTGGAACAGCCGCGTTATTCTCTTGGTCAATTCACCGGGTGCTGACGGAGCCCGCTCATCTTATCTGCAAAAGGCGGCAGACGCTAACTAGCACATCCGTCGCCTTTTCAGTGGTTTACTTCGCTAGCGGTGATGCATCCGTTAGGAGCGATTAGTACCGCTTGGTAACGCAGATCGCTTATTCCTCCGCGTTATCTTGGCGCGAAGGCAGGAAAAAAGCGTCGGGCCAAAGTTGGGACTACCCAAGAGGGGTGGTAATCATCTTCTTGCGCTTGCTAGCTAACGGTGCTTCGCACCCAGCAACCTCGGATGGGGTGTCTGATCCATCGATCATCCGTTTCGCTACGCGCCCAGCAGCGCCCGCCACTCGCGCAACTCGGCTATGTCCCGGCTGATGGTCGCCTCGCTCACTCCAAAGCGCCGCGCCAGCTTTCGCCCCCACGCCGTAATCCGGCCAGCCCAACTTGTCCAACTCACGCCCGACTTCATACCTCCTCTGAAACCGCGCTCGCTGCCGCCCCGCATGACAGCGTCGCCGTCCCGCCGCGCGCTTGCAGGCCTCGTCAAAGTTTTTCGGAATCCACGCAGCAGTCATCGCGCACCACCGAACCTTGCACGTTTATAGCGATTCAGCGTTCAGGGAAAAAGAGCAGAGTTGTCGAGCTTGGCATACCCATCAATTTGACCTCAAGCGGGGATTCCGGGAGAATCACGGGGAAATTGACCGCATTGCTCTGGAAACCCGCCGCAATCACCCTAGCTCTCGCACATCCGGCATCCGCTGCCGTGCTCGCCACCGATGCACCAGCTTCCGCGCATTGGCGGGCGCAAGAAACCCCCGCATCGCCTCGGTCTCCACTACACGGGCCAGTCGCGGCTCTTCACCTGCACCAGCACCACATCCACCGACCCAAGGCCGATCAGGTCGAAGGTGCCCAGCGACGCCGCCGCGCGTGTCACGCGATAGCCAGCCGCTTCCAGCAGCCGAATCGAGCGGTGTTCGTTTCGGGTACCCTTTCGCTTTGTATTCACCGTTTGTTTTCACGTCTGCGAGCAACGGACAATCAGCCTTACTATATAGGGGTGTCCGATTGTCCGTTCGCAGCTTTTCTTGAGTATTGTCCCTTTTTGACTTTCAACAACTCGCCGCGCTTCACCGCTATCTCAAGGCGCCGTGTGATCGTGCGTTCGTCTAGTCTGCCCTCAAGCTCGGCATTAATAGCCGCGCGCTTGATCGGTTCGCCTGTTAGATGCCTTATGGCCTCCAATACCTGTTCATAGCTTGATGGCTCACGTTTCACCTCGCCCACCAGGTCGAACCAACGTCTCTCGCGGTCCAATAGCAGCGTCCGGTCGTAGCTCTCCCCACTCTTTCTCTTCGCACACGATAGTATGACGCCTGCAATGCTGTACGGATCGAGGTCCAAAACAAAGACGCTAGCGGGATAGCCTGAGAAAGCTGATGCGCCCCGCGGACTATGAACTTTGTCTCGCGTTACGCCCTCCTCGCTTTTTGATTTTCCAATGTGATGGGACATGATCAGACAGGCGTTCAGCCGTCGGACTAGCTTTAAAAATGGCTTCATGACAACCCGCGCCACTTCGCTGTTGCTGTTCTCGTCCCCGAGATCGACTCCGGCACATGCAGTATCGACCACAATCAGGTCGATCTTAAGACGACCTGCTAGTACCTCAACTATCTTCATATGAACTGGCGTTGACAGTGATAAGGGAACATCTCTCACCATCCCTGCTGCAAGGCCGTAGGCTTTCCGCAAGACTGACGCGCAAAACATCACGCAGGCGCGCCAGATTAGAAACGCCGCACTGTTGCGGGTGGAGCAGGCTAGGGTCTTAGGATTCAGTCGACCGAGCGATGACAGCTTTGAGGCTGTGGCTAAGCGATATCTTGCTCATCAAAAAGCCCGAGTGTCGCGCGAGTCCTATCTGCGCGAGAAGGTGAGCATCGAATCACACCTCACACCATTCTTTCCTGGCAAGGTGGCGGCAATTCATCGCGCGGACATCCAACGCTATGTCACTCAGCGAAGTTCAAAGGTCTCTGCACATACGGTGCAGAAAGAAGTAAACACACTCAAGCACTTGCTCGGTCTGGCGGTTGAGTGGGAGATGATCCCTTACAACCCGGCTCAGAAGGTGCAGTCTCCCAGAGTGCCAGCGGGCCGCGTTCGGTACCTTCAGCCAACCGAATTGAAAGTGTTAATTGAGGCAAGTCTTGACTGGCTACAGCCAATCGTCGCAATCGCGGTCAGCACGGGAATGCGAAGATCGGAGATTGTCGGTTTGAGATGGATGGACGTGGACATGCTGCACGATCGGATCATGCTTCCTCAGACAAAAAATGGGGAAGGGCGAATTGTTTACCTCAACAAGTTTGCGCAAGCAGCGTTAGAATCACTGTCGTTCGATGAGAACACCAAGCCAACAGACCAACTGTTTTCTGGCATCACGCCAGAGCGCGTGAGCGTGGCCTTCAGGCGCACGGGCTTTGGGCATAGCCGATTTTCGCTTTCACGATCTGCGGCACACAGCCGCGTCATGGCTCAGAATGAGCGGAGCAGATATTCACACCGTTGCTCAACTCTTGGGCCATAAAGACCTGCGAATGGCGTCTCGATATCAGCACCTTAGCCCTTTGTTTTTAGGTGAGGCAGTTGGAAGGCTGGATGCAGTTTTTGGGGTCGTTCGTTACCAGGACGTTACCGCGCCAAAACTGCTGTCAGAGTAACTGTCTGTAAGTTATTGAAAATAGATGGTAGCGCATACGGGACTCGAACCCGTGATCTCTGCCTTGAGAGGGCAGCGTGTTAACCAACTACACCAATGCGCCGAATGCTTCGATTGGAGAACGGATTATAGAGGCCGCCACCCAGCGAAGCAAGTTGACCTCTATTTAGGTTTCTCATCTTCTGGATGCAAATGGTTGTGAGGTTTGTGGCCCAGCGTCCAGGACGGAGGGTCGCTCGCCGGAAACGACTCCTCTAGCGCTTCGTCAATCTCCTCATCGACTGGATCTTCCCCAGAAGCGGCGGCGTTAGCTAGCTGCTCGGGTTCTCGATCCTCATCTCTGTCCATTTCAAATCTCCCTGTCCCCCTCGATATCGTCGCGTGAAGGGACTTGTTGAAACAACACGCCTTCCTGCCACTGCGCTTCCCATCTTAGACCTGATAAGCTGATTGACGTAAGAAACCACATTGGACATCGTGATCAGCAGTGTAGGCAATTAGCAACCAAGAGCAGTTCAATTACTAAATAGGAGACGAGGTTAATGAAACGAACAGCATCGGCAGCCTGGCAAGGCGATTTGAAACAAGGCAAAGGTTCCGTATCAACGCAGAGTGGAGTGCTCAAAGAAACGCCTTACTCTTTCTCAACTCGATTTGAGAACGGAGCGGGTACCAATCCGGAAGAGCTAATCGCGGCAGCTCATGCCGGATGTTTTACGATGGCCACCGCGGCTTCGCTCGGCAAAGCGGGATTTACTCCCGAAAAGTTGGCAACGCAAGCGACACTGACGCTGGAGCAGGTCGACGGCCAATGGACGATCACCAAAATCGATCTCGTGATGACGGGGCGAGTGCCCGGCATCGAGCCGCAAAAGTTCGATGAGATCACTGCTGATGCTAAAGCGAACTGCCCCGTGTCGCGAGTGTTGAATGCAGAAGTAACGCTGGACGCGAAACTCGAAAGTTAGCTCTACCGCCAATCAGAGTTTTACCGTAAAATCCCCAGCAAGTTGCGTAATCGCACAATCAGGATTGTCGCACTAATCCTGGCCATCATCGCTGCCGTAACGACGATCCTTGGCTACGAAGTCGCATTAGAAAGGCAGACGTTCCGCCAGCTTATTCCAAGCCCAGCACCTTAGATGTCTGACATCCACACCGAGCCATCAATCAGAACTCCAAGGTCTAGTGATGACGTTGATCGATCAATTCAAGGGCAATCCTATGCAGGGTCACGTCCGGTCCGGAGGGCTGCATGAACCTTGTGGTGTTGCGCGAGGCGCAGGCGGATGAGGCTCGTGTAGCCTTGATGCCTGAATCGGTTCGGAAGATCGCCGCTTTAAAAGTGGACGTGAAGGTTGAAAGTGGCGCTGGTCTCGGCGCGGCCGTCACCGACAACGACTACCACGAAGCCGGCGCAAGAGTGTCCACAGACCGCGAAGCACTTCTCGCATCTGCCGACCTGCTTGCCGTTGTTAACAGGCCTTCAGAATCAGACATTCACCGACTGCAAGCGCGCGCGGTTGTAATTGGCTTCCTCCGACCGCTCGACGAACCCAAGTCCCTCTCACACGCCGTCGTTCAACAGGTGACCACCTTCGCAGTCGAATTGATCCCGCGTATCACGCGCGCGCAGGCGATGGACGCGCTTTCTTCGATGGCCACCGTCGTTGGCTACAAAGCAGTCGTGCTCGCTGCTTCGCGAATTCCGCGCATGTTTCCGCTGCTGATGACCGCAGCCGGCACTGTGCCGCCAGCCCGTGTGCTGGTACTCGGGGCTGGTGTCGCAGGACTGCAGGCGATCGCCACCGCACGGCGGTTGGGCGCGGTTGTCGACGCTTACGATGTGCGTGCTGCGGCCGGTGAACAGGTTCGATCACTGGGTGCGAACTTTCTTGAGGTAGATCTCGGCGGGTTGAAGACTGAAGACGCGGGTGGCTACGCGGTTGAGTTGAGTGATGAAGCGATGGAACGTGGGCGCACGCTGATCGCTGAGCACGCCAAAACCGCGGACGTCGTCATCACCACCGCTCAGGTGCCCGGCAGGCCCGCGCCGTTGCTGTTGACGGAAGCAGCCGTTAACGGAATGAAGCGAGGGGCCGTTGTCGTTGATCTGGCTGCGACAACTGGAGGCAACTGCGCGCTCAGCAAACCTGACGAGGTGATTGAACGGGCAGGCGTGACGATTCTGGCGCCGACGAATCTTGCGGCCACTGTTCCCGTACACGCGAGCCAGTTGTACTCGCGCAATATGACAGCGTTCCTGAGTTTGATTATCAAGAATGGCGAACTGGTGATTGACTTAAACGACGATGTGGTTGGGCCCTCATGCGTTACGCATGACGGCAAGGTTGTGAACGCGCGAGTTGCCGCGCTCTTGTAGGGGTTTCGCTCCCTGGGCACCCCAGGTCGCTTATGTTCAAACGAAGTTAAAGGTCGCGTTCGCCGGGGCGGACACGGAGTTCCGCCCCTACAATGAAAAGGAAACACCGATGTCATCTGAGACATTAATCACATCGCTGTACATTTTCGCGCTCGCGGCATTTCTTGGATATCAAGTTATCTCGCGCGTGCCGCCGCTGTTGCATACTCCACTTATGTCCGCCACGAATGCGATCTCCGGCATTTCACTCGTTGGTTCGATCGTTACTGCCGGCGCGCATTACAACACCGTCAGCACGATACTCGGCTTCATCGCGGTGGTTTGTTCTACCACTAATGTTGTCGGCGGATTCGTGATCACAGATCGAATGCTGCGGATGTTCAAGCGGAAGCCAAGCCAGAAGAAAGAATAGGCAGCCGCGGATGAACGCGGAAAACGCAGATCAAGTAAAGAAACAAAGACCATCTTTTTAGATGCAGACCTACTTCATCGAGTTAAGTTACCTCCTGGCCTCGGTCCTTTTTATCCTTGGGCTCAAGGGCCTGAGCCATCCCGAAACCGCAAAGCGCGGGATGCACCTCGCGGAGTTCGGCATGCTGATGGCCATCATCGGCACGCTCGTTCATCACGAGATCGTCAGTTACACATGGATACTCTCGGGACTCGCACTCGGCTCGGTGATAGGCATCATCATGGGCCTCTGGGTTCCGATGACCGCGATGCCGCAACGAACCGCGCTCTCGCATGCTTTCGGTGCTTTTGCCGCGGCGCTCGTCGGCGTCTCCGAGTTTTACCGGCACGGCGGACAACTCGACAAGATCACAATGGGCGCACTGGGTTTTGAAGTGATGCTCGGAGCGCTGACCACGACAGGCAGCCTGTTAGCCTTTGCGAAGCTACAGGGTTTAGTACGCGGCACACCCCTAACGTACAAAGGCCAGAATGTTTTCAACATGGCGCTGCTCGCAACAACGATCGGAATTTTCTTCTACCTGATCGTGGTGCCGGGATCAATGCCCTTGTTCTTTGTGATGGTCGGTCTGGCCCTGGTTTTTGGACTACTGCTCGTGCTGCCGATTGGCTCTGCGGACATGCCGGTGGTGATGTCGCTATTGAATTCTTACGCCGGACTGGCGTCGGCAGCCACTGGGTTCGTTCTCTCCAACAAGGTTCTGATCATTGCCGGCACGCTCGATGGGTTCTCCGGATTTATCCTTTCGATTTTGATGTGCCGCGCGATGAACCGTTCGATGACCAACGTGTTGTTCGGAGCATTCGGCAGCGCGGCCACTGCAGCCGCGGGCGGTGCGCAGGAAGGCACGATGCGAGAAGTGGGTCTCGAAGACGTCGCAACACAGCTCGCGTACGCTCGCCAAGTAGTGTTCGTGCCCGGTTATGGAATGGCCACAGCACAGGCCCAACACGCTGTGCGCGAGTTGGCAACTACACTCGAGAAGAGAGGCGTGACGGTTAAGTACGGCATCCATCCCGTGGCGGGTCGCATGCCTGGTCATATGAACGTCTTGCTTGCCGAAGCGAATGTTCCTTATTCATCGCTTTACGAATTGGAGCAGATCAATCCGGAGTTTCCTGCGACAGACGTAGCGATGGTGATCGGTGCGAATGATGTGGTCAATCCAGACGCCCGAGATAATCCCACCAGTCCAATCGCGGGAATGCCAATTCTGGAAGTAGACCACGCCAAGTCTGTCGTAGTCCTCAAGCGCGGTCAGGGCAAAGGTTTCTCCGGACTGGAGAATCCTCTCTTCTTTAAGGACGTCACCGGGATGCTTTACGGAGACGCGAAAGAGACTCTGAATAGACTGATTCAAGCAGTGCAGCAAGTGTAAAACCTTTCGTTAGCAGCCGCGTATACCAACTCCCCACTTTTCTAACCCAATAACATTGGAGAGATTATGAGTAAATTTTTAGCCGTACTAATCCTGACGAGTGTTCTCGTCTTTCCTATTCCAGCGGTAAATGCCCAGCGAACCAAGTCTGCGGACAAATTCAAGCAAACAATCGCAATGGCTACGCAAAGAGGAGTGGAGACGATCTCTGCTGCTCAGATGCGCGACTATCTTTACTTCATCGCGTCAGACGAAATGGCAGGTCGCGATACGCCTTCGAATGGTCTCGACACGACCGCAAAGTTCCTGGCGATGAACCTGTCGCGCTGGGGATTCAAACCGGCGGGCGATGAAGGAAGCTTTCTTCAAAAGATAGCGTTGCGGCGCGACACCATCAATAAAGAAAAGACTCGAGCTGCGCTTAATGACCAAACGTTAACGTTCGGTGAGGACTACATACCTGCAGGTAAAGGTGGAGAAGGCAGTGGCTCGCTGGTCTTTGCCGGCAACGGATGGTTCGTGAAAAGCAAGGTCGATTCATACCAGGGTATCGACGCCAAGGGTAAGATCGCAGTTATCTTCACGCCGCCGGATGGATTGCCACGCGGCATCCGGCCCACGGATCTCGCCGGTAAACACGGCGAAGATTGGATGGATCCGGCTGAGTACGCGCGCAAGCAAGGCGCTGTGGGAATCATCCTCGTGCCTGGCTTCCAGTTCCTGGCCCACTGGGATCGCACGCGCCAGCGGGTCTCGGAGCTTGGTGCTACCACCGTCGCGAAGTTCCAGGCGGAAACTGGACCATCACTAGCCACCATCATTGCCTCACCGCGACTGACGAATCTTTTGTTCCAGGGCGAGAAGCAGAACGCCGGGTCACTCTTTGAAGCCTCCAGTGCTGGCAAACTACCGGAGCCCTTCGAACTCAACGCTGAAAAGAAGGTGAGCCTGAAGGTGGTGAACAAAAGCGAGCCGCTCTCGACGCAAAACGTGGTAGCGGTTTTCGAAGGTAGCGATTCGATCTTGAAGAACGAATACGTTGCGATCGGCGCTCACTACGATCACGTCGGTGTTGGTACTCCCGTTAATGGCGATTCGATCTACAACGGGGCCGACGATGACGGTTCAGGGACGACGGCCCTACTCGCGATCGCCGAGGCGTTGGCAAAAGCTCCGACACGTCCCAGGCGTTCCGTGTTATTCGTTTGGCATGCGGGCGAAGAGAAGGGACTGTGGGGTTCGCGCTACTTTACTAACTACCCGACAATTCCTCTGGAAAAAATAGTGACGCAGATCAATATCGACATGATCGGTCGCAGCAAGAAGGAAGGCGACACTAACCCCAAAAACCGGGAACTCTCCGGACCTAACGAAATCTATGTGATTGGCTCGAAGATGATGAGCACGGAGCTGGGTGACTTGAGCGAGAGTGTCAACAAAGGTTATCTGAATCTGTCTTACAACTATCGTTACGACGATCCCAATGACCCCAACCGCTTTTTCTTCCGCAGCGATCATTTCAATTACGCGCGGAAAGGTATTCCAATCATTTTCTTCTTTGATGGCGAGCACGAGGACTATCACCGCCCCGGTGACTCAGCCGACAAGATCGATTATCAGAAGATGGAGAAGGTTGCGCGCACCATCTACATAATGTTGTGGGAACTTGGTAACAGGCCGGCGCGACCAGTGGTTGACAAGCATTTGCCGAAGGAACTAGCGGGTGAAAACTGAGGTCGCTAGCCCTTTTTCTCGGAGCGTTCTGCAGTGAGAAGTCGATAGGCTTCATCGCGTGAGATTCCCAGCTCTCGTGCGGCCTTCTTCAAGGCAGCTCGAGGTTCCAAGCCCTCGGCTTCAAATCCGGCTACGAGCGAAGCAACGCTCTGGCCGGATTTGTTATCTTCGTCGCTGGTTTTGATTACTTGTCGGTCGATTACCAGGACCATCTCGCCGCGTGGCTCCCCGATCATCTCGGTGAACTGTGTGGCGAGTTCACTTAAGCGGCCGCGATGAATTTCCTCATGAAGTTTTGTGAGTTCGCGAGCAACAACCGCTTCTCGCTCACCCAGCACATCTCGCGCATCCTGCAACGCTGCCGCGATCCGGTGCGGCGCTTCATAGAAAATCAGTGTCGAAGGGATTGTCGCCACTTCCAATAACCGGGCGCGTCGTTGTCCGGACCGGGCCGGAAGAAAACCACCGAAAAAGAATTCATCGCTGGGGAGACCGGAAGCTACGAGTGCTGAAATCAGCGCCGTGGCCCCGGGAATCGGTATCACTCGCAATCCCTCTTCCAGCGCCAGCCGCACAACTCGAAAACCTGGATCGCTGATTCCTGGAGTGCCGGCGTCTGAAACGATGGCGACGTCGGTTCCCGACCTGACTACGTCCAACAGCTTCGTCGCCTGTTCCCGCTCGTTGTGTTCGTGATAACTGACAGTCTTTGTAGTGATGCTGTAGTGGTTGAGCAGCTTGCGGGTGTGACGCGTATCTTCGCAGGCGATCAAACCAACTTCGGCGAGGATGCGCAGCGCTCGTTGAGAAAGGTCCTCGAGATTTCCGATTGGCGTGGCAACAACGTAGAGCGATCCGGTCATGACGCCATTCTGGCATTAAGACGTACCAAGCAGAAGTTCCGGAGTCCGCAGAAGCCAGAAGGCAGAAAGAAGTCAGAAGGCAGAAAGCGGAAAAGAGATTTTCCATTCCTCATTTTTCATTTGTCAGTTTCCATTGCAAGACGATGTTGCGGAGCTTCCCGGTGACAAACGCGAATGGAATGAGAAATGGAAACCTCGTTCTGCTCTCTGCGACTGCGTTCTCTTCGCTGTTGCGTCAGGATCGCAGAAGATTGATGTGCTCTCGAAGTTGGGCTTCGTGAACCGCAATAGCGCGGCCGTCTTCGTCCGGAATGATCCAGCTCGGCTTCCCCTGCGGCGACACCACCAGCAGCAAAGCTTCGCTTGCTCGTTTAATACCGAAGTGCCTGAGGTTGCCGCGTGCGAGTCCCGCTCCCTGGACGATGCCGTCGCGCGGAGTCCGTGGCCATCCGGCTTCGATGGATAACTTTCTGACTCCTGAGTTCAGCGTCAGTAGTCTGCCCACCATAGTGGCGTTGCCGACCCGAAATCTGTGTTTCTCATCTTTCGCGATCTGAATGCTCGCACCGTTACGATTGGCATGCGCGGCGATCATCTCACAGGTGTTAACGAGCCATTCGATTCCGGTCCTGCGCACAAGGTCGTTGGAGTTGCGGAGTGCCAGATACTCGACGAGGTCACCGCGTCCACTCAAGCGAGCGCGAGCTTCGGCTTCCGCCAGCGCAGACTCCCATGCTTCATCAAGCTCGCTCACACTTATCGCTTTTCCTTACGACTATTGAAGGCCGTTCCATCTCACTCATTCCAGTGATAGGTAGTCAGTACCGCCAAGCGGCAGCGGGTGGGGGGGTGGTACCGACCTCATGTCATTAGTCTCAATGTAGTTCGACAATCGGCGAAC
>JBDTYQ010000018.1:0-56907 GCA_040005515.1 bacterium
GAACTTAAGAAGGTCATTCTTACAAACTCGAAACTCGGAACTCAGAACTCGAAACACTGAACTCGAAACTCTCCGAGAGCGTGATATATTCCTGCCCAACCCTTCGATGAAACGATTCCACCAACTGTTTGGTCTTCTGGTAGTAGTAGCCTTTCTCATGACGGGCCAGTACATGGATAAGTATCTCGCTCATTTGCATGGCATGCCGGATGGCCCACGCATGCTCTTTCGCACCAGGCACATCTTCATCCTGCTCGCCGGACTGATAAATCTCGGGATTGGATCTTATTTCAATTACCGTTCGCAGCGGGGTCAAAGAGCCTTGCAAGTGCTCGGCTCGGCCCTAATCGTCAGCGCCACATTGCTCTTCATCATCGCCTTCTTTTATGAACCGGGTTTATCGGACCTGAAAACGCCACTCTCACACTATGGCATGTACCTGATCGCGATCGGTACTTTGTTGCATCTGTTTAGTGAAGTCGAAACAGATCGCTCAGGAACACTATGATAATTAGTCCCGCAAATCGACGTGCAAGAATCTGGAGTGTCACTCTGCTGCTGTTATTGATTTCTCAGCAGTCAGTGCCAGGCCAGGCAGCACGCGATCAGGAATTCAAAACCTTCTGGCCTCGCTTCAGATCAGCCGTTGTTAATCACGACAAGGAAGCCATTGCTTCGATGACAAAATTTCCGTTTCTTTATGAGAGTGAGGAGCGGACGCGCGCCAGTTTCCTGAAGATACAGGACCAACTATTCACGCGAAAAATCAGGAAATGCTTTGCGACCGCAAAGCCTTTAAAGGAACGTGATGCATACGATGTCTTCTGCGGTGGGTTGATCTTCTATTTCGGCAAGAGCGATGGCGAATACAAGTTCCTGGAGTTCGGAGCGGACGACTGAGGCCAGCGAAATCGGCCCGACCTAAGGAATCAAGTGCGACTGATTCTCACAGTGCCATCGTCGCGGCCTGTTTCGCTTCCGCCAGCCGCTTAACTATTACAAGCGTGATGTCGTCCGCGGCCTGCGTTCCCTGTGAAAACTTTGTTAGCGCCGATTCGATGCGATCGCGAACCCCCGCAGCTGAAGCTTCGATGTTGCGGGAAACCACCTCATACAATCTCGTTGGACCAAACTCTTCACCTGATGGGCTCGCGGCTTCAGTAACGCCATCCGAATAGATCACCAGCACGTCACCCAACTGTAGTTGCGTTCGTCCCTCACGGTATTCAGCATCGCGCTTGATGCCGAGCGGGAGCCCTCCCGAAGCGAGTTGCTCAACAGTTCCGGCCGCATGAACGATGAGCGGCGGATTGTGTCCCGCATTCAAAAATGAGAGCGCGCCCGAGGCCGGATCCAGTTCGGCATAAAAGAGCGTGACAAATCGATTCGGCGGAATATTGTCGGCAAGGTAACGATTGACGGCCGAGATGGTTTCAACCAGGGAATCGTGAGACCCGGCTTGAGCGTGAACAGCAGCGTGCAGCGAAGACATTAAGAGGGCTGCCGCAGTTCCCTTGCCTGACACGTCACCCAGGGCAATCACAAGCCGGCCGTCTTCGCGCTCGATGAAGTCATAGTAGTCTCCGCCGATTTCGTAACAGGGGAAACTAATTCCCTGAAGCTCATAACCCGGAACGATTGGCGGAGCCGTCGGTTGAAAACGCTGCTGAATCTCCATCGCCAGTTGTAACTCGCGTTCCAGTCGCTCTTGCTGCAACTGGGCTTCTAAAAGACGAGCGTTCTCGACGCGGATTGCCGCGACAGAAGCCAGGGTGGTGAGAAGTTTCAGATGGTCTTCGGTGAAGCGTCCCTCAGCGATTGGTGAATCGGCATAGATAATGCCAAAGACTTTGTCTGACACGCCAAGTGGCACGGCAAGCACGGAGCGTATGCCCTGGAGCACCACTGTGCCGCTGGCAAAGCGCGGGTCGTGCTGAGCATCGGATGTTAAGACCGACTTCCCACGCATGACCACTTCATCAAGGACGTTGCGGCTGACTCGAATCTCGCCGACTTCGCCTACGCGATCGCGCAAGCGTGCAACCGCCACACGCAAGTCTGCCACGCCTTCGTCTCGCAGCATCAGTAGACAACGATCCGCCGGCACAGCTTCAAACACGAGCGCCACAATCTGTTCGAGCGTCTCGTTGAGTGTCACAGATGCAAGTAGGGTGATGCCCACCTTGCTAATCAGTGCCAGCAAGTCGCCCTGTTTGGCGGAGCTAGCTTTGACGATCTCTTCAGGTTTGGTGCGGGCGCCTTCGATGGCTTCGAGTAAGCCAGAGGTGGTACGGTCTCCCGACGCAAGTGCAATCGTTGCTTCAGGCAGCGAACTGCTGTTGTCGGTAATCATCGTGGCACCCATGCTGGAGTTGTAGGTGCCATCGTCAAAAACGATTTCCGTCTCGCCAATTTGAATCCGCCCGCCGGCAGTGAGCGGCACGGAGCCTTCGACCGTCAGGCCGTTGTAGAGCGTGCCGTTGGCCGAGCCGAGATCCTGCAAGAAATATTCGTCGCCTTCGCGACGCACTTCCGCATGCACTCGCGAAGCAAAAGGATCAGGAACGCATAGATCGTTGCGCGCCGAACGGCCTAACGTAATGCGCAACCGCCCGAGCGGGAAGTGATCGGGCGGACGGTCGGGAAATCTGACAATGAGTTCAGCCATTGAAAAAGCTTCCGTATCGGTCTCGATTAACGAGGCGCTATGCCGTCGCGAACCACAATGGTGTCGGCGATGAAATCATGTAACGCTCGGCCTCTCGTCGTCACAATCGCGAGCAGGAAACCGAATCCGAGAGTCAGAAATGACAAAGGATACCCGACAAGGTGGCGCAGAGCTGCGTGGCCAAAGCCGGGGTAGTCTCCATTCGTTCTTTCCACGCGGAGTCCCGTCGCCCACTTACCCATAGTTCTGCCGGTGAATCCAACGAGCAGGATGAGATCCAGGAGAGCAACGACGATTGCGATCAGGATTCCAACTGTCTCGGCTGAATTACCCGCGGAGCGCGCACCTCCGCCGAACATGCGAGCGATGATTGTGCTAAAGGCTACGATTCCTACAAGCAAAATATAATCGATCAAGGCAGCACCGCACCGAAGTGAAAAAGGCGCCGGCTGCCGCTCGACAGGCTGTCTGGGTTGACGCTTGATAACCTTTGGCCGAGCGATGGCGGCTCCTTCAACTCTTGCAGTCATTTATTTTTTTGATGGTCCGGTCTCGGGGTCGGTGTCTAGCAGTTTGCGATTGTTCTCATGTTGCTCTCGCGGATCATCCTTCGGATTTCCCTTTTGAACCGCGGCATCAGAAATTATTTACCCCAGCAGGAAATGAAGTGTTGTTTCTCCCAGCCTTAGTTTGTCCCCGCTATCCAGGACGCGCGGCTGACGTGGGGCCAGGCGCACCGAGTCATTAATCACAGTGCCATTAACAGAGCCGAGGTCTTCAACGAGGAAGGTTTCTCCTTCCAACCAAATCCGTGCATGTCGTCGCGAGACCTTCGTTTCCAGATCAAATCTCGAAAGGTCAATCTCCGGGAAAATATTCGAATGTGGATCTGCACGTCCCACGAGGTTGTTATCCTTCTTCAGGATGAACGACGCGTCCAGTTCCGTTGTTCCGGCCACAACCAATTTCGCAGTGGGCCGCGCTGCACGCAATGTCGCACTTGCACCCGCACCAGCAAGCGGCTGCTTGGCGCCACAGTGAGCGCAGAAGACATCATCCGCAGCGATTCTTCCGCCACAAAAACCGCAGAACACCGTCTGCACCTGCACGGTCTCGCTGCCCAGTTGTGTAACCGGCATACCGTAGCTCACGCGACCGGCCATCACGTTCTCCAGATGAACGGCGAGAGCATCGCGCAACTCGCCCGCGGTAGCGAACCGATCTTCCGGCTTGTACTCAACGGCGCGCATCAGGATCTGTTCAAGCTCACTCGAGATCGCGGGCACGATCTGCCGCGGCCGCGGGTTTTTTGCAAAGTCAAAAATCAGAAGCGGGTTGTCCTGTGGATCGGCTCCGGTCAACAGGTGAAACAGTGTGGCCCCCAAACTGTAGACGTCGGAGCGCGCCTCAACTCTGCCGGCGAATAACTCCGGCGGCGCGTAGCCCATCGTTCCAACTGCGGTAACGCCCTTCTCTTCCTGCTTCACCCAGCGCGCGATGCCAAAATCAATGAGCATCACTCGTCCGGTGTTGCCGTCAATCATAAGATTCGCTGGTTTCAGATCCCGGTAGATGATCTGCTTCGGACGCGTATGCAGATACTCCAGCACATCAGCCACCTGCATGCCCCAGTCCGTGACAGTCTTCTCATCAATTCTGCCGCCCGGCGAGTTGCGCAGTCGTGACGCGAGATCTCCACCAGAGATGTACTTCATCACGAGGTAGAACCGTCCGAGAGGCTCGTCGTAAAAGTAATCGTAGATAGTCGGAATCGATGGATGTTCGAGCGAGGTCAGTAAGAGAGACTCTCGTTTGAAGTCTCCGATAGCTTTCTCGTGTTGCGAAGGATCGAGGTGGGCCTCGACCATTTCTTTGACTGCGCGAGACGCGTCTCCCAAATTCCGATCCTTGGCGAGATAGACCGCACCCATGCCGCCGCCGCCGATGCGACGCGTGATCTCATAGCGCCCTGTCAAGACAGTACCGGGCTGGAGCTGCTTGATCGTCGGCTGATGCCCACCCGTCGTGCCTTTTTGGTGCTTGGTGGTAGGATTCGCCGCTAGATCTCCCGTCGCTGAGCCCCCCAGGGAATTGGCTGAAATTGGTTTTGGTTCTTCCATCCGTGCTGCGTCTGCTAGCGCCGCGGGCTTCGTGCCCTGAGCGGGTTTTTGTACCGCTTCCTCGTACACATTCTCCAGAGTCTCTTGCTCTTCCGGTTCCGGATCCAGATCATCCTGCGACGCTCGGGTCGTAGCGAGCGATGGCTTTTTAACTTGCTCAGGTTGCTGCGTGCCACAGGAGCCGCAAAACTGCTCGCCGTCGTCAACCACCACTCCACATTCGACACATTCAGCCATGATTATTTAGGACAGCTCCGAATCGAGTTAATTCAATCCACTCGGCGTAACTACTTGGCTATGTGGAACCGCAAGAAAGTCTTGCCTACGATGATCTCATCGCCCTCATTCAGCGGGTGCCGCTGCCCCGCCATCAGTCGCTTACCCCGATTAACGAATGTTCCATTCGTCGATCCCTGGTCTTCGAGAAAATACTGACCGTCCTGCAGAGTGATTCGCGCATGACGTCGTGAGACTTTCGCCTCCGGATCGTCGGAGTCGAGATCGATGTCGGGGAATATGCCGCCGTCCGCATCCCAGCGCCCGATCTGCGATTCAAGTGCGTTCAGCGTGAACTTCTTGCCGCGCGATTGACCGCGTTCGAGCTCGAGCCAGGCATGCGGTTTTTTGGACGAACCAAGCGAGCTGGCGAAATTGACAGGCGAGCCGGAGCCGGGTACAAACTCTGGTTGCTTGCTTGCTGCATGAGAACCATTCTGGCCTTCAGGATCGGCTCGTAAGCTCCCGGTTCCCGGGCCGTTTGCCCGAAAGTTAGGTCTCAGCGGGGCGCCGCACTCATCGCAATACTGCGACCCTTCAACATTCTCAGTTTTGCACCTTTCACAGCTAATCATCTATTCGGTGATTGCGGCTCGCAGCAGCGTAAATGTCGCTTCGGAGCCAGTCAGACTGGTTATGAAGCATGTCATTCTAGCGCGAAAGCCGTAGTCGCGCCATCGCTCATTGAATTCCAGTCGTGGTCTGATTTGTAAGGCAAACTGTTAGCTTGCGCTGGTGAATAGCATTCTACTCGACAGCAAACCCCGACATGTCGGGATTAGCGTCACTGAGAACTGAAATTGGGACAATGGAGTACGGTGCCCGTCAACACCTAAGGAACCACATAGAGTTCATCTGTTAATAGCCCTCCCAGACTGACGTTAAGATCTATTGGGCTGACCTTCACAATTTAGAAAGCCTGCGGATGCCGCAGTGAACCGACGGCCCGCTGGGCGCATCGAATCAGTCTCGAGCTAAAACCACAGGCAATAGTGGCCAACCCACCATGCCTGGATAGCTCCTTCCCAGCTGGGACAGATGCTCATAAATGAAACTGTTTCGTGTTTTTCGACGTAAATGCTTCTCGAACGGGCGAGTTTGGGATTTGCTCACCTCTAGTACACAAAATATTACGTCGCGACGCAGTCTAAGAAATCAATTCTGATAAAAGGTACAACTCATGGCATTAACTCGGAAAAAGAAGATTATTGTGGCGGTCTCCGTCGTCGCTTTGCTGGCTCTGGTGATCATCATCAGCGTCGTCGCCAGCCGTAAGGAAGAGTCCGAAGTCACAACAATAAAGGTTGAAGTCAGACCTGAACTACGCCAGACGGTCACCGCTTCCGGCGAGGTACGACCGATTCGCTACATCAAGCTAACCAGTGAAGTGCAGGGTCGTATTGAAGAGATATATGTGAACGCCGGCGACCAGGTGACACTCGGCAAACCACTTGTGCGCATCGATCCCACGCAACTGCAGTCGAACCAGGAGGCGCAATGGGCCGCTGCCCAGGCTTCTCTAAACGATGTACAGGCTGCTCGCAACGCAGTCTCGTCAGCGCAGCAAGGCCTCGTTGTTGCGGAAGCGTCAGTATCTGCGGCTCGCCAACAGTTAGTCGCATTACAGAACGCAGTCGAGCGTGCTGGGGTGGATCTGAACACAGCGCAACGGGAGCTCAAACGCAACGCGGATTTGATCGAGGCGGGCGTCTCGTCTCGGCAAGATTACGATGCCGCGCACGATCGTTTTGACCAGGCCAAGATCGCGGTGGAGACTGCTAAAGCAAATCTGCAGTCGCAAAAGATCGCAGTGCAAGAAGCAGTCGAGCGGGCGAACCAACAGCGCATCTCCGTCAGAGATGCGCGCACTGGCATCAAGTCATCAGAAATGCGCGCGAGCCAACAGCAGGCGCTGCTGCGCGGTCAGTCAAGTCAACGCTCGAAAGCTACACAACTTTCCCCCCTGAACGGAGTCATCGCTGATATTCCGGCGCGCGTCGGCGAATTCGCAGTGGCGGGTCTTTCAACAACTTCGCTGATGACGATCGCAGACATGTCGACGATTAATGTCGAGGTCAACGTTGACGAAACCGAGATCTCCCACGTTGAGGTTGGCCAACCGGTGAAGGTCAAGGTCGACGCACTGGGAGACAAAGAGATTCAAGCGATCGTGACGCAGAAAAATCCGCTCGCAGTTTCCAAGTCCGATACGCAGGGCGGTCTCTCGGCCCGCGTCAACGTTCAGGAGGCGAAGGAATTTAAGGTCACGGTGGAACTGAAGGACATGCCCGACGAAATTCGCAATGGTCTTCGACCTGGCATGAGCGCGACGGCGACAATAACCACTAAAGTTAAGAGCAACGTCGTCGCCGTACCTCTCGAGGCAATCGTCGAGAAGGCACCCAACGCATCGCCGTCTCCAGGCGCGACTATCGCCGGTAACGTTCCCACTCCGCCGCAAGCCGGAGAGAAGCCGAAAAATCTGAAGGGCGTGTTTGTACTCGAAGGGAGCAAAGTAAAATTCGTCGAAGTGACGACTGGAATTACGGGTGAAGCCGATATTGAGATCACAAGCGGCGTCCAATCCGGTATGGAGATTGTTCGCGGTCCCAGCCGGGTTTTGAAGACGCTCAAAGATGGCATGAACGTCAAACGTCAGGTAAAGAAGGCCGGGGCTAACGCCAACGCAAACGAGGGAAGCTAATGAGCGACGTTTCACTCGCAACTCCCGCGACCGAACCTGTGCTGCAATCGGACTTACCGGTTGGCGAGCCCAAAGGTCCCACTGCGCTGATTTCGATGCGCGATCTTTGGAAGACTTACCAGATGGGCACTGAAGAAGTGCATGCGCTTCACGGTGTTTCCTTTGATGTCCACAAAGGCGAGTACATTGCGATCATCGGACCATCCGGTTCCGGCAAGTCGACCTTGATGAATTTGATCGGCTGCCTCGATACACCGTCGAAGGGCGAGTATTGGCTCAACAACAAGAACGTCTCTGAGATGGACGACGACGAGTTGGCTCGCATCAGGAACCAAGAGGTCGGTTTTGTTTTTCAAACATTCAACCTCCTTGCCCGTGCTACCGCTTTGCATAATGTTGAGCTACCTTTGATCTACGGAGGCATCGCCTCCGCTCAACGGCATGAAATGGCCGAGCAGGCACTCGGCGCCGTCGATCTGAAAGACCGCATGCTGCACCGGCCGAACGAACTCTCCGGTGGACAGCGCCAACGTGTAGCGATCGCCCGCGCCCTCGTCAATCATCCGTCCATTCTTCTTGCTGACGAACCGACCGGTGCGCTCGACACACACACCAGCGGGGAAATTATGGATCTGTTTGAAAGGCTGCACGCCGAAGGCAATACGATCATCGTGGTGACGCACGAGCCCGACATTGCCGCGCGCGCTCATCGAATACTCTCGATTCGAGACGGACTGATCGAAAAAGACGAGAAGATCAGATAAACATGTCCGAACGGTGGCAGACGGTTCTGCAGAGACGATGAGCTCGATGAGTGAGCCCGATCAGAACGAGCAGACTGCAAAACAATTACCCACTGGTTCTGTGTTCGGTCAACCCCGAGCGCATCGTCCCAAATCTCGACGTTCAAAGATCTTTCCGTTCGCCGCTCTCTGGGAAGCCTTTCTCGTAGCCACCTCGAGTCTCCGCACCAACACACTCAGGACTGCACTCACGCTGGTCGGAATCGTTGTCGGCGTTACCGCTGTGATAGCCGTCGTCACGATTATTAAGGGCCTGGATAAGACTGTGGCCCAGACCTTCTCTTCCCAGGGGTCAACGGTTTTCACAATTTCTAAGAAGCCGCAGATCATCAAGTCTCGCGAAGAGTTCATTACCTTCAACAAGCGTAAGGATGTAACTCATGAAGATGCCGCGGCGATCGCTCGCCTCTGCACCGCTTGCTGGCGCGTCGGCGTCGCCGCTAACGCGCTGGAGACGGTCAAGCATGCCGACCAGAAAGCCGAGGGTGTGCGCATTCGCGGCGTCACCCCCACAACGATGTTTGAGATTGATGGCGTGACTATCGATGCCGGTCGAATCTGGACCGAAGGAGAAGGAGACTCGGGGCGCCCGGCTTGTGTCGTCGGACCAGACATCCTAAAGAATCTGTTCGCTGACGCTCCTGCTGACCGGGCGATTGGCCAGGAGATTCGAATTGCAGGGCGGCCCTACACGATCATCGGCGTCCTTGAGCCGCTCGGTTCGATCTTTGGTTTTTCTCGCGACAACGTTGTCTATATTCCTTATTCGACCTATCAGCAGTCATTCGGCGCGAGAAGTTCGATCGTCGCGTTCATACAAGTTCCGACCGCGGAACAACTCGAACCGGCAGAGGATCAGGTTCGCACAATAATGCTCAACCGGCGCGGCAGGGTATTTAATGATGATGGCGACCAGGGCTTCTCACTCGAAACGCAAGACGTTTTTCTCGAACTCTACGGGAAGGCCACCTCGAACATTTACATTGTGACCATTGGGGTGGCCGCGATTTCTCTGGTGGTGGGCGGCATCGTGGTGATGAATATCATGCTTGTATCAGTCACTGAGCGAACTAAGGAAATCGGAATTCGCAAGGCAATCGGCGCCCGCCGAAAAGATATTCTGACCCAATTCCTGATTGAGGCCGTGACCGTCACTGCTATCGGCGGAGCGCTTGGGGTAGCCACCGGGTTTGGACTTGCTTATGTGATCTCTGCGTTGATTGGTTTCCCTCTCCTTCTCAGTGCCGCCTCAGCCGTATTGGGGGTTGGCGTGTCTTCAGTGGTAGGAATAATCAGCGGCCTATGGCCCGCGTGGCGCGCAGCGAGCTTGGATCCAATCGAAGCACTACGCGCGGAATGAAGGGGATTTACGATTTCCGATTAGCAGCACCGAAATGAGTTAGCATTAGCACGGAAGGCGATTGAAAAATTACCAATTAAAAATATCTTCATGCGTTTCGATGATGTAAAAGAATCCGCTGTGATGGCGCTCGACACTTTGCGGGCAAATAAGCTGCGCTCATCGCTGACGATTCTCGGTGTCAGCGTTGGTGTCGTCACGATCATCTTCATGGTTTCGATCATTCAGGGATTGAACCGCGCGTTCGCCGACCAGATTGAGTCGCTTGGCTCTAACACAATTTTTGTCGCGAAGTTCGAGCCCAGCTTCGGCCGTCCTCCGGGTCCTGAAGAGATCCACCGAAAAGAACTGACCATGGACGATGCCGAAGCACTTCGCCGCGAAGCGCCTTCGATCGCCGGAGTCTCTCCCATCCACCGAATGATCGCCGCCACTGCACGGTACGGGGAGAAGCAAACCGATACTCCCATTCTTTTCGGCGTCACGCCATACTACGAGTTTGTCCACTCGCAGTACGTGGCCAGCGGTCGCTTCATCAGCGACATCGACATGCAGGATCGTTCCAATGTGTGCATCCTTGGCGTGGACGTGATGCGCGCGCTTTTTCCTTACGAGAGTCCGGTCGACAAAGACATTCGGATCAATGGCAATCCGTATCACGTGATCGGGGTAATGGAACCGCTGGGAAATTTCTTTGGACAGTCACGCGATAACTCGATATTCATGCCCATCACTACTTTCGACAAGTACTATCCCGATCGACCATTCCCTGAAGTCGTCTTCTTCATCATCGTGCGACCACAATCGCGCGCTACGGTAAAGCCGGCAATCGACGAGATGACCGACATCCTGCGGCGCCGCCGCCGCGTACCGCCAAACGCCCCGAACAATTTCGGCATTTCATCTCAGGACTCGCTGCTCGACGTTTACAATCAACTGACGGGCGCCACGGCTTTAGTGCTTACGGCAATTTCTTTTGTCGCTTTGATGATTGGCGGTATCGGCGTGATGAACATCATGCTGGTCTCCGTCACCGAGAGAACAAAAGAGATCGGAGTGCGCAAAGCCGTGGGCGCAACGCGAATGAACATCATGTCTCAATTTCTGATTGAAGCCGTCGTGCTGACCGCGATTGGCGGACTTGCCGGTCTCATCGTCGGCGAAATTGCGAGCCTGCTGATGAACAAGTACTCGCCGCTGCCCGCTTATGTCCCGGCTTGGGCGATCGCCATGGGGATCGGAATCTCTGCGGCGGTGGGAATCGTGTTTGGACTCTGGCCCGCGTGGAAAGCGGCACGTCTGGATCCCATTGAGGCTTTACGTTGGGAATGACGTTACATTGCCGATTGGCAACTGCCAGTTTGCGATCATTCAGGAAAGACAGTCACAAATACAGATTTATGAAAGCGAGAATTTACAATTCGCACAGCAGAAATCGCAACAAACACTTCATTCGGTCCGTACTAACGAAGCTGTGAAATTCATCGAAACTCTAAAATTGGCGCTCGCGGCAATCTGGGCGCACAAGCTGCGATCGGCGCTAACCCTGCTGGGGATGATCATCGGCGTGATGGCAGTGGTCGTGGTCTATTCACTCATTCAGGGCTTCAATGCCTATGTTGATGAGAAGATTGCAGGTATCGGAGCCAAGTCGTTCAACGTGCAGCGCTTCAATCCGCTCGAGGACTTTAAGGACACTGACACCATCGCCGCCGCGCAACGTCGTAACAAGGACCTGACGATGGAGGATTACGACTATCTGAAGGAACGGGCGACCTTGATCGGAAAGATGGGGGCGCGGGCGCGAGGTACACCGTCATTGATCAAACGCGGTGACCAGACTCTTGAAGACGTGTTTGTTTCCGGAGCAACCGCAGAAATCGCGGACATTGAAAATCGAGACATCGGTGACGGGCGCTTCATTGCTAAACCCGAGGACGACGCTGCGCAACGCGTTGCTTACCTGGGCGCGGATGTCGCCACCAAGTTATTTCCCGCCGGAAATCCGGTGAACCAGGAGCTCTCGATTGCCGGGCTACCGTACCGCGTGATCGGAGTCGAAGTTGCCAGAGGGACGGTCTTCGGTATCCCGCAGGACAATTTCGTACTCATACCGCTGAAGACATACTCGAATAACTTCGGCGGGTTGATTCGTCAGCGATCGCTTTACTTTGTGGCCACTTCGAAAACTGACGACACCTTCAGCGATGCTGTTGACGAAACCCGGTTCCTGATGCGAGTACGCCGCAAACTTGGCGCAAACGAAAAGGACAACTTCGGCATTGTCACCCCCGACGCCATCACTGGCCTGCGCGATCGTTTGTTCGGCACGATCTTCATCGTCGCGATCGCCGTGCCCGCAATTGCGCTCCTTGTCGGCGCCATCGTGATCATGAACATCATGCTCGTGTCGGTAACAGAAAGGACCAAGGAGATTGGAATCCGCAAATCTCTCGGCGCGCGGCAGATGGATATTTTGAAGCAGTTCCTGGCCGAGGCCGTTACCTTATCTGCCATTGGCGGACTTATCGGAGTTTCGATGGCGTGGATCATCGGTCGCGTGCTGACTGCGCTGTTCTTTCCAACCTTTCTTTCGATCGGCGCGGTCCTGATCGCTGTTGGAGTTTCGATGGGCGTGGGCGTTGCCGCGGGTGTCTTTCCCGCGTGGAAAGCAGCGCGGCTGGACCCGATTGAAGCGTTGCGCGCTGAATAGGTCTTAGGCTTTGGATCTTTGGGCTTTGCTTTGGATCAGTGAATGAGCATGATCTCGATGGCGAACAAGGGCCAAAGACCCAAGACCAAAAAACAAAGCTCAGACTATAACTGGTGAGCCTATGAAGATCTTGAGAAGTGACATTTACGAAAATCTGAGGATGGCACTTTCGACTCTGCTCGCAAACAAGCTGCGCTCCTTCCTGACTGTCTTCGGCGTTGTCATCGGCGTAATCACGGTGATGTTGATTGCTTCGATTATCAGCGGCATTGATGTCTCTGTGAAGAAAGAAGTCGAGTCGTTTGGCACGCGTTCGATCTTTCTCAGCAAGTACAACCCGGGAATACATGTCGGGAGGATGTCGCGTGAGGAACGCATGCGCAAGGAACTCACCTACGACGATGCGATGGCTCTCGCGACGCTTCCTGCCGTGGAAATAAGCGTTCCCTTCCTCGACATCACGAACAACTTTTTCGGGCAGAAGCTGCTGGTTTCGGGCAATGGCAAGACGACTGCTGGAATTGCTCTTCAGGGTACGCTACCGGAGTTCGAGCGCGCGGGAACCCAGGTAATTTCCGACGGTCGCTTCTTTACTCAATCTGAGAACGATACCAAACAGGACGTCGCCGTAATCGGCTCCAAAGTCGCAGACGACTTTTTCCGCTTCGGCTCGCCAGTGGGCCAGACGATCAAGATCGGCGCGGATGAGTTTCGCGTCGTGGGAGTGCTCGAGAAGCGGGAACAGTTTCTGATCAGCGGCGGGAGCGATGATCAGAACAACGTCATCTACCTGCCCTACAGCGTCGCCCAGAAACTAAAGCCGAATGCCGACGACGTGTACATCATGGCGGTGGGAAAAGTCGGGCTAATGGATGAGGCAAAGGACCAGGTGCGCGACATGCTCCGTGTGCGGCGGCAGGTTCCGTTTGCGGCACCCGACAACTTCGGGATGGAGACGGCCGAAAGCATCCTCGATAACTTCCGCTCAATCACCGCCGGTCTGGCGATCGCGATGGTCGTCATCTCGTCGGTGGGTTTGATGGTCGGCGGCATCGGCGTCATGAACATCATGCTGGTGTCAGTGACAGAGCGCACGAGGGAAATCGGAGTGCGTAAGGCGATCGGCGCCAAGCGCAGCGACATCATGTGGCAATTTCTCATCGAAGCAGCCACGCTCACCGGCATCGGCGGAATCGTCGGACTCTCAATTGGGTGGGGTGCGACTTTGCTATTGCGACTGCTGCTGCCGTCGTATGTGCCGATCTGGGCGCCGATCGGCGGCCTCGTCGCAAGCGTCGGGATCGGATTGATCTTTGGACTCTGGCCGGCATGGAAGGCCGCGCGCCTCGATCCCATTGAATCGCTCAGGTACGAATAGAGCAATTGCTCCATAGTGAAGAGTTCGCCAAAAAAAAGGGGCACGCCGGCGCGTGCCCCTTTTTCCTTCTTCATTCACCCAATTCGAACTAGCTTATGAAACTCGGGAACAACGCCGTGATGCTCACGATGAACAGCAGGCCGAGCAACCAGAAGAGGATTGCTGTTCCCCACGCTGCACTCTTGCTCACACGCTGCCCGGCATAGCGCAAGCCGGTCGCCTTCAACCACAACGCGTAAAAAGAAAGCAGTCCGATCGCGCTCGCCGTGACGAACAGAACCGGATGTGTTGCAGGTGTAAAGAGAATTCCAAGATTGTCCTGCACGAGAGTCTCCTGACCCATAATCGGATGAATGTCGTCAGGAGATTTGATGTAAAGCAGAATCAGACTGATCACCTTCTGGATCACCACAATGGGAACGCTGGCGAACAGTATTGCGGCAAGCGACTGCCAGAAGTTTATCCGCCCGCCGAAGACAAGCACACCGACCATGTAGAAGACCGCCAGCAGGCACATGAAGACAAAGACTCCAACCACACTCTTGATCGCCGTGCCCGCTCGCTGCACTGGATTCTTTGCCTGTTCCAAACCGTCATCACGCGCCCTTTGGACCGCCTCAGGTGGGATGAACGGGGTCTCGGCCATCTTGTCTGCTGTGTAAGTGACGATGCGCTCGGGAGTCAAACGCTGTTGGAAGGCAACCGCATAGCTGATGTTCAGGAGGCAGATTAGTAAAAAAGCCGGCAGCCAACGTGGATAAGATCGCAGATTCTTGAAGACCCTCGACGGCTCAAAAAAGATGCCCATCAGTCGCTCCATCGCCGACATCGGCGGCGGCGCGTCAGGAGTTGGGTCTGGTAGGCGGATGAAGCTCAGGCCGAACAGCAGTGCGCCCAGGAACGCGAGTGCGGCGCCGGTGCCGGTCCCGCCTGGAATAAATTTTAAAATACCACCTACGAGTATCAGGATCCCGAGCACAAAAAGTGCGATTGCTGGTGTCCTCAAGTAGAGGGGCCGCGGTGCTGTCGATCCTGTCGCTGGCGCAGGTGGCGGAGGCGGAGGCGGAGGCGGCATAGTTTCAGGGCTGTGATCTGGATTCGCATCGCTCATTTTGTTTTCCTCCTGGGAATGAGGACGGGGAGAAGGATCAGCCGTCCATGATCATGAATGTGACTATTGAATTACGTGCGGGCAATGAATCAAGTTTCAGCTCTTAGGCGAATCCGCAATGCCCAGTCAGCAATCCACAATCAAACAGCCGGCGCCGCCTGGTCCCAACCTGGCACGCGAATACATGCGACTTCGTGACCGGGAGCGACTTCGCGCAACTCTGGATCGACTCGCGCGCACTCTTCAAGAGCCATGGGGCAACGCGTGCGGAAACGGCAACCTGAAGGCGGATTAATCGGAGTGGGAACATCACCCTGCAAGACGATGCGTTCGCGGCCGCGCTTAGGATCGGGAACGGGAATCGCCGAAAGCAGAGCCTGAGTGTAGGGATGAAGCGGTCCCAGGTAGAGCTCGGCTGCTTCAGCAATCTCCACGATGCGCCCGAGGTACATGACCGCAACTCGTGTGGAGATGTGTTCCACGACAGCCAAGCCGTGCGAGATAAATAGGTATGTCAGACCAAACTCTTCCTGCAGGTCCTGAAGCAGGTTCACGACCTGCGCCTGCACCGACACATCCAGCGCCGACACCGGTTCATCAGCAACTATCAGTTTAGGATTTAAGGCGAGTGTGCGAGCGACGCCAATACGTTGTCGTTGTCCGCCGGAAAACTCATGTGGGTAACGCTTGCGATAATCAGGGTCAAGCCCAACTCGTCGCAATAACTCGGCGACGCGATCGCTGCGTTCGTTCTTCGATCCGATCTTGTGAATGACAAGGGGTTCGCCGACGATGTCACCCACCTTCATTCGCGGGTTCAGCGAAGCGTACGGGTCCTGAAAGACGATCTGCATCTCACGGCGCAGGGCGCGCAACTCGCTTTTACCTAACGAGAGCACGTCGCGACCATCGAACGTTACTTTTCCCGCGGTCGGTTCAATCAGTCGCAATAGACAACGACCAACGGTGGATTTCCCGCAGCCGGACTCCCCGACAAGACCGAGCGTTTCGCCTCGCATGATCTCGAACGTTACGCCGTCGACCGCGCGCACCACGTCGTCACTTCCCTCTACGGGAAAGTGCTTCACGAGACCACGGACCTCGACTAGTTGTTGGTTGTTAGTAATCACCAGCAGTTAGGCATCTGCAGATTGCGCAGATTTCATAAGAAGCAGACCGCAGTTATTGTATTAGTCTGCGTAATCTGTGGATTGGTCTGTTTGATGGTCGGCGGTCACTGCCGCAGCCAGATCAAAAAGCACGCAACGAACCTTAACGCCGCCCTCAAGACTGTAAAGCGGAATCTCGCCTTCAGAGCAGCGCGGCATCCGATACTGGCAACGCGGCGCGAAATGACAACCGGGCGGTAATTCCGTCGGACTGGGGACGGTGCCTTCGATTGTCTCCAGACGTTCCTTCCTGGCCACGTGTTCTTTACTGAGTTTCGGAACCGAACGCAAGAGCCCCTCTGTATACGGATGTCTGGGCCGCGCAAACAACTCTTCGACCGGCGCCTCCTCAACGATCTTCCCCGTATACATCACTGCGACGCGATCAGCGACTTCGGCCACCACGCCGAGGTCATGAGTGATTAAAAGCACCGCGAGCTCTCTGGTCTTTCGCAACCCGTCAAGCAATTCAAGAATCTGCGCCTGGATGGTGACATCGAGGGCGGTAGTGGGCTCGTCTGCAATCAGCAGCTTGGGATCGCAAGCAAGGGCCATCGCAATCATTACGCGCTGACGCATGCCGCCCGAGAGTTGATGGGGATAGTCAGCTGAGCGCCGCGCCGGATCCGGGATTGAAACCTCGCGCATCGCTTCGATCGCGGCGGCACGCGCGTCTTTCCGCGACAAGTGGCGATGTAGCCGAAGCGCTTCGGCAATCTGTTCCCCGACTGGAAAGACCGGATTGAGCGACGTCATCGGATCCTGGAAGATCATGGCAATGTCGTCGCCGCGCATTTCTCGCATCTCGCGTTCGGAGAGGGTCAGAAGGTCGCGACCGTCAAAGATGATCTCGCCGCCGACTATCTTCCCTGGCGGAGCGATCAGTCTCATGATTGACAGGGCCGTGATCGACTTGCCGCAGCCGGACTCGCCGACCAACCCGAGCAGCTCACCGCGATCCAACTTGAAACTCACGCCATTCACCGCGCGCACTAGACCAGCACGCGTCGGAAAATGAGTTTGCAGGTTCTTAACTTCGAGTAGGTGTGACATTACTGATTTCGGCGACGAGAGAAAATCTCCTGCAGCCGCGAGGCAAGATCGACAAACGAGCGCGCCTCAAGCGGCGGAGTTCTGTGTCCCGGCCGAAAAATAAAAAGCTGGTTGCCACCGCCGTCGGTGCTGATTCCCGGATTCGTTTCATAAAAGGCTAATAGCTCATCATCAAACGCATTGCGAATCGCTTGCTCCTCTGGGCCCCGCAGAAGGTACCCGCTGGAAAAAGCCGGTCGATTACTAAAATCGATGTCCTGATAACCCAACACGGTCGTCAGCTTGTGCCAGACATTCTCCGGGCGTACTGAGAAAAAAGGAACGCTTAGATCGCGCGGCTCAAAATACGCGACTGACTGATAATGCGTGTGCCGATGCTTGCCATGACCCACAACATAAACGTAGTCAAAGAGAGCTGCCTTGACGCCGTTCCTCTCACCATACATTAGGTTCTTGATCTGTTTGCTATAGCCTTCGCTAAAGAGCGGGAAAGCATTGAGATTAGGAAAGTAATCGAGGGGCGCCTCCTCTGCGAACTGCCATCCGAGCATCGTGGCAGAAGACTTCAAACCCATCGTGCGCTCCCGCTCGAGCCTTTTCGCATACCTGGCAAAGAACACAACCACAGCGATTAGTACGCCCGCGAAGACTGCAAAGACGAGCAGAAAGGTCTGTATGTCCCTCATGATTTATCAACCTGCGCACTGAGGTTAGTCGCGCTCACAACCCCAGCTTATCCATCTTCGGATTCTCGTACTCGCTATCTTCACCAGGATAGCGAAGCAACTTCTCGAACTGGCCTGTCTCTTTCGCCACTGCCCAGATGATGGATTCACCAGCCGGGACGATATTGGGCCACGCGTTGAAAACTGGATCGCTGAACGCCGTCGCGGCATCGATCAATTGCCAGCCCTTGCTTCTGAACATGTCGAGCAGGTCGCCAAGGAAGAGGGCGTTCAGCAGATTGAAGTGCATCAGAATCGTGTGCTTCACGGAACGGCCTAACGCCTTGCGACTGAGATCGTCGTAGTACAGCGCGCGCTCCCACATATGACCCAGGTAAAAATCGCGATAAGGCTTGAGATCAGCAGCAGGATCTTTTACGAGTCGTGAGTTCAGGCGGTCGTCGATCGCCCAGTCAGAGGCATCGATCGTTACGTGCCCAACGCGATAGCCGTTTTGCTTCAGGAAAGTTCGCACGGCGTCTCGTTTGACGGCTGTCTCGCCTTCTTTGAGATAAGGAAAACGAAAGATCTTCTGGAAGTGTGGAAACTCTTTCAGCAGTTCTTCGCAATGGATGATGTCGGCTGTATAGACTTCAGGCGTGATTCTTCGGCTGTTGAGATATTGATGCGAGTAAGAATGGTTTCCGATCAGATGCCCGGCGCGATCCCAATCGCGAAGCAATTCCTTGCCCTTGTCGTTGTCGATGTTCTTTCCCTTCACGAACAGCGCGGCTTTGAGATCGCCGTGTGAACGCAACGCTTTCAGGATTGCTTGATTCCGTTCGTCGGACGCAAGCTTCAGCGATTTGTCCCACTGGAAATCGTCCATCGTGATCGCGAGCGCGGGCTTGCTCTTTGCAGCCGCCAGCGACTTACCCCAACCTAACGCCAGCGCGCTGATACCGAGTGTCTTTGTGAAGTCTCGTCTCTTCATGTCAGTTACACCGTAGCCGACTCGCGATACTCGCCCCAAAGTCTTCGCAAGCGATTGCTGATCTCGCCAACCGTGGCGTAAGCCTCAACGCATTCGAGAATCCTCGGCAACAGGTTCTCCGTCCCGCGGGCGCCTTCCTCCAACTGCGCGAGCGTTTGTGCGACACGAGCAGGATCACGCTTGTTCCGCACTGCGCGCAGTCGATCAATCTGTGCCTGCTCAACTGCGGGATCCACTCTCAGGATTGCCATCGAAGTCTTCTCTTCAACCTGCAAGCTGTTCACGCCGACAACAACCGCCTCCTTGGTTTCGATAGCGCGCTGATAACGATAAGCCGCTTCCTGGATCTCCCGTTGCACATAGCCCAATTCGATCGCGCGGAGCATCCCGCCCATGGCGTCGATCTTTTTCAGGTATTCTTCAGCGCGATTTTCAATTTCGCTGGTGAGTTCTTCAATGGCATAAGAGCCGGCAAGCGGATCGACCGTATCAGCTATTCCAGACTCGTTGGCAATCACCTGCTGAGTGCGTAACGCAAGACGAGCCGATTGCTCGGTTGGAAGAGCGAGCGCTTCATCCATCGAGTTCGTATGCAAAGACTGCGTGCCACCGAGCACTGCCGCAAGCGCCTGGATCGTCGTGCGCACGACGTTGACTTCAGGTTGTTGGGCCGTCAGTGAAGAGCCTGCAGTCTGCGTGTGGAACCGCAGCATCAGCGACCTCGGATCTCGCGCGCCGAAGCGTTCGCGCATGATCCGCGCCCACAGTCGCCGGGCGGCGCGAAACTTCGCTATCTCTTCCAGCAGGTTGTTGTGGGCATTGAAGAAGAAGGAGATGCGAGGCGCGAAGTCATCAACCTTCAAACCAGCTAGCAATGCAGCGTCCACGTAAGCAATCGCGTCACCGAGAGTGAAAGCTACTTCCTGCACAGCGGTCGAACCCGCCTCGCGAATGTGATAGCCGCTGATCGAAATCGTGTTCCAGTTGGGAACCTCGCGCGCACAGAACGCAAATGTGTCAGTCACGAGCCGAAGTGATGGCTGCGGCGGATAAATGTAGGTGCCGCGCGCAATGTACTCCTTGAGGATATCGTTCTGCAGTGTCCCCTTTACCTTGTCGAACGCTACGTTCTGCTTGCGCGCCACCGCGAGATAGAGACAAAGCAACGTGGACGCGGTCGCATTGATAGTCATCGAGGTGGAAACGCTGTCGAGCGGAATACCTTCAAAGAGCCGCAACATGTCGTCCAGTGAATCAATCGCAACGCCCACCTTGCCAACTTCACCGGCGGCGAGTGGTTCATCAGAGTCGAGACCGATTTGCGTAGGCAGATCGAAAGCCACTGACAGTCCGGTAGTGCCGTGGGCCAGAAGATACTTGTAACGTTCGTTGGATTCTTCGGCAGAGGCGTAACCGGCGTACTGCCTCATGGTCCAAAGCCGGCCACGATACATATTTGGATAGATGCCGCGCGTGTAGGGAAACTCACCGGGCGCACCGAGGTCCTGCTCGTAATCCGGGGCCTCAGTGTTCGTGGGGTTGAAATCGACCGGCAGCTCAATTCCGGAAGGGGTTTCGAAGCGCGCGCGACGCTCAGCGTCTGTCTTTGTCGCCATAGGATCCGTCAACGAAGTTCACATCACGAAGCGATCGAAGCCTAGCATAGTGCCTACTGCCTCGCAATTTCAGTCTCCGATCGTTTGGGCCCTGGTTGGTTTTGTAACGCAAAAGAGCGCTGGCGCGTCGCTGGCGCCTTATGTCAGAGTGTGAACACATGAAACATATTACGGTCACCAAACGCGGCGCGACTCGTGTGCGTCAGGGCCATCTTTGGATCTATCGGAGTGACGTTGTTAACACTGGGAATGCTGAAGGTGGCTCCGTCGTTTCTGTTCACGACCCGCACGGAAACTTCGTGGGTCAGGCTTTATTTAGTGACTCCTCTGAAATTTCTCTGCGCTTACTTACCCTGATTGATGAGCCTATCGACCGCGAGTGGTGGCGAAGACGAATCCTTGAAGCGGCCGCCAGAAGGAAGCCGATCGGTCCGGAAACTAATGCCTATCGTCTGGTTTACTCAGAAGGAGATCTGCTTTCGACGCTGATCATCGATTGTTACGACGATGTCTTTGTGTTGCAGACTCTTTCGCAAGGCACCGAAGCGATCAAGCCGATGTTCGTCGAACTGTTGGTCGAGGAATTTGCGCCTCGCGCCGTAATCGAGAGAAACGACGTTCGCGTTCGCGCGCTGGAAGGACTCGAACTAGTGACAAGTGTGCTTCACGGGCAAGCGCCTGACGAGTTACAGATCTTGCAGCATGGCGTCCGTTTTGTGGTGGCGCCCCTCGCAGGACAAAAGACTGGTTCTTTCCTCGACCAGCGTGAGAATCGGATCGCTGCCCGCGCCGTCGGTCATGGACGCGCCCTGGATTGCTTCACTTTCAATGGCGCCTTTGCGCTGCACCTCGCTGGCGTTTGTGACAGCGTTACCGGCATCGATATATCGGGCGATGCGATTCAGCTTGCTCGGCGCAATGCTGAACTCAATGGGATAACCAATGCTGAGTTTCGCGAAGCGAACGTGTTCGACGCCCTGCGCGAGATGGAAAGCGCTGGGGAACGCTTCGACGTCATCGTGCTCGATCCGCCGGCCTTCGCTAAGAATCGCGCAAGCATCAAGGCTGCAGCTCGTGGGTACAAGGAGATCAACCTGCGCGCTTTCAAACTTCTCAACCGCGGTGGCGTCCTGATCACCTGCACGTGCTCGTACCATATGTCTGAAGATTTGTTCCTGGAGATCATTGCCGAGGCAGCCAACGATGCTCGTCGGAGGGTACAGATCGTGGAGAAGCGAACTCAGGCCAGCGACCACCCGATCTTATTGGGTGTGCCCGAGACTTATTATTTGAAGTGTGTGATTGCGCGGGTGATTGACTGAGGCTGGGACCGAAACTCCATTCTACTGCAAACGGGCGAGCCATTTGCGATACCGATCTGCGGTCTGAACGTACCAGGCGTCAAAGCCGCCCGGCTGTTCTGCTTCAACAGCATCAATCTCTTTGAGTAGATCTTTTATCGTGAGGTGCACATAAGATTCTGTCCAGCTCTTGAGTTCGTCACGCTTATCTTGATGAAAGCCAGGAAATTCGGTGTTCAGTTGCGCCAGTGTCTGGTCATCGACGCTGTCTGAAAGGGCCTGGAGCTTACTTCTGAGCGTAGCCATTTGTCCGCTTTGCGTTTGTTCGCTGGTTGCGGCGTTATCCGCCGCTGTGAAGAGTGGTAGCAATTTCCTGATGGCTAACCGGCGGCCGAGTGTGAGTGCCCGAGAGTCTGCTGCTCGAGCCGGATCGCCCTCGTAGGAACCGTCGGTAAAGACAACCGCGGAGATAATCGTTTCCTGTGCGGGTGAATCGGGAGTATATCCAGCGGCCGCTGGTCGCGCACGCACTACGATTGGTTCGTTGCTTTGATAGAACCCGCCGGCACTGATCAGCGGCAATCCTTCGTTACCGTGCGGCATGCCGCTGAGGGACACCCGCGCCGCAACGAACACGTCGATGCTGAATGCGCTGATGTCTTTGTCAGACAGGTTATGCAGTGTGAGTTTGTAACTTGGAAGCGTAGAGACAGCAGGTTCGATGGCAACGACTTCCAGCGATTTCGCCCGGCTCTTCACCAACGGCGGTGCGGGCACAGCAGGAGTGATTCTAACCACGCCGATCCGGAACGGTTCCAGACCAAAACGCCTCAGCTCAGCGATTGAGACCGTCTCATTCTCGCGAATCCGATAGGTAGCCACTGGAGACTCGTGATCGTGGTACTTCACGCCCTGGAAGACCGAGACGGTCACCGCAACCACGTCGTCTTCCAGACGCGGAATAATGTTTACTGCCCGGACCGGAACCTCGCCCACAGGAAGCTGCCAACCGGCAACAGTCTTAAAGCGCGCAAACCAGGCCCCCCGGCTAACACCGCCTGCAGGAACTGACATGAGGGAGGGCGGCGCACCGGGGTAGTAATCAATCTGTAACGAGAGTCCGGTCGGGGCGAGATGGGGATCTTCGACTTGAGAGTTGGCTACGCCACAGAAAAACGTCAAGCACGTTAACGCGATGGTGAGGGCTTTGAGCAGCTGCATTCGACAGCCTCACTATGGTTAGCTTTGCGACGGTTGATTGCGCACACTTTCCGCCAGACGTTTGGCATCTGGCAGAGCTTCGAGCGCACGCAGTACCTGAGGATCACTATCAAGCAAGATACGCGCGCCGGCGTCATTTGAATAACCGGCAGTCACGATCTCTTCGCGCAGTCTCAGCTTCACAAAATCCAACTCTTCATCAAGCTGCGCAGGAGTCAGTTGTGATTGCACATCGGCACGCACCCAGGTGCGAAATGCTTCAATCAAACGATCGCTCAGTGGGTAGTCACCAGTTCTTGGATTCCGACCATACTGAACCTTCTCAACCTTGTACGACTCAAGGCCCGGAATCAATCCGGCCGCGAGTTGGCGCGTGAACTGGAACGCTGCTTCGGCGACTTTGCTGCGCAGCGGAGTGAACGCCAACGGCTTGCTGTCGATATCAGGAGTGATGCCACCGCCGCCGTAGAAGACGCGGCCAGCGGCAGTTTTCACCGCCGGTCCGGTTTTGAGCTGAGGAAGGGGAGCCGTCTGCTCGAGCGGCGACCCTGCGTTTGATCCAGCCGCAGTAGGCGACTGCGGCTTCGGTTCGTCAGAATCGTGCTTTGTGTAGTAGTCATAGAATGAGCCGCTGGAATAATCGCGTTGCAGCGAACGTCCGTATGGCGTGTAGTAACGAGCCGTAGTCAGCGTCAATCCCGTATTAAAAGGAAGTTGGAAAACGCGCTGGACCAAGCCCTTGCCGAAACTTGTTTCTCCGACGACGAGCCCGCGGCCATGATCCTGAATCGCCCCGGCAACGATCTCTGAAGCAGATGCGGTGCCCCGGTTGATTAAGACAACAAGAGGAACGTCTTCAGGATCGGCGCCACTCGATTTGTAAACAATGGGTTCGCTGTATTCGCTACGGCCTTTCACGGAAACGACAACCTGGCCGCGCGGCAGAAACTCGCTCGATACGTCAATCGCCTGATCGAGCAGGCCGCCGGGATTCCCACGTAGATCCAGAACAAGCTGACGCATACCCTGACCCTTCAGTTTGTTGAGTGCTTCACGGAGCTCTTCATCGCTCGTATGCTGAAAGCCGCCAGTGAGACCGATGTAACCTGTGCCCGGACGCACCATGTAGGCGTTTCGAATTGAGGGCAGAGGGACCGCATCGCGCACGATCGTGAAATAGAGCGGCGCTTCCGAGCCTGCCCTGTCCACCTTGATTGTTACCTGCTCGCCGCGTCCACCGCGCACGTTCTTCGAGACTTGTTCGCTGGACCATTCGCGCGCGTCTTTGCCATCCACTTCAAGAATGCGGTCGCCGTATCGCAGTCCGAGACGAGCGGCGGGAGTGTCTTCAACCGCCGACTGAATGTAGACGCCGTCGCGATGCTGCACGATGGTGACGCCGATTCCGTAGAAGCGGGAGTCCTGATCCTCTTTCAACTTCTTAAACTCACCGTAGGGGAAATACATCGAATGCGGGTCAAGGGTCGTGAGCATGCCCTGCACCGCTGCCTGGGTCGCTTTCTCGTAGTCGATATCGCCGACGTAGCTGGACGAGATGGTGCTAATGGCTTCGTTGTAATCTTTCTCGATCTCTTCTGAGGGCTTATCCGCTACGGGACCGCCTAGCGAAACAGACCGGCGCAACCGGCGCGAGCTGCCGATAGTGCCGCCTACAACGGCCGCGATAAGGATTACGACCGCCGCAATAATGAGAAATCTCTTAACCATTTTATTCACTCGTGTTTGCTGCTGGATCCGCGCGAATGACTGCAGCTCCAATGCAAATATACCACAGTGGGCCCTTCTGCTCGGCAGCCGGTAGGGCACCGCGGCCCTATGCTATATTGCCGCCGGCACATACCTAAATGTCTAATTCACTCTCCATCGTAGTTCCTGCGTACAATGAAGCTGCGCGATTGGTTAAGTCACTACCGGAAATTCTGGCTTATCTCGGCGAGAATGTTCCGGAAGCGGAGCTCATAGTCGTTGATGATGGTTCTACTGACGACACAGCGGCGGTCGCGAGAAAGATGATCGCCGATGCCGGAGGGGTGCGCGCCTCCGTTGTCAGTTACCAATCAAATCTCGGCAAGGGGCGAGCGGTGAGACTTGGCTTGCTGGCGTCGCGCGGCGATATCGCTCTGTTCACCGATGCTGACCTTTCGACACCCATCACCGAAACCCCCAAGATGGTGGAACCAATCTCGCGTGGAGAGTGTGATTTGACGTTTGGCTCCAGAGCGCTTGACCGGCATCTAATTGGCGTCCACCAACCGTGGCGGCGTGAGCAGGGCGGCCGCATTTTTAATCTTGCTGTGAGATTGGCAACGGGACTTCCTTTCTGGGATACCCAGTGTGGCTTCAAGGCGTTTCGCATGGAGGTTTGCCGTCCCCTCATCGAAGGCGCGACGATCGATCGGTTCGGTTTCGATGTGGAACTGATCTATCTTGCCCATCGGGCCGGACTTCGCTTGCGTGAGATAGCGGTGCGCTGGGATCACAACGAGGGAAGTAAAGTAAACGTACTCACCGACAGCTTTAACATGTTGGGTGAGGTAGGATTGATACGGAGACAGGCGAGACGGGGTGTTTACAACAACGCGATCAAGGGAGCCCGCGAAGCTGCGGCGAAATAGCCTTGCCGTTCGGTGAGATTATTTGGGTTGAGTTTGAGAGTTTGGTCTTGGGGACTTGGGGTCTTTGGCCCTGGCCTCTCTGGAACTCCAGCTGACTCCTGAAACTAACTACGAACAACTGACTACTGACTACTGACTTCTGCCTGCTAACTACTGAAAATGACTGCCCGACTAAACGTTAATATCGATCACGTGGCCACTGTCCGCCAGGCGCGTCGTGCTCCCGAGCCGAGCGTTGTCGCCGCAGCGATGATCTGCGAACAGGCTGGAGCAGACGGCATCACTGTCCACCTGCGCGGCGACCGACGGCATATTCAGGACAATGATTTGAAGACTCTGCGGGCTTCTGTCTCTACTTACTTGAACATGGAGATGGCTGCCACAGAGGAGATGTTGGCGGTGGCGCTCGACACGCGGCCTGAGGCCGTAACTCTTGTCGCGGAGAATCCTAACGAGATCACTACTGAGGGTGGCCTGGACGTGAAGGCAAACATCGCGATCGTCAGAGCCGCGGTAAGTCGCTTACGAGAAGCAGAGATACTCGCAAGTCTGTTCATTGATCCCAATCCCCAGCAGATCGAGTGCGCTCATCAGGTAGGAGCGCAACAGATCGAGCTCTGCACCGCGGCGTATGCCGAAGCGACTCTCGGCGGCCGCGGTATGCACGGTGGTGGAGTGCGCGCTGCCGCGAAAGAGCTACGACGTCTGCGCGAGGCTGCCGCACTGGCGACTCAGTATGGCTTGCGTGTTGCTGCCGGGCACGGCCTGACTTACCGAAATGTGGTAGCTGTTGCCGAGATCAGTGAAATCACTGAATTCAATATTGGCCACAACATTATCTCGCGCTCAATCTTTACTGGGCTGGAAAGGGCCGTGAGGGAAATGCGGAGGGCGATTGGTGAGGGAAGCCTGCGAAACGGGCAGCTATCGGGCCTTCCAGATGTCTTGATTGATTAGTGGCTGGTTTTGCCTGTTGCAAGTTGCAGTCGTACTTGGGCTCGCTCGAGTTGAACGCGCGCCTTCTCAAGATCCTCTTCAGTTCCCGTCCAGGCATTCAACTGCTTTTCGACATGTTCCCGCGCCAAGCGGGCGCGTGCCGCATCAATCTCTTCCGGTCGTTCGGCAATCTCAGCCAGTACCGAAACGTGATCGTCTCTGACTTCAATGAAGCCGCCGGAAACGTGCAGTTGAAAAGTCTTGCCATCTTTGGTGTAGGAGAGCACACCCGTCTGCAGTTGCGAAATCAGTGGCGTGTGGCCGGGCAAGATACCGAGTTCACCGCCCAGGCCAGGCAGTGTCGTCATGTCCACTGACTCCGAGAGCACGCGGCGCTCTGGAGTTACGACATCAAGTTGAAGTTCCTGAGCCATAGTCGTTAGAGGATGTAGGTGAAAGTAAGCCCGCTTATTCAACAGTGATTAAGCACAAGTTAGTGACTAGGACACAACCCGAAAGAGTGCCCATTCATCCCTCATCCTTCCTATTATCCTGCCGCTACTGTTTTCGCTTTCTCCATTGCTTCTTCGATAGTGCCGACCATGTAGAACGCTTGCTCCGGAAGGTCGTCATGTTTGCCATCGACGATTTCCTTGAAGCCTCTGATCGTATCCTCAAGTTTCACATACTTGCCTTCGAGGCCGGTGAACTGCGCCGCCACGAAAAACGGCTGCGAGAAGAATCGCTGAATCTTGCGAGCTCGTGAAACGATGAGCTTGTCTTCGTCCGACAATTCGTCAAGTCCGAGGATCGCGATGATGTCCTGGAGATCTTTGTAACGTTGCAGGATGCGCTTCACGTCCTGCGCAGTGTTGTAGTGCTCCTCGCCCACGTGTCGGGGGTCTAGAATGCGCGAAGACGATGCGAGCGGATCGACTGCGGGATAAATTCCCAGTTCCACGATCTGACGCGAAAGAGCTGTGACCGCGTCAAGGTGGGCAAACGTTGTTGCCGGCGCCGGGTCAGTGTAATCGTCCGCCGGAACATAGACGGCCTGAATCGAGGTAATCGATCCGGTCTTCGTCGAGGTGATTCGTTCCTGCATTTCACCCATCTCGGAAGCGAGATTCGGTTGGTAACCTACCGCTGAGGGCATGCGACCGAGGAGCGCTGACACTTCCGAACCTGCCTGAGTGAAGCGGAAAATGTTGTCGATGAAGAGCAACACGTCCAATCCCTGATCACGGAAGTATTCAGCGACCGTCAGCCCTGATAGCGCCACTCGCAAACGAGCGCCCGGCGGTTCCGTCATCTGACCGTAAATCAACGCCACCTTCGACTGCTCCAAAGCCTTCATGTCGACCTTGGTCATATCAAACTCGCCGGTGTCATGGAGATGCTTGTTGAAGGTCTCGCCGAATTGAATAACTTCCGACTCGACCATCTCGCGCAGAAGGTCGTTGCCTTCACGCGTTCTTTCACCCACACCTGCGAAAACCGAAAACCCGGAACGGGCCTTAGCGATGTTGTTAATCAACTCCATCACGATGACAGTCTTGCCGACGCCCGCGCCACCGAACAAACCGATCTTGCCGCCTCGCACAAAGGGCTGGATCAGGTCGATGACCTTGATTCCCGTTTCGAACATCTGCAGTTCGGTCGACTGCTCCTGAAATGTCGGTGCATGGCGGTGGATCGGATAGCGTTCCGTATGTTTCACGTCACCAAGCGTATCGACTGGCTGACCGATCACGTTCAAGACTCGGCCAAGTGTTCCTTCACCGACAGGCATCGTGATCGGTCCACCGGTGTCGATTGCCTTCATGCCGCGCACCATGCCATCGGTGGCTACCATGGAAACAGTTCGCACGCGTCCTTCACCCAGATGCTGTTGCACTTCGGCAATGACATCGACGGGGGTCGGGACGTCGAACCCTTCAGAGACTATCCGCAGCGCCTGATAGATAGGCGGCAAGTGATGCTCGTCAAATTCCACGTCAACGACCGGACCAATAATTTGCACCACACGGCCGGCGGATTGACCGTTCGTAGTTCCGTTTGCGCTAGGCGTAGCCATGCTGTCTTTGAACTCCCTTGCGAGCCCCGAGAAGGGCAAAATGTTGGGTTGGATAAAAGCCAGTTAAGATAACATGCCGACTAAAAGTCCGCCAAGCGGGATGAATTGAGAGAAGCGAAGAATTGGTCCTTGAAGAAAAAGCCCCATCGCACGTGGTGATGGGGCCGGCTTTTGTCGATTGTAACGTCGTTAACTGGTTTCGTCCGCATCGATCTTGATCTTCATCCGCTGCAGGATTTGCACGTCTTCATCCGTCAGCCTCAGAGAACTTTCTTCCCTTGAGTCCCCGTCCTCACCGGTGTTGGGTCGCAAGCCGATCTCCAGACGCAGCGTCAACTCCATCTCGTAACCTGCTTCGCGCAAGCGGTCGATGGCCTCAGCAACCTTGGTTGAGTTCTCAACCGATTCATTTATCGCCGTGCCGATCTCACGAACAATCTCTTTGGCGTTGTCGTCAATTTCCAATTGCTGCAGCCTCTCGGAAACCCTAATCCCTCTGACTTCTGCCCTTTCGACTCATGCTACGCGACCGACTTAGGTGGGTCAACCGCAACGGCTTTTGGTCCCTCTGCTTGAAAACAACGTGTTCGTAAACTATCTTAGGTTAACAGTAAATCATTGCAGAAAACGACGACGTTCGGCTGTGAGGGCTGGGCCGGCATCAGAGCCTCCTCTCAACTTCTGCAATTCGGTATCGTGTCTGATTAGCGTTTCGAGAAACCCTGCGGAACTGAAGTAGGAGTCTATGGCCAACACGATCGGAATTTTGACAGGCGGAGGTGATGCTCCTGGTCTAAACGCCGTGATTCGTGCGGTGGTGAAGACGGCGTCAGGCGAGTTTGGCTCGCAGGTGATCGGAATTGAAGACGGTTTCGAGGGCTTGCTTGGAGAAACCAAGACGCGACCGCTGCTTCAGTCGGACGTACGCGGGCTATTGCCTCGCGGCGGAACGATAATCGGGACGCGGAACCGTGGCAGATTTGTCGAGCATAATTCCAACGGAGGGTCGTCGACTTCCGAGGAAGTTTATAAGGAGGCCGTGAGCAATTTGAAGCGGCTTGCCATCGACTCGCTGCTCGTGCTCGGCGGTGAGGGCACACTCACAATTGCCGCGGAGTTTGATCGCCGCGGCGTTCCCGTCATCGGAGTGCCCAAAACAATCGACAACGATCTTGCCTGCACCGAGTTGACCTTCGGGTTTGTGACTGCTCTGGATATTGCTACAGAAGCATTGGACCGCTTGCACACCACCGCCGAGTCTCATGATCGCGTGATGATTCTCGAGGTCATGGGCCGTAACGCAGGTTGGATTGCTCTACATTCAGGAATCGCCGGAGGGGCCGATGTAATCCTGATTCCGGAGATTCCCTTCTCGATGGACTCTGTGGCTGCTAAAGTGCGCTCACGCGATGCAGCCGGTTCTAACTTCAGCATAATCGTTACCGCTGAAGGTGCAGTCGAAACCGGTCATAGTCAGATTTTTCAGGATGCCGGTGACACTCAACATGCGCCTCGGCTCGGTGGTATTGCGCAATATTGTAGGAGCGAATTGGAAGCGCTCACCGGCAAGGAAACGCGTTGCGTTGTGCTCGGTCACCTGCAGCGAGGCGGCAGGCCTAACGCGTTCGACAGGATGTTAGCTACAACCTACGGCGCTTGTGCGGTGCGCGCTCTAGCCGAGGGGAAACGCGGGATGATGGTAGCGCTACAAGCAGGCGATGTTGTCACCGTCCCGATCTCGGAGGCCATAGCGAATGTTAAGACCGTGCCTCCCAATGGACAGATGGTGCGGACGGCACGCGATACCGGAATCTCATTTGGCGCGCCCGACGAGGTGCAGCATCACCGTCAGGCCTAACAGGTGCGGAAACCGCAAGTTCGCGTTGAGGGGGGTTGAAGTTGTCAGCGGAGATCAAACAAAAACTTCAGTTGGAACTGGACGAACTGGAATCTGAGTTACGCGTCCATCTGCCCAAGGAGATTAAGCGCGCGCTCGAGTTTGGCGACCTGCGTGAAAACTCTGAGTACCATGCTGCTCTCGATCGGCAGAACATGGTTAAGGCGCGCATCATGGAGTTGCGCCAGCGTATCAGCGAAATATCGTCTATCGACCTGACAAAGATCTCTCAAGACAAGGCTGGCTACGGTTCGCTACTCGTCCTCTTTGACGCGGAGCGAAACGAAGAGGTCACCTATCGTCTTGTGACTCCCGAAGAGAGCAGTCCGCCGGACGGCTTGATCTCCACAACCTCCCCCGTAGGTAAGAGCCTGATGGGGAAAGAGGAGGGCGACGAAGTGGTAGTTCGGACTCCCGCCGGGGCTCGCAACTTTGAAATCAGAAGCTTGATGACCTTGCACGACCAGGCTACGGCTAAAAAGCAAGCCGAAGGGTAAAGCTCAACGACCCAGTGCCGTGGCGTTGCAACGGGATTTATTTCTAGCGTAGATTAACTGGGGTGTTTCCCAAAGCATTCGAGACTAGCTCAGACCTATCAGGAAGTAACTGGATTGTTTGTAGGCAGCATCGGCCGAGGCGCACAGCGAATCATCGACGCGATGGTCCGTTGGCTTGCGATCGGCCACATCAACCCCAACATTCTCACGGTCATAGGCGTCTCCCTGAACGTGGCCTGCGGCCTCCTCTTTGGCTTTGGTCAGTTTTTCTGGGCTGGGATTTTCTTAGTCGTCGCCAATCTCTTTGACATGCTGGACGGGCAGGTTGCCCGGCTGTCAGGGCGCGTCACTCGATTCGGAGGATTTCTGGATTCATCCCTCGATCGACTGTCAGACATGGTAGTTTTCGTAGGCTTGATGGTCTTTTACGCGCGAGACACCGAGTTTCATTCGACTCTCAACGTTTTTCTCGCGGGTGCCGGACTAATGGGCTCAGTTATGGTAAGCTACGCCAGCGCCCGGGCCGAGAGCTTGATTTCCAAATGCGACGTTGGCTTCTTGCGGCGCCCGGAACGAGTGGTTCTTTTTATTATAGGCGCCCTAAGTACTCATCCAGGCTCGACCAACTTCTTTGCTAACCGAATGCCTGCAGTCCTGTGGGTTTTGGCTGTAGGGTCCTACTGGACGTTCGCCCATCGTATGTATCACACGTGGCGTGAACTGAATAAAATTGCAAGTCCTGACGAAGAAATAAGTGCCCAGACCTCGCATTCTGCATCTAAAGCCGGGCCTGATCGCCGGGCCGAGCAGCCAGCGACGCAAAAGGCCGGTTAATCTGCGGGGCGAAAATGGGTAAATAACAACTGAACGCAGTCTCCAGCGTTAGAGGTATCTCAGTGACGATCTGTCCTTGTTGTGGTTTTAAGTTTGAAGGCACCCTAAGTGAAGGTTGTACGGATTGCGGCGCCCGTTCAGTTGGTGAGGCCCTCCCGAAACCGGAAAATGAACTGCCCTCTTACGCTCGGGCGTTGGTGCTCACAGTAACCGGGGCACTGATGGTTCTCCTTCTGGGAAGCCAAACAATCATCGCCCTGATGGAACGTTCGCCGCGCACTCCGACCACGACTTTAGCGCTGTCATCGATCATTCCGCTCGATTTCTGGATGTGGATGGGTGCAGCAGAGACTGCGGCCTGGCGTCTAAAGTGGGTTGCCCTTCCGCTTACCATTGTAGTCCTCTGGGGCACGCGCAAGATTTACCTTTCTATGCTGCAAACTCCGGACAGGTTCTGCGGTTTGAACTATGCTCGCAAAGGCCTTATCGCTTCCGCGATCGTCCCGGTGATGATAGCTGTTCTGATCGGTATAACTGTGCCCGCACGTCTGCGACAACACCAGGAAGGAATTGAAGCAGGGAACAATGCGCAGGGCTACCGAATCGATCGCGCTCTCATTCAGTACCGCGAGCAATACGCAACCCTGCCGAGCGACCTGAAAGACCTTGCACGTCTGCCGGACCCCGATGGTTCACTCGCGCGCGCACTGCAAAGCGTCGATGTTTCAGGTTACAAGACCAGCGCAGATGTCGCTGTTCTGCCAAAACGAAAACCCACGCTGCGAGGTGCTGTGATTCGCAACGCCTCTTTGAATACCGCCGCCGACGACCTTCCAGGAGACGGGCTCTCGTTTACGAATTACGAGCTGCGCTTACCGGGCGCCGACATGGTGCTTGGAACAGAAGATGACCTGCTCTTGCGCGATGGCATAATCAATAAAGCTGCCGACCTTGTGAAACGTCAGGCCGCAGTCACTGCCAGCAAAACCAAAAAGTAGTTCAGACGGCGACATGTCGCTCCGCGATCTTTTCCGACGCAAGCAGGAAGATGAAGCCTCACGCTTTTCTCGTCTCGCCACCCGCGGCCGGATTACCGACGGCATTGTTATCGACATCAAGTCGGATGAACTCGGTCACATCACCCACGTCTTTTTCACTTACAACGTAGCCGGTGTGGAATACGAGTCGTCGCAGGAACTCAACGCCGAGCAGCGTTCGCGTGAAAACGGCTATTCTCCCGGCGCTGCCATTACCGTCCGCTACGATCCGCGCCAGCCGGGAAATTCGGTAGTGGTGTGAAAAGAATGTGGGAAGTAGGCAGTAGTCGGATGAGTGACCAAGCACGTAGTTACAGCCGACTCGAGTTAACCCTCCTGCAACTTGCCATATGCTGCAGCACTCGGTATTCCTACCTGGTATTGTAGAATCAACAATCCCAAAACTACTGACTTACTGACTACTATCTTCTGTCTTCTGACTTCTGTGTTTCAAAAAATCCTTATTGCCAACCGCGGCGAGATAGCAGTGCGCGTGATTCGCGCCTGCCGCGATATGCACATCTCCCCGGTTGCGGTGTTCTCGGAAGCTGACGCAGATGCCGTTCACGTCCGGCTCGCCGATCAAGCCGTCTGCATCGGTCCTGCTCAATCCAGTCAAAGCTACCTTAATATTCCATCCATCATCGCCGCCGCACTTGCGACGGGAGCTGAGGCCATCCATCCCGGTTACGGCTTTCTCGCTGAGAACGCCGACTTCGCCCGAGCAGTAGTCAACGCAGATTTGAGGTTCATCGGTCCCACTGCTGAAGCGATGGAGGTCATGGGTTCGAAGACCTCTGCCAGACGTGCCGCCATCAGAGCCGGTGTCGCTGTCGTTCCGGGTACGGTGGAAGCGCTCTCCTCTTTCGAAGAGGCGAGCCGAACGGCCGAACAGTTTGGTTATCCAATCATGCTTAAGGCATCGGCCGGAGGCGGCGGCAAGGGCATGCGGCTCGTGACGTCGATTGCGGAACTGCGTTCAGCTTTCGACAATGCTCAGTCGGAAGCTGCCGGCGCCTTTGGCGATGCCTCGCTGTATCTCGAGAAAGCCGTAGAGCGCCCACGTCACATCGAGATTCAGATTTTCGCTGATAGTCAGGGGAACGTCGTTCATCTGGGCGAACGTGAGTGCTCGATCCAACGGCGCCACCAGAAAGTAGTCGAAGAGTGCCCTTCGGCGATCAATGATCCCGACCTGCGCCGGCGCATGGGTGAGTCGGCGATCAAGATTGCGCGAGCGGTGAATTACACCGGAGCCGGTACGGTCGAATTTCTCGTCGCGGATGCCACCCGAGAGTTTTACTTCCTCGAGATGAATACACGTTTGCAGGTTGAACATCCGGTGACTGAACTCGTCACCGGCATCGATCTGGTGCGTGAACAGATCACTGTGGCCGCCGGTGCCTCCCTTTCGTTCACCCAGGAGGACATTCGCTGGACCGGCCACGCGATTGAGTGTCGCGTTTATGCTGAGGATCCGGAACTAAATTTTTTACCTTCGCCTGGACGAATTACGGCCCTGCAAACGCCCGCCGGCCCGGGAGTCCGCGATGACAGCGGCGTCGCTGCCAACTCCGAAGTTTCAATCCATTACGACCCGATGATTTCCAAGCTTGCGGCCTGGGGACGCACACGTGAGGAAGCTATCGAGCGACTGCGGCGTGCGCTCGATGAGTACTACGTGGCCGGTATCAAAACCACGCTGCCGTTCTTCCGCGAGATTGTGCGTGACGACGAGTTCATCGCAGGGAAACTTGATACTGGTTTTATCGAGCGGTTTCAGGAGCGACGTCACGGACACCAAGTAGAGAAAGGTCAACAAGAATTGTCAGACATGGCTTTACTTGTTGCAGCCATCCATTACACAAATGGACAACGACAAACTTCGCTCGATCTTGATCGGAATGGGCATATTCAAAACCGGTGGAAGATGTCCGGACGAGCACAAGCAATCTCCGGGCGGAGTGTCGTGGACAAGCGGTCCAACAAATTGCGAGGAAGCGAATGAACAAGTTCAAAGCGCAACTCGCCGGCGAACAACACGAAATTCAGCTTCGTCGCCAGGAGCGAACGTTCACCGCTGCTGTTGATGGGCACAAGTATGAACTCGAGGTTCAGGACCTCGACGGGGGCCAGTACCTGCTAAGGCAGGGTAACAACGTCTACGATTGCCAGGTTGAAACTAACAGCCAGCATCCTGAGTTCCTGAACGTAAACATCCGGGGCAACAGTTTTCCAATAAGGCTCACCGATCCCAAGCGCATCCGCGGCACGCACGGGGCCGGAGAACAGGAAGGCGCGGCTAAAATTGTCGCGCCAATGCCGGGTAAGGTCGTGCGCATCCTTGTAGAAGTCGGCGCCAACGTGGAAGCCGGCGCCGGCATCGTGGTCGTTGAGGCAATGAAGATGCAGAACGAGATGAAAGCGCCCAAGGCAGGCGTCGTGGTTTCTCTAAATGCCGACATCGGCGCCACCGTCAATGCGGGAGATGTGCTGGCAGTGGTTGAATGAAAGGATGAGGGAGCAGGGAAAGGATGAGGGATGAAGAAGCGGGACACGAGGAAAGGGCGACACGGGGACATGGAGATGTAGTCCAGAGTATCTCCGCGTCTCCTCGTCTCAGTGTCTCCGCGTCCGCGTTGCGCGTGCTCCTCTGGGACATTGATGGGACCCTGATTCGTTCGACACGCAGAGGTGCGTTTAAGGACTACACGATCCCCATGCTGGAAGGTGTCTTCGGCACGGCGGGTAGACTTCCCGAGATGCAGGTATCGGGCATGACTGATTTGCAGATCATCGCGGAGGCGCTGCGCGACGAAGGCTTCACGCCGGCACACATTCTGGATCGCATTGATGATTTGCGTGAACGTTACATGGAAGAGATGAAGCGGGCGACCGGAAATGGCACCGAGTTTTTTGAGCTGTTACCGGGAGCACGCGAAACGCTTCAGGCAGTGACTGCTGATCCCCGTTATCGCTCGGCGCTATTGACCGGAAACATTGAGGCAGCAGCTTACCTGAAGATGGAACTAGTCGGACTCTCAGCGTTCTTTGATCTGCCTGGGGCTTTTGGTGATGAGTCGCATGACAGGCGCGACCTTCCGGCTATCGCTGCCGAGCGTATTAGGAAATATCTGAATCTCGATCTCGAGCCCCATCAGTTTATCGTGATCGGCGACACCCCCAACGACATCGCCTGTGCTCGACACTTCGGCGCTCGCTCCTTGGCGATCTCCACAGGCCGCATGTACCCGGCGTCTGATTTATTGCTACATGAACCGGACGCGATTCTCCTCGATCTCTCAGACACTTACCTCGTGTTGCAAACGCTCGCAGCGTTGTAGGACTGACCTCACTCACGACATCGCAGCGCCGCACGTCGCGCGTCTTAAGAGGGCCGTCGTTTTTTCTTGTAGATGGCCTTCACCGTGGAAATCACGCGAGGCTTCTTACCCCCAGGGGGTTCGGCAAGAGATGTCTCGCCAAGCTTGCGAGCGTCTTCACGGGCAAGCTGCAGCGCGCTCTTTAAAAAGCCCCGAACCTCAGGCCTCGCAAGATCGTCAGCAGTTTGAATCGTTAGATGACGAATCTGCTTGCCTGCTCCTTGAAGAACTCCATCGGGATCCTTTAACAGCGCGCCTTGATTGAATCCGAGATTGACGTGTTTGGTGTAGACCGCGACGTGACAAATGCCATCCCGCAGACGATCGCTCGAACCATAGCCAATCGCTACGGCACTGTAAGCGTCGTAAATATTCTCGTGACAGGGCGCCAGCTCTTCAAGCACTACTGCGCGCACTTGCAGTGCCAGCTTCCGGATGGCGGGATCATAGGGTTTCAAAAACTTGATCAGATCTGGCGGCGGAGGATACATACGATTGAATTCGGATTTCGGGTTTCGGGTTTCAATTTCCGATTCGGATTCGGAAATCGAGAATGAAAAATGAAAGATGATGAATGGAAAATTATCTCCTCCCTCTCGATTGGAGTTCACTTTTGATTTCAACCTGGAGATTGAATTTGAAATCTTAGATTTGAGATCTGAGACCAGGTATTACCTTTTGATCCACTGCGCGCGCAGCAGGCCATAGAAGAGTGCATCCTGAATCTCACCGTCAACTTGCCAGCGTTCACGCAGAAATCCTTCGCGCTGAAAACCGAGCCTCTCCAACGCGCGCACTGAAGCAATGTTGCGCGGATCGACGTCGGCTTCAATTCTGCGCATGTCCAGAGTGTTGAAGGCAAAGCCAAGAGTCGCATGGAGTGCTTCCTGCATATAACCCTGGCCCCAATAAGCACGACCTAGCGCGTACCCCAATTCACACCGACGATTGCTGAAGTCCAGATTGTATAGCGTAGTCGTGCCGATCAATTTGTCGCTCTCGAGAACCGCGATACCCCACTTCAACATCGACTCGTGCTCGAAGCCTTCATGGATTTCGGCGAGGAGTTTGTCTGCCGCCTCGCGATCCGTTAGGGGCGGAGTGCTCCAGTAACGCATCACCTCCGGGTCGGAGAAGATAACGAAGAGGTCGTCAACGTCTGTCGCGGAGATCCAGCGAAGAGCGAGTCGCTTCGCACCGATTGTAGGTAAGAGTTGCCAATCCATGAGCTTTAAGAGGTGGACAGCTGCGCTGATTGTAGCAACTATCGATTAATCAGCAATGAGCGATTACCGGGCAAAGGGCGATAAGTTGCGGAAGCGCAGTGACAGTCGGTTTCGTATTTACGATTCAAAATTATTGAGTCTTCCAGGTGAATCGGCTCTACCTCTCAGACCACGCAGGAAAATATTGATTGACTCTCTCACCGTTCAGTTCTAAAACACTTTAAGTTGCCTTCTCATAATACAGGCTATGACGTATGAGAAGTTTAAAGAATTAGACGGCACACATCCCTGGCGGGACGTGAGTCCTGATGGTTACATTGACTACCAGGCCCGCTACCGCCCGCGCGGGCGCGTCCTTTATTTCAATTTCCCGCTCGCCGCGGAGATGGGCCTGATCCCCACTGACCATCCTCCGACACTAACTAAAGAACTCGAGCAGGTCGTTCTCGAAACCTTCTCGCTCCAGATCATCAACGAATATGATTTGAGGCTCGGTACGAACTTTCCACCCGAAACGGTAAAGCCACGTCCTTACATGGCAACCCGTTATCTGCAAACCCAGCACCGCAATAAACAGGGCAAGACTTCCGGGGACGGCAGAAGCATTTGGAATGGCTTGCAAACCAACACCTTGAAGTTTGATATCTCCTCTCGCGGGACAGGCGCCACGATCCTCAGTCCCGGAGCACAGGAAGCAGACGGAGCTGTCAAGACTGGCGATGAGAGCTACGGTTATTCATCGGGGCTTGCGGACTTAGACGAGATGTTGGGAACCGCAGTGATGTCCGAAATCTTCTACCGGCAAGGCATTCCAACAGAACGCTGTCTGGCTGTGATTGGATTTTCCGACGGGAGCGCGATCGGCGTGAGAAGCGCCCCTAACTTGATTAGGCCGGCTCACTTATTTCGCTATCTCAAACAGGGGCGCCACGCCGAACTCAAGGCCTCGGTTGACTACTTCATCGATCGGGAGGTTGAGAATGGTTTCTGGCAAATACCTCGCAATGCAACAGATCGCTATGTGACAGCTCTCGACTATCTAGCGCGCTCTTACGGAAAGATGGCTGCCGTCCTCGAAGAGGAATACATCTTCAACTGGTTGGCATGGGACGGGGACAACATGCTGGCGAGTGGCGCTATCCTTGATTATGGCTCCATCCGCCAGTTTGCTTCCAAACATGATAAGTATCGCTACAAGGATGTCGATCGTTATTCTGCTTCGCTCACTGAGCAGCGTTACTGGGCACGTTTGATAGTCCAAACATTTGCTCAGGGCATGGCATTCATTAACTCCGGTGTAAAGGAGAATCTGCCGGCCTTCAAGGATGCCGCATGTCTGCGCGTCTTTGATCTCGCGTTCAAGACTGAGCGCACTTACCGCATTCTATGGAGAATAGGCTTCACCCCTGAACAAATAGAGCAGCTAATGCAGAAGGCGCAACAGGAGATCAGGGACTTCGATAAAGCTCTTAGCTACTTTGAAGACCTGAAAGTCTCGAGCGGCATTGAGAAACTCCCCGATGGCTTTACACACAACCCGGTCTTTCTAATTCGCAACCTGCTCCGAGTGCTTCCGGCATTCTTTGTGGCGCAGACAATAGATCGCTCCGAAGATGAAAGCGCCTATATGAACCCGGACGCCTTCTGCCAGATCATGGCCGCCTCTTACGTGGGAAGAAAAGATCGTAAGTTGACCCCGGCACGGGTTGCGCACGTGAAGAGTTTTCAGAAATGCTACCTGCAATTAATCGCGGGGCTCGGTGAACCTTTGAGTGAGGTACTCAAAACACTCCAGGAGCGCTCGGCAATCATCAACCATCGGCACCGCATCACCGGAGACGCGCTGGTCTGTATCATTGAAGAAGTAATCGCTATCAAGGGCAAGATCAAAGTTGACGGGTTACAGGAGGCACTCGATGCCTTCATCGATTCGCAGGTTTTGATCCCCGGTAAGTGGCACCCCGTTTCACCCGAGCAACTAAAATCGAATACTCTAAAGTCACGCCTGCTGGTTAAGATCCAGGAGAATCTAGAGGAATATAAAGAATCGGTTTGAATACCATGGTGCAGTAACCTTGCGCATTCTTCTGCCCTCGCCTCATCCCCCCAGCACCTAAGTTCACACTTCGCGGCGGCAAAGCCGCATCCTGAGACTACGTCCTCAAAGTTGGTGGAGCCGCGCCAGATTTCAGGTAGGAGTTCTATTCGATCTTGTGATGTTAGGCAGTTCTACGTGCGGCAAGTCGGAATGGAGGCGCCGTTAGGGCGCCCCCCCGGGAAAACTATTTTGCTTTGTATAGATCGGGCAGTTGCTTCTTTAGGTTCTCGACCTTTGGCATATCGTTGATAACGATGTAAGGCTCGTCGGGATGATGCTGGAGATAATCCTGATGGTAGGCCTCAGCTTCATGGAAAGAGTGAAGCGTGTCGACTTGAGTAGCGATCGGATGTGAGAACACCTTAGCAGCGTTCAACTGCTCGATGTAGGCTTTGGCAATGCGCTTTTGTTCTTCGCTATTGAAGAAGATCGCCGAGCGATATTGCGTTCCACTGTCCGGGCCCTGGCGATTTATTTCGGTCGGATCGTGAGCGACGGAAAAGAACACTTTCAACAGTTGGCCATAAGTAACCTGAGACGGATCGTATTTGATCTGAACCGATTCCGCATGACCGGTTTGTCCCGAACTGACTATTCGATACTGAGCCTGCGATGCTGAACCTCCGGAATATCCCGAGCGCACATCGCTGACTCCTTTGACGTGTTCGAAGACGGCTTCGATACCCCAGAAACACCCGCCCGCGAGAACTGCGGTCTGTTCACCCCTGGTCGTGGCCAAAGGCTCATCAACTGTCGGATCCGGGATGGTTGTCGCCGTGGCTCCTGACGTGCTGCAAGCGAACGTGGCTCCGACGAAAAGCAATGCGGAAGCGAGAAAGAAAGCTGTATTCATGGTTAATCCTCCTGACCTATATACGTAATCATAGGCTATTCGGATTGTTCGGCCAAACTGCCGATTGCGGAGTGCTGATTGCAGAATGCTGATTGGCCCGGCTTTCAACCTGATAGCGCATAAAGAGATCAATAGTCTCGGGGTCGGGAAGGCGGGCTTGCCCCGCTCTTCTTAAAACCAGATCAGTTCTTTGTGCAAAGTCGCTTCACGCAGCTTTACGAACCGGTTTGCGGACTTGGGGACGGGCGACTTGATACATCTCATGCGCGATTCGTTCCGCCAGTCCACCTGCGTAAAGGTCAAAGTGATCGCGGCCGAGAATGAATTCGATGTAGCCGCCTCCCGCTAATTTTGTTACCGCAACAGGTTCGGGGGCGTCATTGGCAGTCGCCGGCAAAACCCTTACCCCCCCACGAAGGTTCTCCAGCGTCTCGCGCAAAAGGTAAACAGCGGTCTCTAGATGAAACGTGTCCGCAGTGCCGACGATGATATGCAACTTGCCCCGAAGCTTTGGTTCCCAGCTCGGCCAGTTTGTTCTTAGCAATCTGGAAATGTCGTAACGCTCCCAGGCCTTCTGTACGGCGGGATCGATACGGCCGGTGTCGCGATCAAACAAAGGCATCGGTTGACCGTCGGGCGCACGCGGACTGAAGACCGCCTCGAACGACGCCATCTGGCCGCCGTAATCACCCTGCACTCGCTCAAGCTGCGCGTAGTCCTCTACCGTCATGATCTCGCGGCCGTGAAAGCGGACGAGGTTATAGGGAAACCCGCCCGAGTCGCGATAGAAATTCTGTGGCGGATACTTCGTGAGATCCGGACCGGTGAAATTGCGAAAATCTACAGGGTCAGGTGATGTAGACCAGGTACCGCCGAACACGTGGGGATAGTTGACCTGCAACCAAAGCGTGGTCCAACCCCCGGAAGAATGTCCGTTCAGCAGGCGGCCGCGCGGCACGGCGTCCATGCGAAAATGTCTTTCGAGATATGGAATCAACTCGGTCGTTAGCGCCTGTCCCCATGGACCATTGTTGGCGGAGTCTGCGAACACATGATGGCCCAGGGAAAACGACGCATCGAGATAGACGTAGATCATCTCGGGAATCTTCCCCGCCGCCATGCTCTTGATCTGATCCGGACCCTTTCGCCACGCAGTCGTGTGATTACCCCCATAACCGTGGACCATGTAAGCCGTCGGATAGCGCTCGGTCTCCGACTTTGCGTAACTCGGCGGCAGGACGACGCCGGCACGCATGACGATTGGTCGGCCCCAGAAAGCAGTAAGTGCCGGGCTTGCAAACGTAACTAGTTTGATTGAGTCAGTGCCCTGAACTTTTTGTTCCAGGGCTCGCTTAGTCAAGGTGAGCTTGAGAGCTGACGTATCCTGCGGATGCAGCCCGCGCACCTTGCTCACCACGCTGTAGAGATCTCCGGCGCCCATACCGTTGTAAGTGAACGAGTGATCCACATCGAGCAAAGCCATCACCTGATAGTCGCCTGAAGGTGCTGTCGAGAATGGCGCCGGGAATGCGAGCGTGTCGGGATCGATTTCGACAGATTTGCCAGGAGCCAGGTTATGTACTTCCATTGCAGCCATCCACACGCTGCGTGGATTGAGGAAGTCAGGTTCGATCACCTCGACGTCGTTGGGGTTGCTGGTAAAGAAAATCAGGAGTCGACCAGATACAGGTTGCGGCGCGAGGCTGGGATCAAGTGCTACTTCAAACCGAATCCGGTCAGCAGCGAAAACGGTAAATTGCGAAAATGCGATGAGCGCGAGCAGCAGTGCGGGCGCGAAGAATTGTTTTTTCATAGGTTGGTTAGTCTTATTTCACCGGCACGCCGTCTTCAAGCAACTTGCCGTCGCGGAAAGTGAAGACATGTGTTTCGCGAGCAGCTTTCTCCTGTGCCTTGCGGGGTTCCATCGGGCCCCGATAGCCCGACATGACAAGTGAAAATGTGCCGCCGGTCCGCTTCAATCTCTCAACTTCAGCACACGTACCAAACGCTCGGGTTGCTTTAGCGCCCATCTCGGTGATCGTGATGAAGTAGTACAAGAACGGACAGCCCATGCCTCCGTTGTCAGTGACGAGCACGATATCCGCGTCGCCGACTCGGAATACCTCGCCGAGGTCCAAACTGTTGTTGCCGCCTATCTCCGGCTTGAGCGGTCGACCCTGGAAGAGCAACCTCTTATCTGCGTCAACCGTTAGCGGTCCAAAGCGCGTGGACTTTTCCTGACGCTCCTGCTGCAAGTGCGTAGCCCCGACGGAAATGGCAGTGCAGGTAGCGCACAGCATTACAAGTACGATGATGAGTTTCCGCATCTTCAGTCTCCTTATTAATTCGGTTGCACTGCTTCAGCCCAGGTTCTGTTGCTCGTTAAATTCGGTGGAAGCCTTTGAGAATGTCTCGAGTGGCGAGTCGCAGAATCACCGGTCGGCCATGCGGGCAGGTCGTCGGTGAAGACGTCTTAAGTAGCCGGTCGATCAGCCAGCGCATCTTCTCCGGAGTGAGCGGCATATTCACTTTGATGGCGGCATGACAGGCAAGCGACGCGGCGATGTCGTCACGCAAGGTCTCGCGCGCGCTTCCCTTCTTTTCGGCGTCGACCGTATCGAGCAACTCGGCGAGCATGTTGCGCGCTTCACCCGCAGGCAAGTCGGCTGGCGCCGCCTTGATTGCAACCGTGCGGCCCGAGAGACGCATTACTTCGAATCCATAGACCTCGAGCTCTTCGGCGAGAACATCGAAGACGGAGGCTTGCGCTGGCGTGAGATCAAATGTTTCCGGAATCAGTAACTGCTGTGACTCAGCAAGCCGGGACGACTCGAGCGCGCGGTACTTATCAAACAGGATTCTCTCGTGCGCCACATGCTGGTCAATCAATAACAGTCCTTCGTTGTCGGTAGCGATGATGAAGCTCTCGTCGAGTTGGCCGAGGGGCCGGATGTTGGGCGAGAGCGATTCAAGGGTGGCTTCGCGGGCGAACTTTTTCGCGGAGTTGAGAGGAGGTAGTTGCGGCGCTGCGGGCGAGACGCCCGCGGGCCCAGGATCACGTCGGATGTTTTCGTCGGGCGTTGACGGTGGGCGAACGTCGGCGGGCGAGACGCCCGCGGGCCCAGTAGATGGTTGAGTCACGTCCCACCTTCTGCTTGGGAACCCAGATGTGGAACCCTCGATATCGGGCCTTGGACTTTGGACGTTGGACGTTGGGCTTTGGTTGGCGGCGATTGACTCGCGCATGATCGCGTCGAGATCGCGCGCAGTATTCCCCCTCTGCGAAGACGCAACCTGGCCTAATAAGGGTCCATCCGCAAACTCCGAAAACTCTTTGTCGTCGGCCGGCGGCGAGGGGAACTCGATCCGCGGTTGGCTCGCCGCTTCTTGAGTCGCGCATTCCCGACCACTCTCAATCCTGTCAGGCCAAGCTGTGGTTGTCGTCTCACCCGCAGCTGCAGACATCGCGTTACCCGATCCTCCCGACTGATCCGCATTTTGAGTCGTTGCCCGAGCGGCTTCCATTTGCTCTTTCTGATCAGCACGCACATAGCCGGCACTCGAGAGCGCCCCCCGCACCGCTTCGCGTACGGCGTCCGCTACTGCTGCAGAGCGGCGAAACCGCACTTCGGTCTTGGCCGGATGGACGTTTACATCGACTTCTTCGAGAGGCGTTTCGAGGAACAACAACGCCGCAGGATAAACACCCTGTGGCAGTACGGCTCGATAGCCCTCGGACAGCGCGCGCGAAATCAACCGGTCGCGAACGAACCGCCCATTCACGAAAAGATACTGCGCATCACGCGTCGTTCGCCGATCGCGCGGCGCCGACACATAACCGCTGACACGTGCAAGCTGCGGTTGCCCTCCCGCTACCTCGAGCAGATTGTCCAGAAACTCCGCTCCAAATATCTGGTACGCACGCTCGCGCAGATCCTGCGCCACCGCTGCGCGCAATACCTCACGCCCGTTGTTGGTTAAAGCGAAAGCGATCTCGGGATGCGCAAGGGCGTAATGTGTGACGAGGTTTGTCAGATGAAAACTTTCAGTAGCTTCCGAGCGCAGAAACTTCCGCCGCGCCGGCACGTTGAAGAAGAGATCGCGAACGACAATCGTGGTACCGCGCGGGTGTGCTGCGTCCTTAACGTCGCGCATCCGTCCGCCTTCGATCACAACACGCGTGCCCATGCCATCAGAGGTATTCGAAATCAGCTCGACACGCGCCACTGAGGCGATGGAGGCGAGCGCCTCACCGCGAAACCCGAGCGTGCTGATGGAAGTCAGGTCTTCCGATTTCGCAATCTTGGAAGTTGCGTGGCGCTCGAAAGCGAGGAGGGCATCGTCTCGTACCATTCCCTCGCCATCATCGGAGATTTTCAGGAGGCGACGCCCACCGGCCTCCACGTCAATGCTGATACGTGTGGCACCCGCGTCAATGGAATTCTCAACCAGCTCCTTCGCGACGGAAGCAGGCCGCTCAACAACTTCACCCGCGGCTATTTGATTGGCGACGTGATCTGAAAGAAGGCGGATCTTGGACATTTTATACGAAGGGTTTTGGTTTGGGTCTTTGGTGTTTGGTTTTTGTCTTAGTGCTGGAACTTAGAGCTTTGCAGCATTCAGTGCAGAAGAACGCGCTCAAGCAAAGACCTAAGATCAAAAGCCAAAGACCAAATTACAAATACACTATTTGATGTTCGTTGGACCCAATATTGATTGCGTTGTAGATCCAATCGACGACGTACCGACCGTGGCGCGCGAGCAGAGAGGTGACGTTGATGTGCCGTTCTTGCAGGTCTCGCTGCGGATAGAGTTGTTCAAAGGCGCGCAGTAGTTGCCGATGCGCCGCCTCGTCGCGAGACATCTGAGCGCGATGGAAACGCGTCCGCAATCCTTCGAGCTGATAATTGATCTTGCGCCGTCCGGTTTCGAGAGCATCCGCAAGGGTCGGATCAATTGTGCGCAACTGTTCTCGCAGTGCGTCGAGCTCCTCGTTTACAGAAGCCTCAGTCCGGACAAAAGTTTTTGCCGTAGCCGCGCCCAGATGTTCCTCGACCACTCGCGCCAGAACGCTCTCCGACCCGGCAAAAAGATCTTCCAATTTCAGTCCGTATCTCTCCAGCACGCGTCCTGTATGGGCTTCGATCATCGTCAGACTCGACCGTGGCAATATCGGCGTAGTGGGTCTTTCCAGGAGGCGATACACCTCCGCAGTCTGCGCGAAGTAAGCGACCTCCGCAGCCCCGCCGTAGTAAGCGATCGTTGGCAACAAGTAATCCTGGATCACTGCGCGCAGGGTGACGTTGGGACTGAACCGTTCCGGCTGAGTCAATGCCATTTGCGACAGCTCAGCCACGCTGTAGGTCCGTTCTGAACGCTTCGTCGTGTAGTTCCCGTCAGAAGTACGCGTAATCGCATGGCGAGCGCCCGTCTCGTCAAACATGAAGAGAGGGAATGAGTTCGCCGAGGCAGTTACCTGCGCGTGGTAACCAGCATCTTCGAGCTCGCGGCTGCGAGCGACAAGGGCACTCGCGATCTCAGGAGCCTTTAAAGCCGCTTTCGCATAGAGCGGAGCCGCGAGCGCTTTTAGCCGCTTGTCCAGGGGATCGAGAAAGATCAAACCGTGCCGACTTGCGATCGCTGTCATCATGCGCGCGAATGCGTCGCCGTATGCTCGCCCAGGTTTCCACGCGTCACGCAACAAGGCTTCAAGATCGGGAGTGAATTCGGAAGCAGGGAGCCGTTCTAACAGCTGCGCCAGTGTCGTCTCGATTGTTTGATCGAGAACTACATCGCCGACAGGATGATCTTCCTGGTGCAATTCCGCCGGAATCTCGACGCTGGTGAGGCGACAGTCTCGACCGATAATCTCCGCTCTGGAAACCTCGATAAAATCGTGATCTTCAGTCGCGATCCAAAACACGGGAACCGCATTCGTGTTTCGTTGCCGCAAGCATCCGGCCAGCTTCACCGCCGACAGCGCTTTGTAAATCGTATAGAGCGGACCGGTGAAGAGTCCGGCCTGTTGACCGGAAACCACCGCGAGGCAGTCGGACTGTCGCAGTAGTTCGATGTTAGCTAACGTCTCTGGACCAGCGCCCCAGGCGACGTTCAACTCCTGAAGAGCGTCGCACAAGACTCGACGATCGGCAGTGTGGGCCGCAAGCACTTCCGCCGCGCGGAGAGGCAGCTCATGATGAAACTTAACTGCAGACGGATAGAACCGTCGCAACGCCACGGGATCTTTGAGGTAGTCGAGAAAGAGACGCGATTGACTTGGGATGCGGTCGAAAGGTAACGATTCGACTCGCAAACCCGACTCTTCAGGTGTGCTGTAACAGGCGGCCTCGGTAGCGCTCACGATTTCACGATTCCTGCGAAGTGCGTCTCGCCATTGATTTCTGACCCGGACGTGGAGGGTTCATCACTACTCTGCCTCAATAGTTCTGCGATTTCTTTTTTCACCGCATCAATCACTGGCTGTAGAGGTGCACGCGGGATTCCACCTGCGAAACCAATCAGATCCAGTGCTGCTTTAAGCCCGCCGATACCGTAACGCTTCGTCACGGCCAGCGCAAGCGGGGTGAGTTTCTGCTGCAAGTGTTCCGCAGCTTCGCCGCGTCCTGTTTGGGCGAGACGGTAAATCTCCAGGCATTGAGCTGTCGCCACGCAGCCTACCGCGAGGATCGCCCCCCGCGCGCCGGCGCGGAGAGCGTCGTAAAAAACCGTGCCGTTGCCGGTGAGTACAGCGAAATCTCCAGACACAAGCTCCACGGTTTTACGAAACGGAGACAGATCGGCAGAACTGTCTTTGATGCCCACAATGTTCTCGTGCCTGCTAAGTTCTGCCGCGGTTTCGGGGGCAATCTTGATGCCTGTCAGATCAGGCATGCTGTAGAGAATCACCGGAACGGGGGACGCATCAGCAATTGCATTGTAGTGATGGACGAGAACCTCTTGGGTGATAGCGGCGCGATAGAAATGAGGCGTGATTACGAGAACAGCGTCGGCGCCTGAGTCAACGGCTCTTTTGATTTCGCTAATGGTGCCGCGACGACTCTGCTGGCCGGCGCCAACGATGAAGGTGAGATCTCGAGGTATTTCTTCACGGGCGGCCTCGATCACAGCAATGTATTCGCGCTCGTCAAGGTTGACGCGCTCGCCGGTGGAGCCCAGTACAACGTAGCCGCTAACTCCGGCAGCGTTCCAGCGCCGAATGTTCGCACGGAGCCCTGTTAAGTCGAGTTCCTCGTTGTCCTGGAAGGGAGTGGTGAACGGAAGCAGAAGTCCCCGCAGACTCAGCGTCGACGAGTTCTGGGAAACGATTGGTGATGTTTCGAGGTTTTGCTGCAACGTTGCAGCATTATAACGAGCAGTTGCAACGCCCTGCAACGCAGTCCGTGAGAATACCTTCGAGATAGCAGGTTTCTGGCTGCAGGCATCAAAATCATGATGGCGAGGAAAAACTTCGATAATTAGAAAAGCTTTTCAAATAACATTCTAATGGTGAAGTTTCCGCGTTCGTCGCCGGGCAATCTGCGCACGGTCCTTACATAGCCAACTTCGAACTTGGCAACGACGACATTAAATTGTATGCCGGCCCCAAGCGCCAACCGCGTACGCTGCTCAGTGTCCTCCCGCGCGGTGCTGCGGGCGGCGTCAAACATGATTAGCGGTCTGACCGCGTAGAGGTTCGCGTGATCGGCGATATATTCGATTGTCGGCGTCAGTCGTTGCCACACCCGGTCGGCTTCCGGTTGGACCGTCTGCCGCTCACGTTCGAAAACTTTATCTGCCGCGTCCAACCTCGCTCGCTGATCTGGTGTTAGGGGATTATCAGGGTCGTCCGCATCAAGGGCGAGATCTTCGCGCTGCTCGGCAGTCATTCTGCGAACCGCCATTGCGTCAATGAAGATATTCTTCTCACCGCTAACCTGATTCTTAAGCGCTTCCTTCAGTGACGTGCAGCCCCGACAGCTTAGATGGCCCGAGTCATCTGGTATCGAATTAACAAGCTCAGCAGGGATTAAAGGGCGCGAGAATTTTCTTAGGGGAATGGCGACTGAGAGATTGTAGTGCCAGTAACCCGTGCCGCCGAGGGAACGATTCGACGCGCCACGGACCCCAGCTCTATTTCGGCCGAAGCTGCGAATCAGCGGGCCATTAGGCATGGCTATCGGCGCTGCTTCGTTGACTGCGTCATAGAGGAAATTGGCGGCCGAGTTGCCTCCGAAAAAGCGAGCGTATTGCGGTACATGGCCCCAGGAGTGCCCTGCCCCAAACAACATTTCGACTCCGAGGGCAGGAGCGTTTGTAGTTGGGAACTCACAACTCTCCTGGCCATCGGTCGTAACGATGCGGCACTTGGATCGTTGCAAAACAATCTCTTTCGCGTAACCGATCATCCCAGCCAGTCTTTTATAGGAGCCCGGGTCCACTGTTTTCTGCGAGGCCCCGTCAAACCAAACAGCGCCACGCAGAAACCCTCTGGCAACTTTTCCATCGAGCAGAGCCCGCGACTCATATGCATTCTCCCTACTATGTTCTGCCAATCCTCCGGCGACACTGTAGAGACGGTTACTTGAGCGGCGATAATTCATGCCCAGACTAAATTTGGTGAACGGACCATGAGGCAGGTTAATGACGGCGCTCCCACCGATCCGAAAAGCATTAGTAAGCCTGCGACCCTCACCCTGCGGTTCCTCATTCGCAGAAAAACCGGTCGTCAATCCGAAGCTCCCCAATACGTTGAGCGGTTGGGTGCGTGCCAGTGTCAGCACGGATGTGGTGTCGTAGAACCGCTCTTGCAGCGACTTCCGGCCGTCCACCGAAAGACGAAGTTGAGTGTTCCTCGCCGGATTGCTTTCATTCTGCGGAGCCACGAGCTCGAGCAGGTCGACGGTACTGTTGATGACTGCAGTCGCTCCATAGTCCCGGTCATAATCAATCCAGAAAGCCGGATCGAAAGTGCGCAATCCCTTAGGGAGATCGCGATAGAACCTCAGCTTGTTCGAACGGGCCAGGTCGAGCAAATTCGCACTGAGATTGTTCGTATGAATAGGAACCACCTTGATCTTGATCTTGATGTCCAGGCACTTGGCGGAGGGTCGGCCCTCATTGTCCTTGATTGTCATCAAGCATTCGGACTCGGGAACCTTGGTAACACAATCGCTGATGTAGGTAGCCCGCACGTAAAAGGCGTCTTGCTGATTTATTCCCGCGCGCCTGTCCTGGTTGACCACGGTCTCCCCTTCGCTAAAAAAGTCCTTCACCTCCGCTATGTATTGGTTTCTTGTTGTGTTGCCATTAATACTTCCGCCCGACACAAGATCCTCTTCGCTGGTCGTGTTGTATTTGTCGCCTCGATGTTTGGCGAGGGCTGCCTTCAGTGCCTCAGGCGCACTTCCAAAGAGAGTTACGACCTTAACGTCGCGAACTAGAAATCCACTGCTGGTGACCACGTCGTTCCCGTTACATTGTGCCTGGACGGATCCCGTCCAGGCACAGATCAACAAAAGAAAGGCGGATGCGATCCAATTTCTAATGATACTGCCTGTCCGCTGTCTCATGTCTTCCAGCCTTGTCTCTGTTCGCAGCAAAGTCTGACAGATACTAGAAAGCCAGGTCGACGGTCTTGCTCATGCCGGCTTTCACTTTCTGCTTTCGCTTTTCCTGTTCCGCTGGCGGCAGCGCGCTGAGATTCTCCGCGTCCCTTACGGCCGGATGTACCTTGGTGATGAGTTGTTTGGATTGGGCCTGGTTGACGCCCTTTGCAGTAGTCGCGGCGATCTTCTTCTCTTGCACCGCGTTCTCGGCAGTGTAGGAGACGTGCACTATCTTGTCGAAGTCAGCCCCGGTCGCTTTCTTCTTGTACAAGTCGAAAACCAGTTTCCATTTGACCTTTGCCGGGTCGCCCGGCGTAGCTTTGATACAACTTTTTTCAACGGAAACTTCGAATTTAAATCCATCACCGGGGTCAAACACCATGACCTCTAACAAGAAAGGATTACAGGAAGTAGCATTAACCGGAACGACACTAATGTTGTCTGGCATGTTTACACCTCATAGTCTGATTTTCGTTTCAGGCCTAGCGACGCGCGAGTCGAACTCTCCAAAGAACGACGACTCGCCGGAATGGGCTGCTTCACAATCCATCGCCTGGACCAAGGCAGCTATCTATTTCTCATCTCCCTGGCGGCTGCGTCTTGTCAGGAGGTTTCTTCAGGCAAGACGCGGTACGTTGGCCCAGACTTTTTCCATTCCGCCCTTACTATGAAAGGCGAGGCACTGGTTGACAGTAAGACCGGGGATTTGCACATGAGGCTTATCAAGAAACTTCTTCCAGTCGCCGCCCCATTCCAGGCCGCGCTTGGCCGCTTCTTTTCCAATAGCAAACCAAACGAGTGGCGGCGCGTTCCAGATGGCCTTCCCATTCACAAAGGGACAAAGGTCCACGGCGAGACCGTAATTGTGATTCGACTGTCCCCCCTTGGCGCGCGTGACAATCTGGCCGGGTCTCGCGCGGCCCTGAGCAAAGAGCGCATCCTGCTCCGCAAAGGTTCGTGTGCCCTGCACTACCTCAATAATGTGTCCCTGTTTCGCGAGTGCTTCGATCACGATCGTGACGCGGTTTGCGAGTTCGGGATGGATCCTCGTCAATCTATTTTGCGACGCGTTGTTCATTAATCTCTCCTTAATTTGGGTATGGACTTTCAATCTTTCGATCTTTCTTCCCTGCTCTTTTCACGAGGTTTGACTGTGGAACGAATCACGATGAACTTGTTCAGCATGTCGAACCAAAAGGGAGCTCCCAACGAGATCGCCAAAGCTGTGATCAGCCAGCCCAGCCAGTGGCGATACATCTGGTGCCACCAACCACCGGACCGCTTCCAGCTATTCCCAGGCCACTGGCGATAGATGTCATCTTCTGAATCCCAACCAATCGGCAGTCCCAACTTTTGAATTTCCGAGCGAGTCTTTGCAAAGTGACACTCGGGCGAATTCTCGTCTTTCGCGCACGCCAAAATGGATGGAGTTGCCCCCGGAGTTCCAGACGGTCTTGTCACCGCATTCGCGAGAAGTGGGGTTGATACCGTTGCCGGTGTGGGTGTAGGAGCTGGTGCCGAGGGCACTACTCCGGCGCGCTGCGCGGAAGACTGAGACTCATTTAGTGGCGTTGGGGTTGGTGATGGAGCTTCAGCTTCGGCGGCCTTGAGCTTCGCGTAATTGTCTGCCGCAGAAACCAAGGTGTTGCGTAAGGCGGGATCGTTTGCAAGAGCACGAACGATGTAAACCGTGTCAGCGTTCATCGCGATCGCAACGGCAAAAGCGAAGACGAGAATCATTGCCTGCGAGCGGCGCTTATACCAACTAGAGACGCGGTCCATCGAACCGTTGAACCAGGTCTCAATATTTTCGCGCGCCTTGGAAACATCGGTTCCGGCGGCATCAACAAGTGTGATCAGCGCCTGCCTCACCTGTGTGTTGGATACAGCAAGGACTGCCTGCCTTAGTTCCTGCATCGCACCGTCATCTGTCGCAGAGGGCGCAACAGCTCCCAAATTGACGACCACGTTGGGCGACGACGCCGCTCGTTTCATAGCCGCGGCTGCTCCCGAACGTTGCATGCCGCCCGCACTGCGCGTTGATGACGCCGCTGCTCCGGGTTGAATGATATCCATCAAGGCCAAGGCAAAGTTCTGTGGTGGAATGTAAGACGGCAGATAAACCCGCCCGAATAGACGCCGAAAGAAACCCGTTGTCCCGGTCATGTGCTGAGGGTTGTACGCTCCGCGGAACAGGCTATTAATCAGAGGATGCGCATAGAGACTCTGTACAAAGCCGGTGCCGTCAGGATCACTGAGAAGCTCTCTCAAGCCCTGTTCGAGTTTTACCGAACGGTTCTTCAGCCAGCCCTCGACAATTTCATTTAGCGAGGAACAAATCAGACTTAACAGGAGATAAATGAAGATCAGTCCGATAGCGATCTCGAGAACTGTGGAACCGAACATGACGGTGCTCCTTCAACGAGCGGGGCGTGCAACGACGCGAAATTAAACGACTGCCCGAGTTCGCTTCTGAAAATTATTGATTGATCGAGGATGCCCTAGTGCGAGTTAGAGCGTTCATAAAGATCTCAAATGATTATTCGAAAATTTGAATTGCGAAAGGCGGTGCGGCGCGCGTCTGAGTTAACACGCAGTGTTTTCAAACCGCACGTTATCTATGAAACAGCCTGCAGCGAGGAACGACGGCCTTATACTCCAGCGTGGTTTGAGAGTCAATAAAGCTCGCTACCAACATAAAACTTGCTCTGGTGTTGTCTTAGTTTGAGAGGTTCTGTCGTTCAGTCGATCCATTTGGTCGATGTCAAGAACGCGTTAAGAGTAGACCACTCTTACAGAACATCAGGACCGGGGTCCCCTTGCCGGCATCCCGCGTGGGGTGATGGTAGCGACCGTACTCAAGCAACACAATCTCTCTGTACAGTCCGATGAAATACCTAAACTTATAGTACGAACTCGAATAGGTCGCGCGTTGAGTGCGGGCAGAACCGCTCCCGGTTCTGCAAGTTGACTGCCGTTTCTAAAGCCTGATTTACGACTAAATTATGACACTACCCTCGCTCTTGCCGCATGTGCTCTTGCTTCCACGCTGGCCCGCCACTCAATTCTTCGTCGGCTCATAATTCTAGCTTACGCAACAAAACTCATCTAAAATCACAGCGCATTTCGAACCCTCGCGAATTACTTGCCAGTGTCTTGAAGCCACTATGTCCCTCTCTTCGGGCATCCGACTTTCCCATTACGAAATCCGCTCGCAGATTGGCGCAGGCGGAATGGGTGAAGTTTACCTGGCACAGGACACGAAGCTCGATCGCAGGGTCGCGCTGAAGATTCTGCCGGCGGAGGTAGCCGCCGATCGCGGTCGGATGAACCGCTTCGTCCAGGAAGCCAAGGCCGCTTCCGCGTTGAATCATCCCAACATCATCACTATCCACGAAATCGATCAGGCCGATTCAGGTTACTTCATTGCGACCGAGTTCATTGACGGTCAAACGCTGCGCGAGCACATGCAAACCGCACCGATGAAGCTCAGCGAAGTGCTTAACGTCGCCGCCCAGGTTGCCAGCGCGCTCGTAGCTGCTCACGCTGCCGGAATCGTGCACCGAGACATCAAGCCGGAGAACATCATGCTGCGGCACGACGGCATCGTGAAGGTGTTGGATTTTGGACTTGCGAAACTAACTGAGCGAATGCCGTCGGAGTCGGTTGACATGGAGGCGCCGACACGGGCTGCCGTCAACACTGAACCAGGTGTCCTGATGGGCACGGTCAACTACATGTCGCCGGAGCAGGCGCGCGGACTTTCTGTAGACGCACGCACGGATCTTTGGAGCCTCGGAGTAGTGCTTTATGAAATAGTCACAGGGCACGAGCCTTTCGAAGGCGAGACGCGGAACGATGTGATCTCGCTGATCCTGCAAAAGAACCCGCCCCCGCTCACCCGATACCCGGTGGAGGTCCCAGCCGAGCTTGAGTGGGTGGTCAATAAGGCGCTGCTCAAGGATAGAGAGGAGCGGTATCAAACGGCGAAAGATTTGCTCGCCGACCTGCGGAGGTTAAAGCAGCAGCTGGAGTTTCAAGCTGAATTGGGACGCTCCGCCGGGGTGGAGCCGGGCGGCGAACCACCGGTTCGTGCGAATGGAGGAAGAGCCGTTGCTTCCTCACGGCAATCTGCGATTCAGGATCGCGCTGCTACATCTGCTCCTGAAATAAGATCACTGGCGGTGCTGCCGCTGGAGAATCTCTCAGCCAACCCCGAAGATGAATATTTCGCCGACGGAATGACCGACGCGCTGATCACGACCTTGGCACAGATCGGCGCATTACGTGTCATCTCGCGCACGTCTGTTATGCGGTACAAAGGCACACGGAAGGCGCTGCCTGAGATTGCACGCGAGCTGAAAGTTGAAGCGGTGATAGAAGGCACTGTCGTGCGCTCGGGCAGTCGCGTGCGAATCGCCGCCCAATTGATTGAGGCGGCCACCGACACTCACCTCTGGGGCAGGAATTATGAGAGCGATGTGCGTGACGTCCTTGCCCTGCAGAGCGATGTCGCGCGAAGCATCGCGCACGAGGTCCAGATTCAACTGACCCCTCAGGAGAAAGCCCGCCTCTCTGAGACTCGCCCGGTGGATCCCGAAGCTTATGAAGCCTTTCTGAAGGGCCGCCATCACTGGTACAGACGTAGCCCCGACGCGCTGAAGAAGGCGCTGGAGTACCTACAGCAGGCCATCGCGAAAGACCCGACCTCCGCGATGGCCTATGCAGGCTTAGCCGATGCCTACAACTCTTTGGGCTGGGATCTATACGGGATTCTGCCTCCCGAAGAGAGCTACCCCAAAGCCAAGGACGCAGCAAAGAAGGCCCTGGAACTCGATCCAAACTGCGCCGAAGCTCACGCGGCGCTCGGCTGGGCTGCTACAGGCTACGATTGGGACTGGGGTACAGCAGAAACCGAGTTCCGACGCGCTATTGAGCTCAAGCCCCAATACGGCCCTGTCCATATCTGGTGTTCGCATTTCCTCAGGGCGATGGGCCGAATCGAGGAGTCATTTCAAGAAAGCAGACGCGCTCTCGAGTGTGACCCGCTAGGTCTGATCCTCAACATGCACATGGGCTGGCACTACCTGTATTCGCGCGAATATGAACAAGCGATCGAGCAGCTGTCGAAGACACTCGAACTCGACCCTGGCTTCATTCTGGCGCGGATGTTTCTTGGCGAAGCGTATGAATACAGCGGCCTGTTTGATGAAGCGATAGCTGAATTCGAAAAGGCGGTTCGTCTTTCAGAGCGCTCTCCTATATATGTGGCGGGTCTGGGTCATGCGTACGCCGTCTCTGGCCGAAGAGACGCGGCTGTTCAGATTATCGACGAGTTGCGGAACCTGGGGAGGGACCGGTACGTCGCAGCGCGCGGAGTCGCCGAAATTTACATGGGCTTGGGCGACAAAGAGCAGACGTTTGCCTGGCTTGATAAGGCGTTCCAACAACGCAACGGGTGGCTTCTCCACTTGAAAGAGAATCCCCGCTACGACATCCTGCGCACCGACTCACGTTACGCCGACCTCGTGCGCCGAATGGGCCTAAAGCTGTAGATGTTTAGAGGTGGGCTACCGCCCACCTGACACGCCATTCGGAACTTTGGCGGGCAGTAGCCCGCGTCTAAACGGTAAGTGATGCTTACCACCGGTACAAAACTCGACCGTTATGAAATCCGCTCGAAGATTGGAGAGGGCGGGATGGGTGAGGTTTAATCTGGCTACGGAAGCGCCGACAATGGTTAATACAGAACCGGCGTGATCATGCGAACTGTCAGCTACATGTCGCCGGAGCAGGCCCGCGACGCGTCGGCCTCCGACAGTGATAGTTGAATCAGCGCTCGTCCCACGAAATTGATCAGAGCCGGGCGCACTGAGCGCGAACCAACTTCACTAATCAACCTCCTTGACCCTTTCAGCGTTTCTGTCTGATGATGCCTTCACATCCAAAAGCGAGGATTTATCAGACATGCGCAAGTTTCGCTTCGTGCAGCTAGACGTTTTTACTGATCAAGCGTTCGCCGGGAACGCGTTGGCTGTGTTTCCCGAAGCTGAGGGAATAGCCGACGCTGACATGCTGAAGATCGCCCGGGAGATGAATCTCTCCGAAACCGTTTTCGTACTGCCCGCACGCGATGAGCAGACTGTTCGTCGGCTACGCATCTTCACGCCCACTCGCGAGATTCCCTTCGCCGGTCACCCGATTGTGGGGACCTGGAATGTGCTCGCTCGAGAGGGTGTGGTCCCCGTGCCCGAAGGGGGGACTGGTTGGACACGTATTCTCCACGAGATCGGCATTGGCATTCTTCCAGTGGATATCGAATTCAAGGATGGACTGCCGCTGCAGGTAGTGATGACGCAGGGAAAACCGTCGCTTGGTGCGGTGATGGAAGACACACACGAACAGGCGGATCTGGCGCGAGCACTCGGACTCGCCGTAGAAGACTTCGATGAGACTCTGCCGATTCAAATCTCATCCACGGGACTGCCGTTTCTCGCGGTACCAATTCGGTCTTTGGCAGATCTGCGCAAGTGCCGCGTGAACGCCTCATTGTTGTCGGAGATCTATAGAGGCGTGGGCGCGACTGGCTGTCAACCCTTTTCCCGCGAGACGATCGAAGTGGGTGCGTCTCGTGCCCATGCTCGCATGTTCGCGCCTGACGACAACATCCCGGAAG
>JBDTYQ010000019.1:0-50646 GCA_040005515.1 bacterium
GTGTTGCGCCGGCGACGTGGAGCAGCGAACTTACCAGTTGCGTCTTCCCAGCGTCACCATGTCCGATGACGGCAAGGTTGCGGATGGCTTCAGTGGCATAGACTTTCATAGGTTTGATTCCTTTCCGGGGTGCGAATTTGGCGAAGGATACCCATCCCCTTGGGTCTGAGCCCCGATTGACTGGCAGGATGTGCTCCGGATTGGGAAGTAATTTATCTGAGCGCCGAGGGTAACGCAAGTAGACCAGCTGCCAGGCAATTGCAATCCTTTGGAGACGTTTCCGGCCATCCCTTTTTAGGCGTTTTGCATCGAAGTGTTTGGTTAAAAACAAGGACTTGGAGAAGAGGATTATGTTTTACCAGAAATTGCTTTCGACCGTTGCGGCATTAATCTTAACTGTGGCAGTTCCTGTCGCGGGGCTCGCCGCAAGCAACGGATCTGACAGTAGCGACAAGAAGAATGAACGCGTGCTGGCGTCGTTAAATATTTCAATTTTGATTCAGGACGACCTCGTGTCGGAGGTTGGAAACCAGCTCGACATGACACGCGAGTTTATTCGTTCGCTGCCGGCGGGCTCGCGAGTAATGGTTGGCTACATTACCAGCGGCAGTCTGCAGGTGCGACAGCCATTCACGACTGATCTCGCTCGTGCGTCCAATTCACTGCGAATTCCGATCTCGAGTGGCAGCGCTTCACCATACAATCCGTACGTAGAGGTCATTGAGGCCTTGCGTCACTTCAATCAAGGTCAGGGCAGGAATGTTGTACTGCTGATTTCGGATGGACTGGACACGTCGCACGGCTTTGACTCCAGCTCGGCGGGCAACACGATGGATCTGCTTCGCGCAATCAAACGCGCGAACGATCGTAATGTCTCGGTTTATACGTTCTACGCACCATCGGTTGGGTTGACCAGTCGCAGCATGATTGCGGCGAGCTACGGCCAGAGCTCATTGAACCGCTTGGCGGACGAGACTGGTGGCAAAGCCTTCTCGCAGGGTTCCAGCTTCGTCACTTTCAGCCCTTACTTCAAACGTCTGCGGGCAGCATTGAACGATCAAATCGCGCGGGCTTATTAATCCACGGTTTGAGTCTCTTAGCAGTAACCAAACACGCCGTCGTCAGCTAGTCTGACCGCGGCGGTTTTGTTTTATTGTTCATGGCATCGAGAGGGTAATGTCATAAGTTGGTTTCCGTAGCGCAGACCGCTAGTTTGCGGGTCGGGTGGAAAGCCATTCACCCGCGCACACCCCGACGTGTCGGGGTTCGCTTTACACGATCCACTGAGCGCGCTCAAACTTGGCTTGCCATGGAACGCGATGGTAAAGTTGCGAAGTAGGCAGCATTCCAACGAAGATGGAGTAACCGAGTAACGAATAGTTCGGTGGCAGTACCAACTACTCCCGGCTACTGCCAGGCATACCGGTAACGTGCGCGAATATTGTCTAATCGTCGAAGGGGCTTACCTCTCGGAGTCGGAAGCCGAACATGCCCTGCGAGACCCGTTCATCGAGGACTGGGTCGAACAAACCGGTCACTTCAAAATCCATAACATGGATGAGATACAGGTTTCGCCGGGTGTCACGCTTGGCTCCCTCGGCGTCGTCATGCTTGAGGACAGAGTCTTCGAGATCGCGAGCGCCGACGCGCAGCATCCCTTAACAGAACATAAGGCGAAAGGAGTTGCGGAGGCGCTGCGCCGGCAGGACATGTTTGATGAGATCAAAGTTGAGCCGCGCGATGAGGAGCCCGATGCGCCGTGACGATTCGTCACCGATATTTGAATGGCATTTGAAACCAGGTTTTTGAACGACCGCGTCGTTGTCGCTGTGGGAGACAGCGCACGCCAAGAGGTCGACGCGATAGTCAATGCGGCAAATTCATCGCTACTGGGCGGCGGCGGCGTTGATGGCGCGATTCACCGGGTAGGTGGACCACGAATCCTCGAAGAGTGTCGTGAGATTCGACGCGACCGGTATCCGAAAGGCCTCCCTCCCGGGGAAGCGGTGATAACGACTGCGGGAAATCTACCGGCACGTCATGTGATCCACACCGTCGGGCCCGTGTACGGCGAACACCGCGGCGCAGATGCTGAACTACTGGCAGCGTGTTATGAGAAGTCGCTCAAGCTTGCTGCGACCCACTCCCTTACCTCGATAGCTTTTCCAGCCATTTCTACCGGAGCCTATCGTTACCCGCGCGCCGAGGCGGCAACAGTTGCCTCGCGAGCGGTGAAGCAGTTTTTGGAAAATGATGCGACGTTAACGGAAGTACGTTTGATATTTTTCAGCGAGAGCGATATGAAGATGTTCATAAAGCATCAGGAATTTCTTAATAGATGAAGGACAAGCCCGACTCAATGATCGAACTCACCGCAGAAACAATTACAGAGAAAAAACTCAATACCGAACTGCCGCTCCCGCTGCGAGCTCTCGATCGGCTCTCGTGGAACTACTGGTGGAGTTGGGCCGCCGATGGTGCAAGCATTTTCCGCGATCTTGATCCTCGTCTGTGGGAAGAGAGTGAGCACAACCCGCGCCTCCTGCTCACCAGAACCTCTGAGTATCGCCTGGCTCAAATGGCGACTGATCCGAAGTACATCGAACGCGTGGGTGACCTCGAAAAACATTTTGACGAATACATGGCCCGACCGCTGGCAAGGTACATTTCGCCAGGCGGTGATCGAGCCGGTGAGATTAGCGCTGCTCACCCCGTCGCGTACTTCTGCGCCGAGTACGGCGTCCATAATTCGTTGCCCCTTTACTCTGGCGGCCTGGGAATGCTGGCTGGCGATCACTTGAAATCGGCTAGCGATCTCGCTCTACCTCTCGTCGCGATAGGTTTGCTTTACCGCTTTGGTTACTTCCAGCAACGGTTCCGTCGTGATGGTTGGCAGGAGGAATACTACGGCGACACTCATCCGGAGGAATTGCCACTCCAGCAGGTGAAAGATGAATCAGGCGCGCCCCTCTTCGTCGAACTCTCGATCAGAGAACGAGTGGTGCGTGCGCAGGTGTGGCGAGCCGAAGTAGGACTAGTAACCCTGTACCTGCTAGATACCAACATCGTGGAAAACACCGCGGTCGATCGCCTTGTTACAGGTCACCTCTATGGTGGCGACCGCGAGACGCGCATCGTGCAGGAGATGTTGTTGGGCATCGGTGGAGTTCGATTGCTGAGAAAGCTAAAACTCGAACCCAGCGTTTTTCATCTGAACGAAGGCCATTCCGCTTTTCTCACGCTGGAGTTGGCCCGCGAATTAATCCAGCCGAAAGGGCTGCGGTTCAGCGACGCTGCCCGACTGGTGCGGCAGCGCTGCGTCTTCACCACACACACGCCGATCGCAGCGGGCAATGACGAGTTTGAAGCGGCGCTGCTGAAGCAATGCTTCGGGCGCGAATACCCGAAGGATTTGGGACTCACGGAAGAAGAGTTTGTGGCCCTCGGCCGAGTGGATCCACTTGATTCAAAGGAGAACTACGGGCTGACTCCACTGGCCATCCGCATGTGCCGTTCGACAAACGGCGTGAGCCGCAAACACGGCGAAGTCTCGCGCGCGCTCTGGCAAAAGCTCTGGCCGGAAAAGAAGATCGATGAGGTGCCGATTACGCACGTCACAAATGGCGTGCATGCGCCTACCTGGGTGGCGCCGCTGATCCGAAGTCTTTATGAGCAGCAAGCGGGGCAGGATTGGTCGGAGCGGGCACGCGATCGCGCGTTCTGGGAACAATGCGTTGCGCAAATCTCTGACAAGGATTTGTGGGATGCGCACACCCTGCTGAAGCAACGGCTCATCGCTTTTATCCGGCAGCGATCATTTGAAGCACGAGTGGAACGAAGCGAGGATCTCGAATACACCGAGTCCGCCCGCACCATGTTTGATCCGGAGGCATTGACGATCGGCTTTGCGCGGCGCATCGCTGCGTACAAACGCTGGAGCTTGTTGCTCAGCGATCCTGACCGTCTGCTGCGAATAATCAATAACGTCGATCGGCCGGTGCAATTTGTCTTCGCGGGGAAAGCTCATCCGCAGGATCAAGGCGCGAAACTCATCCTGCAGCAAATAGCACAATGGAAATATGATCCACGAGTGCAGAACCGCGCCGTGTTCCTGCAGGACTATGATCAGGAGATAGCGCGCCAGCTGGTCCAGTCGGTTGATGTTTGGTTGAACGTTCCGCGCCGGCCACTCGAAGCGTCAGGCACCAGTGGCGAGAAAGTGGCAATGAACGGCGGCTTGAATCTGTCGGTTCTGGACGGTTGGTGGCTGGAAGGTTACGACGGCAGCAACGGGTTCGCGATTGGCGACGCCGCGGAAGGTGGTGAGACGGGCGCAGTCGATGCCGTTGATGCCGAGTCGCTTTACCAAGCTCTTGAGCAGCAGGTTGTGCCTCTTTACTATGAGCGGGACAGCAACGGCCTGCCCGGCAAATGGCTGGCGATGATAAAGCGTTCTATGGCAACGCTGATTCCCGAATTCAATAGCGACCGCATGGTTGAAGAGTATGCGCGTAGGATTTACGTCCCCTAGATGGAAGTCGCCGGTGAGCGAGCAATAATGGCTCGGCAAATCTTCGTGTCACCTCTGCTTTTTGGTGTTCATCCCATCGTGATAGTCGTCTCTCTCAATGTGTTAGACTACCGCTCCGACAGCCAGCCGGAGGATCGCGTCACTACGACGAAAGCCTGGCAACTCCGCGTGTCGTCCTTTGAACCCCATGAAGTACTGCACAGTTTGCAAAGAGAAGTATGAAGATGGCGTGAGCTTCTGCCCGGTCGATGGAGAAGTTCTGGAGGACGATCCTACCTCCATCGTCGGCACGGTTCTGGACGGTCAGTATCAAGTGGAGACCCTGCTGGGCAAAGGAGGGATGGGCGCAGTTTACAGCGCGCGTCACATCCTGCTTGGCGATCGGGTTGCCATCAAGGTCCTCCCGCCTGAAGTGCGCACGAACGCGGAGTGGCTGCGCCGCTTTCGTCGTGAGGGGCAGGCAGCGCGTCGCTTCCGCCATCCCAACGCTGTGACGGTTTACGATCTGCGTACAGCCGCTGACGGCACCATCTACATGGTGATGGAATACGTCGAGGGCCACACTCTTGGCGAGGAGATAAAGAAGCGAGGTCGTTTCTCTCCTGCGGAAGTTCTCGAGATCCTGCAGCCCATCATGAGCGTGCTGAATACCGCGCACTCCATGGGTGTCGTCCATCGCGATCTCAAACCCGACAACATCATGATTGGCAAGGGAGGCAACGGCGAGCCGGTCATCAAGCTACTCGATCTGGGCATCGCAAAGATGCGAGAGATTGCCGGTGCCGATACCGGTGGCAACACCGCGCTGACGATGGCCGGACAAATCCTGGGTACGCCGCACTACATGTCACCTGAGCAGTGGGGCGAGATACAACGGGATGGTGATCCTGAAGTCGATGGCCGTGCCGACCTCTACAGTCTTGGTCTGGTGACTTACGAAATGGTTCTGGGGAAGCGTCCGTTTTCCGCTGTAACCTTACATGAGCTGCGAAGGGAACATATCTCTGTAACGCCGCAGCCACTGTCCGACATTCTTCCCGAAGTTCCGCGCGGTTTCAGTGATGCGATCAGTCGAGCGATGGAGAAAGATCGCGCCGACCGACCGGCGACCGCCGAGCAGTTTGCTGCTGAGCTAAGGGATACGGTCGGCACCGGCTTCAGCAGCGCCAACCTTGAGAGAACTGCCCCGGACCTTCCGCATATTGAAGCGTCGCGCTCGCACACTGCCGAGGTTAACCGTGCATCGGACACTGCCTCTGACGTCAATGCACCAACAATACTTACGCTTGATCCTTCGACTGGTGGAGGGCGGGGCGGCTCTACAGTGCCGCAGGTTGCGCGAGAGGCTCCAGCGAGGAAAGCCGAGCCTGTCATGTCGGGCTTTACGCCGAGCGCAGCCGTCGACACAGCATCAGTCGTCACGCAAATTCGCCAGCCGTCCGCGCAAGTGGCAGAAGCTCCAAAGAAAAGCGGGAAGTTGCTGTTAGTTGGTGCAGGCGCGCTTGTCTTGCTGCTAGTCGTTGCTGTGGGTGGATTCTTTGCGTTCAGGCAGTTCAACTCAAAAACCAATTCCGGCAGTCCTGCCAGCAGCGGAGAGCCTGCGGACGCGGTCGCCACCGCGCTAAAAGACGTCGCTCACTATTGGCTGGAGACGTTGCCCGACACACCTGAAGCGATTATCGGCGAACCTGGACGCGTCGCCGGCAACACGCCGCTGGCGTCGGGGCAGTCGTTTAAGTTTCATTTCACCTTTCCCCAGGACGGTTACGTTTACATGGTTGGACCGGGGGAACAAAACAAGCCTACTGCTTTCCTCACGAGTAAGCCTCCAGAGATTTCGGGGTTGAGGAGCAACAACGTAAGTAAGGATGGTGACTTTAGTTTTCCCGACGGAGTGGAACACTGGCTGAAACTGGACAAGAAAGCCGGCACCGAGGACTACACGATCGTGTTCTCGCCTACAGCTCTTTCATCACCAGGATTCTTTACCGCACAAGCCACCGGGACGCCGCTGAGCGAATCAGAACAGCGGGAATTTGCCGACTTTGTCGCCAGGAATAAGAAAACTGCGCCACTGACCGTGATCAACGATAAGGACGCCTCGCAGACTTTTGTTGCTGTTAAGTTGCCTCAATCTGATTCGTCGGGCAATCCGATCGTTTTCGGGATTCGTATCGAACATAAGTGATCCGCGAGAGGTCGAGTTGAATTCAAGGAGAATTTGCAATGAGAACCAAAGCCATTGTCCTGGGAATTTTGTTGGCCGGACTTAGCTGCCTGGGTACAGTCCCGGCGCTGGGCCAGGAGCAGGATGAAGACGTGCGAGGTGCGTTTCTAACGACGCGGCCGAAAGCTGTAGACCGGAAGGGAAGCGAAACGGTAAAACCAAACCGCCGACGTCCCCGGACTGTGCAGAACAAAACCTCAGGATCAGTTTCTGCCACCGCAACCGTGACAGTGAAGACCACGCCTGTTACGGATTCGAAAGCCGGCTCCCAGAAGTTGGGCCTTGGCCTCACACTGTTCACTCGCAATTCTCTGGGACTGGCAGTTCGAGTTGATCCAACCCACGTTTTCCATAAAGGTGATCGAGTACGTGTTCTGCTTGAGACCAACACGGATGGCTACCTATATATCTTCAATACTACTGACGGCGGGCCTCCTATGATGATCTATCCCAACAAGGACATCGACGATGGTGGCAACTACCTTCAGTCTCACGTCCCGATCGAGATCCCTTCGAGCGGAGCCAGTGAGGAGAGACTGCGCTGGCTCGCGTTTGACGAGCGCGCGGGCGTAGAACGACTGTTTTTTGTTTTCACTCGCGAGCCCTTAGCGAATGTACCGATCGAGGATGAGCTGGTGGCCTATTGCAAAGGAAAAGAGGGAGGCTGCAACTGGGATCCCAGCACGGATCTCTGGACACAGATTCAGAAGGAGATGGCTGCTCCTGTTCAGACCTCAATCGTTCAGCGAACTGGGAAGAGCCAAACATCAAATGAACAGCAATCCGCGACGCGTGGCATCGGACTGAGTAAAGAGGATCCACCGCCGGCATTAGTAACGTTGACTACTTCGACAAGCAGAAATCTGTTGGTTGCAACTATGGATTTGATTCATCAGCCTGCGGGTTCGGCAACCAACCCCTAGGACGAGGATCCGCTGGGTAATAGCAGGAGGAAATTCCCGTGAACGCTATCATCGTCAAGTCGTTTGTTTTCGTTTTGAGTGCGAGTCTATTGCTCGTTGCCCCAACTGCCGTTCACTCAAACGGATTGTCTGGCACCACATCCCCGCCGGTTGTTCAGGCCGATCAGGCAAGTGCTGCGCTACAGCAGGGCCGTCAACTGCTCAAGCGCGGCAAAGCTGATCAGGCTTTGGGCCAGTTGCAAACCGCGCTCAACCTGTACACGGCCGCGAAGAACAATCGAGGCGTGGCATCCGCTCATAACGAGTTGGGTGATCTTTACTTGCGCCAGGGCCAGGACAAGGTTGCGCTCGATCATTATCGAAAAGCCTATGAAGCACTTTCAGGTGTCAGGAGCCAGGAAGAAGCCAGTGGCGCGGCTGCAGGCAGCGCGGCACGAATGGCCGGCTCAAACGCCGCTACAGCGGTCGATACGGCTGCTAAAGTGAGCGATACCGGCTTCAATGCAAATCTCATCCTCGCGAAAATCGGAGATACCAATTCACGGCTGGGGCGAATGTCCGAAGCGAGTGCTGCCTACGGGCAAATGCACGTGACGAAGCCCGAAAGTGCAGCTTCCCGAAGTACGCGTCGCTTTGGCGGGCTGGGAGGAGTGCTCGGAGGACTTTCTACCGGCAGGGTAGATGTCGCTGCGCCTACCACCGGAGTGATTAGTTTGCTTGAGGTGACGAAAGAACTGGAGTTGTATCGAACGGCGATTGTCTACGCGACATATGAACTGGGCATGGGCCGCATCAATTATTTCAATAATGATCTCGAAGGTGCGAAGAAGCATTTCCAGAATGCTTTCGAGGCGACCGGCGCCAGCCTCGCCTCGGTAGCGAAGCTCGGCCAGACGCGTCGCTTTCGTGCCGCCGCGCGAACAAGCCTGGGTGACGTTGCTTTGAGCCAGGGGAAACTTAAGGATGCCGGCAAGTATTACACCGACTCCGTCAAAGGCGCGCAGGACGACAAGCGTCTTGACTTGATGTGGCCGGCACAGCGTGGCCTCGGCCGAAGTCTCTGGCTACAGGCAGCGCAGGAAAAGGACCCCAAGAAGGCGGCAGCCAACCGCGAGTCTGCTGTCGCGAATTATCGGGATGCACTAAAAACGATTGAGACGCTGCGACAGGGCAGTTTGCATGCTGATGAAGCGCGGACGACATTCCTGGCTACGACTAAGAGTGTGTTTGACGAAGCCGCGAGTGCGCTTGCGGAGATGGCACTAATCGCTTCGCCGACGCCCGGTGCTGCGCTCAGCGGCGGTGCACTGGATTACGCCGCAGAAGCATTCAAGTTTACAGAGCAATCGCGCGCGCGTTCGTTGCTCGATCTATTAAGTGAGACGAATGCTTCCCTGACCACCGGTCTTCCTGCCGACCTTCTGAAGCAAAGACAGGACAACCTGGAACGTCAGCAGGAAATTGCGCAGATCTTGACGGGAATCAATATCGCCGGCGAGGAGCAAAAGAAGAAACCGGGAGACCTTGAAGAAGAGTTGGACAAACTTCAAACGCAGTACGACGAAATCGAGAACCAGATCAGGGTGGCAAGCCCACGCTACGCTTCGTTGACTGCGGCTCAGCCGCTCTCGCTCGCCGATGTGCAGCAGAAGGTGATCGACAACAACACGGTCTTGCTTGAGTACAGCCTCGGAGCGGATGCGTCTTTCCTCTGGGCAGTCGACTCTAATGGGCTGCGTCTCTACAAACTGCCTGCCAGATCGGAAGTCGACAGACTTGCGATCGCCCTGCGCGCTCAATTGATTCCGTCCAGGCTGCAACGCCGGATCGTAGGCATCGATGTCGCCGCGGACAATAGCCGCGGGCTTGGTGTGATCTCTGCGTCAGACGACGCGGCTGCGTTTGTCGCGGCTTCCAATGCGCTCTACAAGGCAGTTGTTGAGCCGGCGAGTTCAGTTGTGGGCGAGAAGCGTCTTTTGATTATTGCTGACGGAGCACTCAACTACGTGCCGTTTGAAGCCCTGGTAAAGACGCCCGCCGCTGGCGACTACTCCTCCTTACCTTACCTCGTGAAATCAAATGGGATTGTGTATGGCCCTTCAAGCTCGGTGATCGGCGCGATCCGGCAACAGGACAACAAGCCAACGGGCCGCGCGATATTGGTTGTCGCAGACCCGGTCTTTAATTCAAACGACACGCGGGCGCGCAATGCGGCACCGGTTGCTGCAGCCGCTGAGACGCGGGGTCTTGGTATCGCAAGCGCCCTTTCTGATGTGGCAGGACAAGATTCTACCGCCTCTGCGCAAGCCGCCAAGATGGAAGGACTCCCCCTCGCTCGTTTAGCGGGAACACGCACAGAGGCGGAACAGATCCTTAGGTTGGCAAAGCCCGCAGGCGCACAGGCTGACGTCTGGCTTGACCTCGACGCCAGTGAAGCGAATCTCGAGACCCGCGACATAACGAAGTATCGAGTGCTGCACATCGCTACGCACGGTCTGCTGGATGCAGAGCGCCCCCAGTTCACCGGGCTCGTGCTTTCGCTTGTCGGCAACAAGACCGAGGATGGCTTCTTGAGAACCGATGAAGTTTTCAATCTGCGGCTCGGTTCACCCCTGGTGATGCTTTCCGCCTGTGAGACGGGACTCGGCAAGGAAAAGCGTGGCGAGGGTGTTATCGGACTTACCCGCGCTTTTATTTACGCAGGCGCTCCTACCGTCGGCGTCAGTCTCTGGTCAGTAGCTGACAAGTCTACTGCCGAGCTAATGACAGACTTCTACAAGCGTCTGCTCGGTTCGCCTGCGGGATCCGCAGTTTCGCCATCGACGGCGATGCGGGATGCGCAACTAGCAATGATCTCCGGCAAAAAATACAGCGCGCCGTTCTATTGGGCGCCGTTCGTTCTTGTCGGGGATTGGCACTAAGCTTTACACTCAGGCCTAAAGCCAGGTTGCCGACTTCCAGCTTTCTCCGCTAGTGCCGGCGATGCCGCCGCCCCATCGTCCCAACCATGCTCAGTCCGAGACCGAGGAGAAAGATCGAGGCAGGTTCCGGTACCGCTACCACCGGTGTTCCCTCCAACACCAAATTATCTATCCTATTGTTCCCGGTCGCCGTCGCAGCACCATTGAAGACAATGCGGAAGGCCGCCGCGGCATTGTTGTTCAGCCCGCTGATGCTACTCAGATTAAATGTCACCAGCCCGAATGCAGTTAGCGGCGCATAAGGAATCCCGAAATCCAGGAACGTCACGCCATCGAGACTGTATTGCAGCTGGTTACTGTTGAAGCCGGTCGAGGTGCCTTGTGTCGCGAAGCTGATGCCAATGTTACTGAAGCCAAGTGTGCTGACGTTCATTGTGATGTAGCGCCCGTTGTTCGACGTGGACGTACCACCCTGCAGTGTTACTGACTGGCCGGCGCTGTCGCCCTGCCTGGCATTCGTCGTGGTCCCCCCCAAAGTGAACTGCACATTTGCAAGGTTGAAGTTCGTCGTCAGTGTTCCCGAACCGTGGTCCACAATCAGATCGGAGTCATTGAAGTTCCAAATCGCGATTTCATCCGCGTGAGCGGTCTGCGTTGGCCAGAGCAAAAGAAGGCCCAGGAGGGCGAAGCTAAGACCGAGGTGTAAGGCAGCAGGTTTTTGAGCGGTCGGTGTAGACATAGTCTCTCCTTGATGAGGTATGAGGTTTTTCTTTACGGTTACTGTGAGGAGCAGAAGAATCTTGAGTAAGAGATTCAGCAAAGGGTCGGATTGAGAGTGAAGCTCATCCGGTTTGCCGCAGCTGCTCGAAAGCAGTCGCACACTATTTGAAACGTCCAATCCCGTCAATAGAGCCGGGGTATCTCATTGCGCCGAGCAGTTGCAAGATCTCAAGCGTTGAATTTCTCGCGCAGCGGGGAGGCCGGTCAGGGGCTTCGTTGTCGTACCTAACGCAGTAAGCTACTATCAGAATAGCGAATGAACTTGATTAGGTTTGAAATATGGAAAATCATTTTGTAAAGACAGCAGGTGTTGAAGCGTTGGAAAAGCTGCTCAGCCGCTCGCAGGAGGAGCCGATCGTAGTCTTCAAACACAGTACGACGTGTCCTATCAGCGCTGGGGCATACAATGAAATGGAACAGTACGAAGGCGAGGTAGCACTGGTCGAAGTGCAGACCGCGCGAGATCTTTCTCAGGCGATAGAAAAAACAACTGGAATCTCTCACGAGTCTCCGCAGGTACTGATTCTCTCTAACGGTAAGGTGGTTTGGGATGCTTCGCACTGGAAAATTAAAGCAGACGCAGTCGCGAAAGCCGTCAGCGAGGCGCGGAACCGGTAGCATGGACTCAAATGAACGACGAGGACCGGCGATTGAGCCGCGCGAGATTAAGCAGGAGGGGAACTCCGGTCTGCGGATTACCTGGGGTGACGAGCGCGCTTGCAACTACACGGCCGCCGGGCTGCGTCGCGCATGTCCGTGTGCTCAGTGTGTAAACGAGTGGACGGGGCAGCGGGTGCTAAACCCGGAGACCGTGGCGGAAGAACTCACCATCGGCGATCTCAGCCTGGTCGGGCGTTATGCTCTGAACTTTCGTTGGAGTGACGGCCATGAGACGGGCATCTACAGTTTTCGTTATCTGCGCGAGCTATGTGAAGCGCCCGAGGCGTAACCTCGATCGAAGGCGGCGGGCAAGGGCAACTCCGTTACTCCCCGATTCTGTGGCAGAATAACTCTTATGAACGAACAAGATTTTTTCAATGAAAAGCAGGAAACGAAGAAGGCGACTTATAATTGTCCTCACTGTCGTGAGCGCGGTGAGTACCAGGTTCGCTGGCTGACGCGCACTAAGAAAACTAACTTGCCCCGCGGCGCAAACGAGCAAGACCGGATGCGTTTTCAGAAGTCGCGAGATTATATGGTCCGAATTGACGACATGCTGGCCTGCACCCGCTGCCGCCGTCGTTTTGAAATACCCAGCTCGCAATCAGTCGTGTTCATCTAGGTGACTGCTCCTCTAGCGCCTTGGCCGCGCAACCCCATTTATCGGCAGCCGTGAAAACGCTCCAAGTGAAAGGAGTCTCTTCTCCTCAACATCTGTCCCACCGTCCAATCCTCAAGTGCCCCCGAAAAACTAAGCTTGAAGCGCGGCAGGGCGATACCTGATCCGCTGGCCTCAGCCTTGCTCACCGAGATGAGGATTCTCTCTTCAAGGTGGAAACGAATATGCATAATCAAGAGTTCGCGGGCGCGCACAAGACCAACACCTCCTTCCTCTCTCCTTTGGAACGCCGTCTTGCGCCCATAGTGTTGCCGAAGATTCCTTTGTGGTTGGAGACGCATCATCTAACGATGCTGACACTCGTTTGGTCACTTCTGATCCTCGGGTTCAGTTATCTGGCGGCACGAAACATTCGCTGGCTCTGGTTAGTCTCGGTAATGATCTTCCTGCAATACGTCACTGATCACTACGACGGAAAAATCGGAAAATATCGAAACACCGGGCTGGTGCGGTGGGGCTACTACATGGATCACCTGCTGGACTATTTCTTTCTGGCTTCGGTGATCATCGGGTACGCCTTTATCCTGCCAGAGAAGTCCCGGCTTCAGCTCCTGTTCACCCTTGCGATTTTTGGCGCCTACGACATGAGCACGTTCCTGGCGTTTGCGGCGACGGATAGGTTGAAGATTAGTTACCTCAAGTTCGGACCCACCGAGTTCCGCTTGGCGCTCATCTTTATCAACACCTTACTGATCCTGTTTGGCACAAGGCACATGATCAGTGGACTGAAATTCGTCAACGCCGGTGCCGTGTTGGGTCTTTGTCTGCTCGTTTACCAGACACAGAAAAAGATCTGGCAGCTTGATATGCGACACAAGGGCGGAGAAGGCGGAGCGTGAACAGGCCCAAACCGAGCTGTCCGGACGGTCTAGGCTGAATTTAATTAAACCTTTTTTCGCGACGAAGCATCCAATTATCGACCAATCCTCGTAAATTTCCTGTAGCGCACAATTTCTAGAGCATGTACAAAGTTGCGGCCTCGTCTTTGCAAGTGAAACGGACGATGGCGTTCCAGGGAATGCAGTGATTGGGAAATAGGGATTACGAAGAATTTGTAAATCCGGGAACCCTGGAGCAAAAAAAGCGTTTGAGATATCCAAGGAAGCCTCAAAAAGAAAATGTCTGAGAAGAAAACAGTCCGAATAATCAAAAAGGGCCAGGCCAAACGTGACCCAAGCCCCGCCCCACAGGCGAACTCCGCACGCGAAGCAGCGCGCGATATGGTGAAAACCGTTACCAATTGGGTTAGCGAAGTGCAGCACAAGCGTCGTGAAGAAACGGCTAACGCGCTTAAGTTTCTGTCCAAGACCCCGCGCCCAAACGAGGTCTAGCCGTCGTCGGCCCTCTTACCTAAGTCCCCAATCCACAACATATTGTCACTTGTCGGGCTGACTGGTCCGCGTTTGCCTCGTTCTGCTGATCGCCAATTGACACCATCTAAGTGCGGTTCTAGCATCTCCGCGGACGCAGTTGGGCACTTAAGAGAGACTGAAGTGATAGCAGGGAAAAAAGCTGGTAGGCGCAAGCCAAGTACGCAACGCCAGATTTTCGAGAGTATTCGAAAGCCGCTGGCGCCTCCGGGTCATCCTTTGACTCAAGCCAAGCCGGAAGAGAAGGCCAACCCTGCCGGGCGCAAGGCAAAGTACAAACAAAAACCTGACACGGTCGAGCAAGACGACGTTGAGTGACCGGTCAATTCGCATTGATTGACGAATTGCCTGTCAGTAAACGCCATCGAAAGTGAGCGTGAAACATGGCATCAATAGATCCAACGGAAGCCTTCATCGCGCAGGCAAGGGAGCTGTTGCGAGACCAATATCTGGCCAAGCTCGAACGTTGTCTTGAGCAATTGACCGATGAGCAGGTGTGGTGGCGGCCCAACGAAGACTCGAACAGCATTGGCAACTTACTGCTCCACCTCTCGGGCAACGCGCGACAGTGGATAGTCTGCAGCCTCGGAGGAGAGTCTGATGAGCGTACTCGTCAGGAGGAGTTCGACGAGCGTTCAACAATTCCACGCTTGGAGCTGCTCGCACTGGCAAGGAAGACTATTGCGGATGTGGACAACGTGCTGGCGAACTTTGATCCTACGTTGATTCTCAAAAAGTATCCGATTCAAGGAACTACGGCGTCAGCACTGGAAGCGATCTTCCATGTGACCGAGCATTTCTCGATGCACACCGGACAGATCATCCTGCTTACGAAGATGCTCGCGGAAAAGGATCTAGCGTTCTACGATTTCGCTTCGGGCGCTCCCAGGCACACGTGGCACGAACCGCAGTAGATCCAGTCCATCGCACAAACAGTCGTCAGCACGATCAAAAACGGTCGCTCATCTTTCAAAACTCTTTAATTCGTGCTTAATATAAGAAGTGACCGGACGAACCTCTTTGGGTCAGGGTCACATTGTCTACATGAACCGCCGCTTACGAAATGATGAACATGCAGGCTCCGAGTCTGTTCGACTAACAGGAGGCTGATCCCCAATGACATACGTCGTTGCCGAACCATGCGTGAACTGTCGCTACACTGACTGCGCACTGGTTTGTCCCGTTGAAGCTTTTCATCTCGATGACGATATGCTCGTAATTCATCCGGAGACCTGCATCGACTGTGATGCGTGTGTTCCCGAGTGCCCTGTCGAAGCAGTTTTTGCCGAGGACAAAGTCCCGGCAGAGTGGACATCGTTTACCCCGTTGAATGCCGAGCGCGCGCTTAGTGGTTTGCCTACGATTACGGCCCGGCTCGACCCTTTGTGCGAATGAGCATTCCGCAAAGGCAAACGCAGCCACAAGGTTTTTATATGAGAAAGAGGACAAAGCGTTTGCTTGGCGGGATTGCCATTGCAACCGGTGCGTTGGGAGCGGCGGGCGCGTACCTCGCGAAAAAGAATAGCGTGAAACATAAACGAACGCGATCGTCCGCAACTTCAGGCGATGTTTGGGCTCGACCCGGGATGATCGTGACCTTTCGCGCCGAGTTAATGCCCAGCCGCGAAAGAGACGCGCGCACTTTTAGAGTCAAAACACTTTTGCCCAGCGGAAGAGTGCTGTTGGATGATGTGGTGGGCGAGCATGCCGAGAAGGAGTTTGAGGCTATCCGGTAAGTGCAATTAATTAACGCGGCTGACACGGATCAAAATAATAGGCTCTGGAGATTCTTTCTCGAGAGCCTTTTGTATTAGGAAACGTTTAGGATCTATCTGGTTTAGTGTGCGGAGTGCCTCACCACGAATAAGTAAATCCCGGATCCATCACCTTCAACTTCGCAATACCCAGTGCCTTGAGCTCTTGAATGATCGTCTCACGATAGGCCGGCTTGAGATGGACCGCCAGAATGTCGAGACCGTTATGATCCAACTTGCGCAACTCTTTTCCGAGAGATGCCGGCGTGAAGTGCCGGGAAACTTCCGCGAGTTTCGCCATGGAGTTGGGGAACGACGCTTCGATCAGCAGGGCATCAACACGCTTCATGCTGTTGACGACCTTCCAGAACTCGTCTGTCTCGGCAGTGTCGGAGCTGAAAGCAACAGTCTTCTTACCATCTGAAATTATTACACCGACGGTAGGGACTATGTGGTTCACGGGCACCGCGGTTACAGTGAGGTGGGCTACTTTGAACTCACCGCTCGTGGGGATCTCTACATATTCCATTACCGGGCCGAACTGGTTCTTCAGTTCGGAAAACCGGGGATAGACGTTCCAATTAAACACATCGCGTTCAAGCCGCTCGATGACCTCTGCAGTCGCATAGATGCGCATCGGCCTTTGGAGTGTCGGGAAAAGGTCGTCGATGAATATCGGCAAGCTGGCGATGTGGTCCATATGCACGTGCGTGACGATGATGTCATGCACGCTGGCACGCTGCTCCGCCGTCAGGGCGATTGCAATGCTGCCGGCGTCGACAGTGACGCAGTCGTCAATCAAATAGCATGTCAGGCGTTGATCGAGTGTAGCCTTGCCGTGGCCATCTAAGTTGCTTGGTAGGAGTTGGATTTTCACGGGTCTATGGGGGCGAAAGGAACCCTCGCGCTGTCTGGCCTAGTATAAGCGAAGAGGAACAAATCACAAGAGAGCGTTTTTTCCGCTTGTCCTGGAAGTGAATTCAGCTAGCCGATCCCGGTTGTTCGGTTCCGTCACCACTCATTATCGCAGTCGCGTTAATAGATCCTCGAAGGCCATCCGATAAGCCGTCTCACGTTCTAAAGCGTTTTGACTTGTGATGCCGCGTGCAACCCTGCTGCGATGGAACGCTAACTCACTAGCCGTTTGATTCAGTTGCCGGCTATTACGCCAGCTGCCGAATCCGCCTTGGGAAAGGGCATTGAACGATGCACCCATGCGACCTCGAATCGTGCACAGTCGATCGTACTCGGCCTGTGTTAGCACTCCTCTTTGAAATTCCGGTTGGAGAAACTCGCGAACGACCCGACCTTCACGCCGCAGCGCGAAAAAGATCACGAAGAGAATGATCACGAAAGCCGGCACCATGATTATGAGATAAGCAAAAAGAAATCCCAGTCCTCCAAAAATCACAACTGATCCGTTCCAGATACTGTGCAAAGAGATTGCAGCAAGCAGCGCCACGACCGGAATGACGAGCTTCACGAAGGTGTTTCGTGATTGGCGCGCAAGGCCCAGCCCGATACCGGTAATGCTTGTGAACAAGGGATGAGAAAAGGGAGCGACCATTCCGCGCAGGATCAATAAGCCGGTCAGGCTTCCTTCGGTGTTTTCCAAAGCAGCCCTGCCGTAGTACTGAATGTTTTCGGTCATTGCAAAGCCGAGCCCGACCATCGTCGCATAGACAACCCCGTCCACCACGCCATCGAACTCATCTTTCTTCGCGAAGAAAAGAATAAAGAGGATCAGCGCCTTGGCAGTTTCTTCGACGATAGGCGCAGAGATGACTGCGCCGAATGCTTGTCCAGCCTTCATGTCCTCAGTGATCACTGCGACCATCACGCTGCTGGCCGTGTTAAAGAGATAGGCGATGAACACTGCGACGAGGGCTCCCCAAAAGAAGGCTGTTGCCAGCATCCAGAAGGGCTCCGACTCGTAACGGTCTATCCAAAGCGCCAGGATGAGGTAGAACGGAACCGGCAACGTTGCACATACGAATCCAACGAGCAGACCCACCGGTCCAGTTTCAAAGCCAATCAGCAGTAGGACGATGAGGCCGAGGAGCAACGCGACCAGTACGGCAAGGACCGACAGAACGATCTTGATCGCGCTTCTGTGTCCCGACTGGTTAAGTGCGGGCATTTGAGCCACGCTTGGATTTGGAAAACTCATTGTGCTTGTTGTTGCTTGTCTTCAGCCAGATCTAATCGCAGAACGTAATCAAGGGCGAAAGGCGGTTGAGTATATCCAGAACTCTAATCAGAGCGAAGCCAATCCCCGGCTAGGCAGAAAGTGATCAGCACCATTTATCTTGCGCAGGTCAAAGCGCGGCCGCCATCGATCTCGTAAGTCGCTCCGGTGATCCAGGACGCGCGTTCGGATGCCAAAAAGAAAATCAATTCGGCAACCTCGTTTGCTTCGCCGACTCTGCCTAGTGGATGCGTCGTGCGTGAGTGCTCAAGAAACGTTGCGTATTGCTCGTCGCTCATTCCACCGCGACGGTGGATATCGGTGACAACAACTCCGGGGTTGACTGCGTTGACTCGCACTCCCTTGGCGGCGAGCTCAAGCGCTGCGCAGCGTGTGAGCTGATCCACTCCCGCCTTTGAAACACAGTAAGCAAGTACTCCCGGAAATGAACGGGTTCCGGTAACGCTGGAGACATTAACCACGTTGCCTTTTCGCTCGATGAGGGTCGCCGCGGCCTCCTGCATCAATAAGAAAACTGCTCGGAGGTTAATGTTGAGCATCGCATCCCACGCTTCGGTGGTAGTGTTTTCGATGGTCCCGGATGAAATGTGGCCTGCAGCGGTCACGAGGACATCGATGCCGCCAAAGTGTTTGACCGTTGCCGCGACGATGCGTTGCGTGTCCGCTGAGACAGAGAGGTCGGCTGCCAGCGCCAGCACCTGACCCCCGCGCGCTTCGACCTCTTTTGACAGTTCGGACAACGCCTCTTTGCGGCGCCCGACCGCCGCGATGCTCGCGCCCGCAGCAGCAAACCTTAAGGCTGAGGCTTTGCCAATGCCGGATGTTGCGCCGGTAACCAGCGCTATCTTGTTCTTGAATTCTGAATCCATCTGGGGTTCTTCCTCTTTAGTAATCATGATCTGTAATGATGGGCTATATTGACAGAGGATGCGGAAAAAGTTGACTATTGGCAATAGTTTGTGCGGAGTGCTGCGTTATTGGACATGCGAACAGCAATTATAGCCATCGCTGGATCTGGCTGCATGAATGACCAATCTCTCCGAGCAAATCGAACGGCCAATAACCCAGCGGACCAATTTTCCCCGACCAACACGCGGACATATGAGTAGCTCCGGCGATACAGCTCGACGACGGCCGTCACGGGCGCGGATGCCCTCAAGTGCGGGATACATGATCGCGGCGATCGGCTCCGCAGCGTTTTTGTTCTTTGGGTTGTGGTGGATGTTGGTAATCGGCGGGGATGAGGCGCCGTGGATTCCTGCGGGGCTTGCGGCAGGTGTTGTCCTCCTAGTCGCGCTCTCGGCACGCGAAGTGGTGATGAGGCGTGCGTGGACGCGTTATCTACTTGAGCAGGGAGCTCCGGACAATGCTTCGAGACAAAGTGCCGAATCCGGTCAGTCTTCTAAGAAGGCTTCCTCCAGCTCGCGATATTCGAGTGCATTGAAGATGATTCAGACTCAAGGCGCTGAAGCCGACGCGAAATCTTCGCCGGACCTTCACCTCGCTGTGTTCCAACTTTGTGAGAACTATCTGACCAGCACTGACGAGGCGTTGCACTCACGTAGTCTCTCTGCTGAGAAACGGAATAGCCTGCGAGCCGGCCAGGAGCGCGCTCGTGTGCTTGAGAAGCACCACCTTCTAACTTGGGCCCGGGACTCCACTCGGACACTTACGAAGGAAGCGCAACGTCGCGAGCGCACTTCCGACAAGATAGAAACAGCAAACCGCGCTTTGGATTGTTTGGACTCGGCGCTCAAGGTCTTTCCAGCAGAACCTGAATTGAACGCCTCAAAGCTCGCAATTCGCGAGTTTATCGCCTCCGTGAGAGTCGCCCATTGGGTTGAACTCGCTGAGCGGGCCGCCTTCAAGGGGCACTACAAAAGAGCTATCAATCGTTACAAGGATGCCTTGTTTTATCTGAGTCGTGATTCGGTGAAGGATGATGTCAGAAACGCAGGCGCCGAACGGATTGCGAGGGAAATCGACTTGCTTCGCGCTCATCTTAAGTCTTCGGGCAAGCTGGGTGATGACGGACTCGGTGTAAATGGAAGGGAAAACGGCTCTCAGTGATCTCCCAACGTTGTCCTAAGTGTCGGAGTTCGCGCATTCGTCGAGGCTATACGCCGACGCCGTTCTTTTTCCGTATGGTTGGCATCTATAACCTTTTGTGCGATCATTGCAACCTGCTCTTCAAGGGATTTGCCCTACCGGGAACTGTGCGAAAACACCGGCAAAGTAGACACGGAAAGAGCTCCCGGACTAAAAGCGACAACCGCAGATTTGCCGGGGATCGGGACCGTAAGCGTTGATCTCATCTTGCTCGCGCCGGCTTGCTCATCGTTGAAGCAAGACCGGACATCTTGAATGTTTGATTGGTTGGTCAGCATCCTGGCTGAACCCAGTTTTGAGGGTTGAGGTGGAATATGAAAGTGCGAATTTTCTCATTGTGTGTTCTTTGCTTGATGTTTACCGTCGCGACCTCAGCGCAGGACAGCCAGCCGACGTACCAGCCACCACAGCAACTGGCGTCGGTAGACAACCAGGGGATCAGAAACTACAAGTTGGGCCCAGGCGACGTCTTGGATGTCAGGGTATTTGGGCAGCCTGACCTGAATACGATCGTTGAAGTTGATAGCGATGGGAACATCAGCTCATTGCCATTCCTTGAGAAGCCTGTACCTGCTCGATGCCGCAATGAGAAGGAAGTCCAGAAAGACATCGCCACCGCCTATGCGAAGTACCTGAAGAACCCGCAAGTGAGTGTGCGCATATCGGAAAGAAAGAGTCGGCCGCCCGCAACTGTGTTTGGTGCTGTGCGACAAGCTACTCGAATTCAAATGCAGCGCAAGGTCCGTCTGAACGAGTTAATGGCCGCTTCCGGCGGATTCACGGAACGCGCGGCGGGCACAATTCAGATACTGCACACCGAACCCCTGATGTGTCCCGAGCCGGGCGAAGAAACTGAGGCTGAAGCGATCGACGCAACTAAGATCCCTCTCCAGGTTGTAAAAATTTCCGAACTTCGCTCCGGTAAGCCCGAAGCAAACCCAATGATTCGAGCTGGCGATTACATCCTCGTTACTGAAGCTGAACCGGTTTACGTAACTGGTAGTGTGGTCGCTCCCCAGGGTGTGTTCATGCGCGAGCAGCTTACACTTGGTCGCGCGTTGGCGATGGTGGGAGGGGTAAGGAAAGAAGCGAAGACGAGCGACATCAGGATTTACCGGCAGAAACCTGGCTCCTCCGATCAACAAACAATTGTCGTGGACTACGCAGCAATCAAGAAGAACAAGGCTTCGGACGTATTCCTTCAGGCCTACGACATCGTTGAAGTACCTGAGGCGGGACTTTTTTCGGGACCGCGTATCGCACAAACTCTCATGGGAGCCTTGTCAGGAAGTTTCGGTTCATTGATGAACTCGACTGGCAATATTCTTCCGCAGCGCGTTCTCTACTAGAACGAAGCGTGTGACAGCGCCAGCGCGAACTAAATTCATATTGAGATAAATAATGACAAAGCAATCAATCGCAGCACGTACCCGTAAGAGAAGACTGGTTACGCTGGTCTGGATCGTGTCGTTGTCCCTGATCACGATCTTTTTGATTTACCGCGAGATGACCGCTCTGCTTTACATCCTCGCGACGCTCGGTGTGACGGCGTTGCTCGTTGTAGTAGCCCTTGCGGATCTGAGTCCAAGCGAGCAGAGTTCACGTAACCTTCCGCCTAGCAGTTAACTCCGCCGGGAACGCGTTCAACCGTCCACTACTACCCCAAATCAATCTTTATCCTGAGTCACTGCTCTGCGTGCACCGCTCCTCTTCACTACATTTTAACAGCCAAGTTCAGTCAATTTCCTCGCAATTTGCCAGCGAAAATCGGGCTGATTTAAAGCAGGCGAAGTTATTGAAAGTTTAGACGACCTGTCGCATAATCCGCGTGCGTCCGCCTCCCCGGTGGACGAAGTGGTCGCGTGGGGTGAGGACACGTGGCCTTAGGGCGGGGGTTGTGGGAGGCCCCTGCCCACTTTTTTTGCGCAAGAGAAACCAGGGCCGGATGAATCAGTTGACGTGTGAATCAATGAGCGTAGAATTCGACGACTAATCACACTGAAGAAGGTTGGCAACGTCAGACGCTGGTCGTCTGACTAACACAATGGTCCTTTCAGAGAGATCAAGGCGCAAGTTCAAGCTCTGGTTATTCCGCGGTGGAAGAGAAACGGAGTCGCGGCCGGGACCCGGCGCCACCGGTCCGAGGCAACATCCCTGGTGGCAGGTTATGTGCCTTACCGGCGTCGATTACTTTTCGACACTCGGATACCAACCGGGCATCGCCTTTATCGCAGCCGGCGCCCTCTCGCCAATCGCCACAATTGTTCTCGTTCTTCTCACATTATTCGGTGCACTTCCCATTTACAATCGAGTCGCTGCTGAAAGTCCACACGGCGAGGGTTCGATTTCGATGCTCGAGCATCTGCTCTCGCGCTGGAAAGGCAAGCTCTTCGTCCTTGTATTGCTCGGGTTCGTTGCCACTGACTTCATCATAACGATCACACTGTCCGCTGCTGACGCCACAGCTCACGTTATTGAGAACCCATTTACGCCGGATCTCTTTCGGCACCAGATTGGTGTGACGCTGGTCCTGATCCTGTTCCTGGCGGCGATCTTCCTTAAGGGCTTCAAAGAAGCCATCGGGATCGCAGTGATCCTTGTTGGCGTCTATCTGTTTCTGAATTGTATTGTGATCGGCTTCGGACTCTATCAACTGTTTACGCATCCACATTACTTTGCTGACTGGGAGCACGCGCTTCTAAATCATCCTCGAGTGCAGGGGAATGTTTGGCTGATCATTTTTGTGGCCCTCCTGATCTTCCCTAAGCTTGCCCTGGGTCTCTCTGGTTTTGAAACCGGAGTAGCAGTGATGCCCCTGGTAAAGGGCGACACAGACTTGAGCGCCGAAGAATGGGAGAGCATTCATTCAACACGCACGGGAGGTTCTGCGAGGCCGCTTACCCAAAGGCTTCTGGAAGGGCAAATCAAGAATACGCGCAAGATGCTGCGCACCGCCGCGCTAATCATGAGCGTTATGCTGATAACCAGCAGTTTCGTTACTGCGATCCTGATCCCACCCGAAAAGTTTGCTGAAGGCGGCGAGGCAAATGGTCGCGCGATCTCCTACCTTGCCCACCATTTTTTTGGCGACATCTTCGGTACCGGCTACGACATCAGTACGATCCTGATTCTCTGGTTTGCAGGCGCGTCGGCATTGGCTGGACTCCTCAACATCGTCCCGCGTTATCTGCCGCGCTTTGGGATGGCGCCTGATTGGGCCAGAGCTACCAGACCGCTCGTTTTGGTTTTTACGGGAATCGCTGTCGCCGTCACGATCATTTTTAAGGCTGACGTGGATGCACAGGGAGGTGCGTACGCTACCGGAGTCCTCGTGCTGATGACATCGGCTGCGATCGCCGTGACTCTGGCGATGTACCGCAAAGGCCAGCACTGGCATACGTTCATGGTAATTGCACTAGTGTTTGCTTACACGACTCTGCAAAACATTCACCAGCGGCCGGAAGGGATCAAGATTGCTTCATTCTTCATCCTCTCAATAGTGCTTGCCTCGTTAGTTTCGCGTGTCTGGCGTAGCACGGAACTGCGGGTCGAGCGCGTTGAACTCGATGACGCAGCCCGTGATTTTCTCCGGCACGCGGCAAAGGGCACTGTGCGTATCATTAGTAACCGTCGCGATCAAGGCGATGCGAGTGAGTATGAGACTAAAGAAAAAGAGAAGAGGACCGACAACCACATTCCCGCAGGCGAGCCAGTGATCTTCTTTGAAGTGACGCCGGGCGACGCGTCGGAGTTCTCCGGCATACTCAGGATAAACGGCGAGTACATTAACGGGTTTCGGGTCTTGCGTGCGGTTTCGCCGGCCGTCCCTAATGCGATCGCCGCATTCCTGCTTCATGTGCGCAACGAAACCGGAAAGTTGCCGCACGTTTATTTCGGTTGGAGCGAGGGGAACCCGCTTAGTTACCTTTTGAAATACATTGCGTTTGGAGAGGGCGACACCGCGCCTGTGACTCACGAGGTGTTGCGTCAGGCTGAGAAAGATCCGGATAAGCGCCCGATCGTTCACGTTGGTGGCTGAAACGACGTGCCTAACGTCATGCCCGGCGATAACTCAGAACAGGTTGTTTTCCTCACCGGCAATGGGCTTACAATCAACTCGTGTTAAAAACGCTGGCGGGTAAACAGCTGCTTGGGAACCTTGTCGCGGTAGTTGTTATTGCAGCCGCAACCGTAGTTCTCAGGGTCTTAGGTCCTCACATCAATCCCACAACTGTGGCGCTGGCGTATTTGCTGATCGTAGTTTTCGTGGCAACAGCATGGGGGCCAAGACCTGCAATCCTCGCGTCGCTCCTCGGGGTTGCCTGCTTCAACTTCTTCTTTATTCCTCCGTTGCACACGTTCATCGTTGCAGAGCCGAAAAACTGGATCACGCTCCTCGCCTTCTTGATAACCGCGATAACCGTGGGTCAGCTTTCGGCGCACGCGAGAAAGCGTGCTGCGGAGGCAAATGCCGCAAGACGAGAAGTCGAAGGACTCTATCAAGAGCTCCAGGACAGCTTCGAACAAGCCAGTCAAACCAAGGCGCTTAAACAGAGCGAGCGTTTGAAGTCAGCACTGCTTGACGCGGTAACGCATGATCTGCGGACTCCCTTAACTTCAATCAAGGCCTCGGTGACAACACTGCTCGATGATGAGAACTCCACTGATAGCGTCAACGCCGCCATGCGACTTACTTCTGAAAGCCGCCACGAGATGCTGGAAATCATCGACGAAGAAGCCGACCGGCTAGACAGGTTTGTCGAAGACCTAATGGCCCTGGCGCGAATCGAAGCCGGCGAGATGCAACTGCGGCGCGAATGGGGATCACTCGAGGAGATCTTTACCGCCGCCATCAATCGAGCGACTCCGCTTACGAGAAACCATCCGATTGAACGACGCCTTGATAACGAGCTGCCGTCTGTCCGAGTCGATGAACGCGCCATGGCTGAGGTTACTTATGTGCTGCTGGACAATGCAGCGAAGTACTCGCCTCCCGGCTCCGTCATTCGATTGGACGCTAGATCCACCGAGGAGGGTACGATCAAGTTGACGATCGAAGATCACGGACCCGGAATTCCCGCGGAATTGCGTGAGCGCGTCTTTGATAAGTTCTTTCGCGCGATGCGCGACGGTGATTCGGCGGCGCAAAAACCGGGAACGGGAATGGGTCTGGCTATCGCAAAAGGAATTGTCGAGGCGCATGGCGGAAAGATCTGGATTGAGGATGGGCAGGATTCCAAAGGAACGCGAGTGATAGTCTTGTTGCCCACCGGCGACTTTGAACGCGAGGGCGAACCGCAGAAGCGCGCGAACTGAGTCGGCCGCCGCAAGAGTGGCCGCCAAATCTATCGGTGATTAAGTCATTCATTCATGGCAGATAAACAGCGCATCCTGATTGTAGATGACGAACCGCAGATAGGCCGCGTGATGCGAACCAGCCTGTCCACGCATGGTTTCGATGTGCGCGTGGCGGCGGATGGTGAGGCGGGTCTCGACCTCTTCAACGATTGGCACCCTGCACTTGTGATTACGGATCTCTCGATGCCGAACGTTGGAGGGCTCGAATTTTGCCGTCGTGTGCGTTTGGTTTCGGAAGTTCCGATCATCGTTCTCTCTGTAAAAAGCGAAGAGCGAATCAAGGTGGAGGCACTGGATGCAGGAGCTGACGACTACGTAACTAAACCGTTTGGAATGGATGAGTTGCTTGCGCGGATACGGGCGACGTTGAGACGAACTTCAACCGGCAGGATCAATGAGTCGACACTAATCGAAGTCGGAGATTTCAAAGTAGATCCCGATAGGCACAGGACCACCGTAAAGGGTTCCGAGATCCACCTAACACCCAAAGAGTTTGAGTTGCTGTTCTTCATGGTTCAGCACCCTGGGGCCGTCCTTACACATCACAAACTGCTGGGGGCGGTCTGGGGTGGCAACTACACCGAACAAACGGAATACCTGAGAGTATTCATTGGCCAGCTGCGCAAGAAGCTTGAGTCAGATCCTTCCAATCCCAAATACATCCTCACCGAGCCCTGGATTGGCTATCGCTTCAATCCTGGCGAATAACCCTCAGCACCAACCGAAACCCTTACGAACTTTTTATTAACCGCTTACCCCTTTCTTATGCGGCCCGGCATAGAACTGTGTGTATGAGAAGGGTAGTCAATTCCAGCCAAGTGCGTGCGTTCGAAGCCGCGGGGGGCGTTTGTTGTCTGGTCGCAGGATTCACTGCGGCCTTAGTCGGTAGCCTCCTCACCGCGAGCGCATGGTTTGTCGGCGTCCCGCTACATCCATGGTTACGCGCGGTGGGAACGGCTTTATTGATTTCGGCGATACCGCTCATGTTGTTCGCCGGCTTCTGCCTGGATTGGGCAGAGAACGATGAGCAGAAACCACGCGCTCATTCCGACTCTCTCTGACTGTCTTGAGAGGTCGATTTGAAGATCAAGCGGGCGCGACATGAGCGGGGCGCGTTGAGTGCACCGAAACTTATGAACAACGACTGCCCCCTTCCCAACCTGCAAATTGGTCCACCTTGCGTCGCTATGTCATCGATCAGCAAAGCCGGGAGACTAGGTTCTGAAGAATCTAATAACTGCAATCTTAATCACAGTCGTCACCACTGTTTTGCTCGGTCTGCGACGTACTGGAGCAAATCGACGAAGAGTGATTGCTTACGTTCAGCGAATGACGGAACGGCGATTTCGGGGCGAAAGCTCGTTCTGGACAACTCACGCGCAACAGTTCGTGAGCGACTACCTCTGGAGGGAAGAAAAGGTGCCGCCAACCAGGAAACTGACCATCACCGATCTGGACCGCGACGAGTTGCCGATCGCGGCGCGTTGGGCGGAGCGTCTGGTTTCGTAGAAATCGTAGATCAGAATCCCGAACAAAGAAGGAACAGAGAACTGTGGCAACTGAAATCAAGCGCTTCATCATCGGGCGTGCCCTCAGGACAGAACAAGCGGCCCACGAGCGACTCTCGAAGAAGACTGCCCTCGCAGTCTTTTCATCCGATGCTCTTTCATCTACCGCCTATGCAACCGAGGAAATCCTTCTCGTGTTGGCCGTTGCCGCAGCGTACGGCCAAGCAGGCGCGTTCAAGTACGTCGTGCCGATTTCCATCGGCATTGGCGCGCTCCTGGTGATCGTGGCGATAAGCTACCGGCAGACTATTCACGCCTACCCTTCGGGGGGCGGTGCTTACATCGTGGCCAAAGAAAACCTGGGCATCAATGCGGGCCTGGTCGCCGGCGCATCGTTATTAGTTGACTATGTTTTGACCGTCGCCGTTTCGATAGCTGCAGGCGTTGCTGCGATCACTTCTATGGTGCAGGGGACGCGCTACGCCTGGCTGGACCATCACAAGGTCTTTCTCTGCCTGATTTTCATAGCGTTCATTGCCGTTGCCAACCTACGTGGAGTGCGCGAATCCGGCTCACTTTTCGCGGTGCCAACTTACGCCTTCCTCATTACCTTCCTCTTCATGATTGGGTACGGTCTCTTTAGCTATTACTCCTATGGTGGCTCGGCTCCCTTGCCGGGTCCCGAAGAAATTAAGACCGCTGAGGGGTATACAGTGCAGCCGTTGACGCTCTTCCTGATACTGGGAGCTTTCTCAAACGGCTGCGCCGCACTCACTGGAATCGAAGCCATCTCAAACGGTGTCCCGGCTTTTAAGAAGCCGGAAGCAAAGAATGCAGCTACAACGCTCGTCGTAATGGCAGCGCTTCTAACGATAATGTTCCTTGGAACGAGTGTCCTGGCTTACCTCTACGGAGTTCATCCTCACGCCAGCGAAACTGTCATCTCGCAGTTTGCGAGAATCATGTTTACCGGACCAATGGCCTGGTTCTACTACGTCGTGCAAATCACGACTGCACTGATCCTCGTGCTGGCGGCGAACACTTCGTTCGCAGATTTCCCGCGTCTCTCTAGTCTCCTTGCGCGCGATCGTTTTCTTCCGCGCCAGTTCGCTACGCGTGGAGACAAGCTGGTCTTTTCAAATGGAATCGTGATTCTGGCCATCTTCGCGAGCATTCTCGTGATTGCCTTCGGCGGCGACACGAGCCGTCTCATTCCTCTCTATGCTGTTGGCGTTTTTCTTTCTTTCACTCTCTCGCAATCGGGGATGGTCCGGCACTGGCTCAAAGTGCGAATGCAGTCATCGGAGAAAAAGAGGCAGAGGCGCAAACGGTTAGAGGAGGACATTCACTACACGCAAAGTACCGTCGATCGAGAAGCGTTGCCTGATGCAGAGTTGGCGGCCTCTGATGAACGCGGCTCGACCTTTATCACGGACGAGGTGACTGATGGTGCACACTGGAAGAAATCCATTGTCATAAATGGGGTAGGGGCTGTCGCTACCTTTATTGTGCTCTGTGTATTCATCGCGACTAAGTTCATCCACGGGGCCTGGATCGTAGTGGTGGTTGTCCCTCTACTAGTGTTGATGTTCCGCTCCATTCACAAACACTACGTGGTCGTCGCGAAACAACTCTCCACAGAGGGACTTGAAGAACTGCGTCCGATCAAACACACGGTGATAGTTCCGATCTCTGGCATTCACCGCGGCGTCGTGGCCGCATTGCAATATGCCAAGTCAATTGCCCCGGACCACGTCCAGGCTGTGTATGTGGATTTTGATGAGGAGGCTACAGCGAAGTTACGCGAAAAGTGGGAGCGTTGGGGAGCCGGCATTAATCTGGTCGTCCTTCCATCTCCCTATCGAGAACTGACGCGTCCGTTGCTGCGTTACATCACTCGCCTCGAACGAAAAAATAGTAACGACATCGTCACGGTACTGCTGCCGGAGTTTGTGCCAGCTAAGTGGTGGCAACACCTGTTACACAATCAGAGTTCGCTAATGCTAAAGGGTGCTCTTCTGTTTAGGGAAGGGGTCATTGTCATCAGTGTGCCTTACCACCTCAAGAAGTAGAGCGAACGCCCGACAGCGCGCGGCTGCGAAAAGCAGAGCTTTAGCGTGAAGGAATAGTTTGGATTAGAGATGGTTGGACGCAGGGAGGCGGGTTTATGCGTCGGCTGTTCTTGCACCTTCAGAGCGATTAGCGAGGAAACAGGTACGGCAATAGACCGGTCGGCCCTGAGACGGATAGAAGGGCACTGTCGTCTGTTGCCCGCATTGAGCGCAGTTCACCGAGACCTCAATGCGCTGGCGCATGCCGGATGACTGTGCGGCCGCGATTGCGGCGAGTCGCTCATTCTTGGCTTGCTTGCAAGGTTTGCAGCGCTTCGGCTCGTTCTGAAGACCCTTGTCGTGGAAGAACACCTGCTCTCCACCAGTCCAAATAAAATTCTCGCCACAGTCGACGCATTTGATGGCTCTATCTACATACTCTGCTGCTGCGGCGGTGGCGTGAGTTTCACCTGCGAATTCCCTCTGTGACATGATGTCGGCTCCCTTAGATCGCTCCAGCGAACAATCCCTTATGGTGCGTCCAATAACTGCTAAACCCCTCGCTACCAAGGTGCCGCCTATTCTCCAAATGGCGAGCGTTCGTGAGTTGAAGCCAGCCGGCTCACCGAAGTTCAGCGCAAAAGTATAACTATGGCGAAACTGTGTCAAGACCCGACCGTTGATTCTGAATATATTGACAGGGTGAAGGTCGCATGCCAGCATCCCCCGACTCTCAAGGTCTGCGCGAATGTAGCTAGTCACTCATCACTGGTAATACCTGACCCTTCTTTTTTTCATCAAATAAACGCGATTGTGAGACAAGGCAAATGAAGGTACTTGTTATCGGCTCCGGCGGGCGGGAGCACGCAATTCTATGGTCTCTGAAGCAAACCTCTCCCCTCCCGCTTGATCTCTATTGCGCACCCGGAAATGCAGGAATAGCCGAGCTGGCGGAGTGCGCCTCGATCCCGCCGGGCAACCATGCGTCTTTGATTGAGTTTGTAAAAGAGAAGGGCATCGACTTGACTATTGTGGGTCCCGAGACTCCTTTGGCCGACGGCATCGTGGACAGTTTCGAAGACGCAGGCTTGGCGATCGCGGGTCCGAGTAAAGCGGCTGCGCGGCTTGAAGCCAGCAAGGCGTTCGCCAAGGATTTTATGCGCCGGCATGGAATACCGACAGCGGATTACCGCGTTGCGCGTTCGACTGCCGACGTCTCTGATGCTCTCAGCAGTGGCGCCTTTGGTCCGGCCACGACGCGGGTCGTGGTTAAAGCTGATGGATTGGCTGCCGGCAAAGGAGTCGTGATCGCTGATTCACATGAAGAGGCCAAGGACGCCGCTCGTGCCCTCTTGGCCGGCGAAGTAGCTGACGCTGGTGCTGCTGAACAAGTAGTAATCGAGGAAGCGCTAGAGGGCACCGAAGCGTCACTATTGCTCTTTGCCGACGGGAACGCTTACGCGTTGATGCCGGCGGCTCGTGACCATAAGAGGATCGGCGAGCACGATAGCGGTCCCAACACTGGAGGGATGGGTGCGATCACTGATGCTTCAATTCTCTCATCTGAAATGTTGGCGCGACTGGAGAGAGAAGTCATTGAGCCTACCCTCGCGGGTTGCCGGAGTGAGGGCTTTCCTTACCGCGGCGTCTTGTTCCTGGGTTTGATGTTGACGAAGAACGGTCCCAGGTTACTTGAGTACAACGTTCGCTTCGGCGATCCGGAGACACAGGCCATCTTAGTCAGACTGAAGACCAGCCTGCTCGACGTTTTCCAGGCAACCCGAAGTGGGAGACTCGGGGAAACAAAAGTCGAATGGAGCGATGAGGCTTCCGCATGTGTCGTTCTCGCGAGTCGCGGATATCCAGGAAGGTACGAAAAGGGTGCAAGCATTGATGGTCTCGAGACTGTGGTCGGAGACATTCAGGTGTTCCATGCGGGGACGACAAAGAATGGTGAAGGCGACTTCGTTACGTCTGGGGGCAGGGTTTTGGGCGTGACCGCCAGCGCCGCAACATTGGGCGTGGCGCTCAAACGCTGTTACGAAGCCGTGGAAAGGATAAGGTGGGATGGAATGCAGTATCGGCGCGATATCGGCAGGTTAAATGAAGTCGGTGAGCATGTAAGTGGGTAATAGTCCACCTTCCGATTGGTCCAAAAATATCAATTTGGCTGCTTTCTGGAGGAAGCGTAGAAGTGCTGTTATACTTCGACTTCTACGCTGACGGTATTTTGAACCACGCCCCGTCGGACGTCGTACAACATATGCGCGCGGGCGGAAGTTACATCTAGAAGAGCCCGGGTCACGATCGTACATCTGACGAAAAGGATGAGTGAAAAATGGGACTGTGGAGCAGAGTCAAACGCTCGATGCGCGCGCTTTTCGGGGGAATTATCGAAGCCACCGAGAACCCTGAGCTCGTACTGCAGCAAACGATCCGGGACATGCGGGATCGCGTCCCCGAGTTGAACAACTCTGTGGCGCAGGTTATGGCGACTGAGAAGTTGCTCGGAAAAAGTAAGGAACGACTGGAGACGCAGGTTGTCGATCTCGATTCCAAGATCAGAGCCTCAGTAAAGCTGGGACGCGACGACATCGCCACCGCTTATATTGGTCAGCTGCAGCAGGCGCAGATGGATCTCCAGAAGACTTCTCAACAACTCGAGCACGCCACACTGGCATCCAAGCAGGCACTGAAGGCTCGTGATAATTACGTGTTGCAGATGCAGCGCCGAACAGCCGAGGCAATGCAGCTGATCAATCAGTCGAAGCAGGCGAAACTTCAGGAACAACTGGCTCAGACTATGGAGTCGTTCCAGATTGGCGATGACGCGTCCACCTTCAACGAGATGCGTGACAAGATCGATCGGCGCGCAGCCGCAGCGGAGGCAAAGATGCAGCTTGGCGCGGCTTCGGTCGACAATCAGATGCAGGATATAGAGCGCGAGGCGATGGACATGCAGCTTCAGGACAAGTTGCTCGCCTACAAGAAGGACATGGGTCTTCTACCTGCTTCGACCTCCGCTGGGCAGCAGGCCTTGCCCGCGGAAGGGGAGAGCAGTGCAACCGATGTAATCAGCGACAGCAACCGTAGTAATTAGTGAATTCGGAATGATCCTTCTTCGTACTTCGAGTTTATGGCTGAGTTTCCCAAGTTTGATTCCAAGTATCTGAAACAGGCTCTCAGGGAACCGGTCAACTTTTGGGGGATGGTGGTATTTGGCGCTGCCGCCGTTTTTGTCCAGGACCTCACACCGCTCGTAGCCGCACTCGCAACGGAAACAGTATACTTAGCCACCGTGCCAGCAAGTTCCTTCTACCGCCGACTGGTCGATCGCCGCGAAAAGCAGCGACTGCACAAGCTGCGCGAACAGCAGCGGGAAGCCCAGATAAAAGCCTTCGACCCTCGTGAACGTGAAGCGGTCGAGTATTTGCGCTGGATGAAGAATCAGATCTACTCAAACTACAAAAAATTCACCGGATCCAATCAGATTCCTCACAATCTTGAAAGCCTCGATCAACGCTGGGAAGATTTTGTGGATCTGCTGGATGTCTACCGCCGCCGCAAACACCACCTTAGATCAATTAACCGTCAGGCAGTGCAGAATCAACTGGTGCAAGCCGAGCGCGCGGTAGAGCACTCGAAGGACGATCGCGAGCGACGAATCCAACAGTCGAATGTAGAGATTCTGCGCCGCCGCGTGGCGGCCTTCAAAGATATCGAGCGGTCTGTGAAACTCGTTGAGGGCCAGTTGCAGTCAATCGAAAACTTTTTCGGCCTGGTTAACGATCAGGTGGTTACGTTGCCGACTCCGGAAAGAGTGTCCTCCCTCGATTTCGAACAACTCAGCGATTCAATTGCCATGACCAAGCAAATGCTTGAGGAAACCTCGGATACTTTTGCGGCTCTCGACAGTCACAACCGCGACATTGGCAACTACGAATTGTTGCTCTCCAACAGCTCGCCGTCGAAATAATCTCAAGAGTTTCGCCCTCTCTAGGTTCGTCGATCATTTTGTCTTTCGTTGATCAAGCCGGAAAACGCAAAACAACGGTTAGTTGAATCGTCACTCGAGCGGGAAAAAAGGCATGAACGCACGGATTATCAGTGAGTTAGTAGTTAACGTGGAGTCTCAATTAACACACTATAATCCATTGACAAAAAAGATGACCACAACATATTGACATCAGAGTTTTAAAGGAGTATATTCCGCTCCGCTTGAGACGAGGCGGGTTTAATTGGAGCGGTGGAAGACCCCCTGGACTGCTTCTTAACCTAGGTTTTTCGCTTCGAAAAAAGCCAACCGAAGTATCCGCAATACATGAAAAGGAAGACCGCGTCTACTATAATGTAGCCGTAGAGCCGTCTTTAAAACTCTCGAAATTCGCTCGTGTCGCCCCGAACATGAGAGAGGCAAAAATCAAAATGAGCGCAGCTATTGGCAAGACCCCCACAACCACGAACGAGAAAGTGTCTCCCACGTCCCCAGCGACCCGCCGCAAGAGTCAACCCCTGGGTATTAACGCCAACCGGGTGATCAGCAAACGCTATTCACTGAAAGATGCAAAGGCCCGTGCGATCGAAGAATGGCCGGATATTGTTCGGCGGGTGGTTGGTCACGTCTCCGCCGCTGAAAAAGATCCCCAGAAACGCGATGGTTTTTTTCAGGCGATGAGTGACGTAATGCTCGCTCGTGAGTTTGTGCCTAACACCCCGTGCCTGGTGAACGCCGGTAAGGCCAATGGTCAACTGGCGGCGTGTTTCGTTCTTGAAGTTCCCGATTCGATTACCGGGATCATGGACCACGCCAAGGCGGCAGCGACTATTCATCAGACCGGCGGCGGCACCGGAATGACTTACGAGTTTCTGAGACCGGCAGGTGCGCTCGTGGGTTCGACACGCGGTGTGGCTTCAGGTCCGGTTTCGTTCATGAACATCGTCAATCAGGTAACTGACGTTGTGAAGCAAGGTGGTGTCCGTCGGGGAGCGAATATGGGAATGATGCGCGTAACCCAGCCTGACATTCTTCGTTTCATTCACGCGAAGAACGACCAGCATTCGCTTACAAACTTCAATATCTCAGTAAATGTGACGGACAAGTTCTTGAAGGCAGTCGATAATAACGAGTGGTTTCAGCTGGAATTCAACGGCGAATCGTGGACGGACTCGATCTATGATCCGGTGTGTGATGGCGACTATGTTCTCTATCGACGGCCTGACGGCACGACCGTTACACTCCCCGACAAGCTGTCGTTTGTCACCACCGATCTTTCCAACTGCACGATCGAGGAAGCGCCACGACCCGGTATGGTTTATGCGCCAGACATCTGGAACCGTATCGTTGCCAGCGCACATAAGTATGCTGAACCTGGAATCGCCTTTATCGATGAAGTGAATCGTCACAATCACATGATGAAGTCCATGGGGCCTATCTATTCGTGCAATCCGTGCGGCGAGCAGTTCCTTCACTTCTCGAACTCGTGCAATCTCGGCTCCATCGATTTAGCGAAGTTTTCTGATGCTGACCAGCGCGTCGATTGGGACAGACTGCGTGACGTGACCCATCTCTGCACCCAGTTCCTCGACAACGTGATTGACACGTGTGCGTGGCCGTTGCCGGAAATCAACGATGTGGTCAATCGCACGCGGCCGGTTGGGCTCGGAATCATGGGCTTTGCCGATCTCTGTCTGGCTCTCAAAATCACCTATGGTTCGCCAGCTTCGATCGACTTGATGGACGAGATGATGGGCTTCATTCGTCGCGAAGCGTGGACTGCGAGCAATCAAATCGGCGCGGAGAAGGGAACGTTCCCGGAATTCGAGCCAAACCGCGAAGCTTACGAGGATTTTCTCTACAATCAGATCGGTCTTTCGCGCGATGTGCCTCTGACACCGCGTAATTATGAAGTCACCACAATTGCTCCTACGGGAACGATTTCCCTCGTTGCAGAAACTTCTTCGGGCATCGAGCCAAACTTCTCCTGGGCTTATGTTCGTAAAGACACGCTTGGCACTCGCACCTATGTTCATACGCTCGCTGCCCAGGCGCTTGGCATCGACGTAGATCAGACCGATCAGGAATCAATCGACGCCGCGGCCACCTATGTCTGCGAGCACGAAAGTGAATTGCCGGCGTATTTCATTTCGGCGATGAATATCAGCGCCGAACAACACATCCATGTGCTTGCCGCCGCGCAGCGTAATGTAGATAACAGCGTTTCAAAGACCTGCAACGGCGCCGTCAACGACACGGTTGAGTCGGTCGATCGCCTTTACAGATTGGGACGGCAGCTCGGCTGCAAGGCTGTTAGTTACTATCGCGACGGCTCCCGTGAGAACCAGGTGCTTACTTCGATGAAGGCCGGGGACAAGGGCGAGACAGCCTGCAATCCTGATGCTGGTGTTGAAGTGTTCGACGACCCGCCGGCCAGTCATGCTGACGCAGCGCACCTTATTCCAATCGATCCGGAAGTTGAAGGATTGGCAAGATCAGAAGCGGGCGCCGTCATCAGGGCGCAGGCAGATGCTGAAGCCGCCAAGTTGCAAACTGTCCGCATCGAGCGACCACGCGAACTCAAGGGCGCCACCTGGCAAATTCCCTTCGACGGCCAGAATCTATACGTTACGGTCAATCACGACGGCGAAATGATTCAGGAGGTCTTTGCCACGGGTCCGATCAGCGGCGGCGTCGGCTTGCTTGCTTCGAAGATGCTACGCGGTGGGTTTGACGCAGCGGAAGTCGCTTATAGTTTGAACAAGGTCACAGGCACACACGCGGTTTGGTTCAACGAGCGCTTGCTGACTTCGCCGGAACAGGCTGTTGCCGAGTGCATCATGATTACCAACCGCCGCCTCAACGACAACCCTGACTCAGCCCGCGCTCTCGCAAAACAACACGCTCCTGTGCATGCGCAGCAACAACCTGTAACCGGCGCGATCATGTCCAACATGATCGGCATCTGCCCGGAGTGCAAAGGCCAGCTCGAACACGCGAGTGGCTGCGACATCTGTCGTGATTGTGGTTACAGCAAGTGTAAATAAGCGAAGGCGAGCTACAAGCTACCAAATGCACGTTCTCTGAACAGAAAGCCCTCGCGATCATTCGCGGCGGCTTTCGCTTTAGCGATCGGTAGCGTAAGGTAATGGGTAATAAGGGTCCTGCTATTTAAGGAAAGCCTCGAGCTAATAGCCGGGGGAAAAGCACCAAACGTATGGCCAAGAACAAACCTGTCAGCCGCGACGCGAGACACTATCTGGTGAAGCGTCCAAACAAGATCCTCACAAGCGCGATGAGTTGGAATCAGGTGCAGGAAGAGCTGCGAGAAACTTATGGTGAAGCCGATGAAGCAATGCTCTTCCGAGGGATTGTGACCGCAGACGGTACTGAGTATCGCGACAAGTATGCCGATACGAGAACACATGTGACCGAGCACCGCGACTAGTAACTCCCCACCTTAGCCGCGGGTCAACGCGGATTACACCAAAACGATTTCTTAGAATCTCATAGCCAAGCGGCGCATCAGTCGAGATGAGTAATCGCGATAGCGATCAGTGCCAGGAATGCTCCTACGCCAATCGCGACGCCGATGCCGATATTTCTGGCAGTTGAGTGCCCGCGGTTTTCCTCGACCTTGAGGACATCAGTATATCGAACGGTCGTAGGCGCATCGTTTTTACGATCGCGTATCACGAAGTCATTCTCTCCCGCCTGGGCGATGTAACCCTTTAGTTTCGCTCCGTCTTTCAATTTCACTGTGACTTTCGCTTGTGCGCCGACTCCCAAGCGCGCGATTTTGCTTTTTGTAGCGTCCACTGAAACGGCGTGCTTGTTGTCTTGTTGGGCGACGGCCGCCGCTGCCATGCTGCAGGAGACCAAGCCGGTCAGAAACAACATGAATACTGTTTTGAGAATCATAGGCTTCCTCAGTTTGTTTACTTCGAAATTGTTGTCACTTTCGTAATCCACCAAACCTGGAGCAACGATGATGCCGCGAACTGTATCTGATAAATGCCAGCAAAATCAGGAATGGCGTTCGCTGAGGAAATCGCACAGGATCATGATCGCCGCAAAATACGTCTCTTGCAATAAACATCCGGCATTGAGAAATCCCCCGAAATCCAAAATCCGCACTGGACCCGTATTTACACGGATACGTAATCACTAAATAATAAACTGGAATGACATCCCTTCTGGCGATGTCCCTCGGAGAGGTTACAAAATGAATCGACGTTACTTTCTTTCATCAGCTTTAGCTGTTGGAACGGTTGCCGCTCTTTCGCGCTTGCCTATCAAGGCTGTGCAGCAGCAGTCCCGTAATCACGACGGCGTCAAAGGTATCAATAAAGGGGTTAAGAAGATGACAAAAACAAACGTGGAATGGAAACAGATTCTCACGCCACAACAGTACGAAGTGACCCGCAACCAAGGCACAGAGGCCCCCTATTCGAGTCCGCTAAATTCGAATCATGAGCACGGAGTCTTTGAATGCGTCTGTTGCCAGCTTCCTCTATTCAACTCAGACGCGAAGTTTGATTCCGGAACCGGATGGCCGAGCTTCTGGGCACCGATCGCTAAAGAGAATGTGCAGGAGAAGACGGATAACACGCTCGGCATGACACGGACCGAAGTGGAGTGTGCTCGCTGTGATGCGCACATCGGACACGTGTTTGACGATGGCCCTAAGCCGACCGGATTGCGTTACTGCATGAACGGGGTTGCCTTGAAGTTTGTCCCGAAGACATAGTCACAACGTTCTCAATTTCAGACGCCGTCAGGATCAATTCAGTCCTGACGGCGTTTCCGCATTCAGAACAGTTGCGCGTGCCCGGCGAACTAGTTTCGCACACTGTCCCATGACAATAGAGCAAAACCCCCTCCACACGCCTTCGCGCTGCTGGTATAGCAAGTGCCTTATTTCCCACATATAGCCGTGAATCAAGACGGCGACGATAACAGCCATGCAGTGCGACTTGGCGTCCTCACGCTGCGGAATGAAAATGAAAGAAACGGGGGAAGTCTAAATGAAAAAGTTCATAGCAGTTTTATTAATCTGTTTGACGCTGGGTATGGCTGGTGCACCCTTAACGTCTGCACAAAGCCGGCGCCGTCATCGACATCGGACCTTCTGGCAAAAACACCGGGATAAATTAACCGTTGCGGGGACTACTGCGGCAGGAGCCGGCGTGGGTGGCCTGGCTGGCGGAAAGAAGGGCGCGCTGATCGGTGGAGTGGTGGGCGCGGGCGGCGGTGCCGCTTACACCTATAAGATTCGCAGGCGTCATCGCACTCGCCGATACTAGATCGGCAAATATGACCTTTGAAAGAGGCGGGCTAGCTTGCCTCTTTTCGATCCTAATTGGAGTCGGTGCTCTTGGATCACGCGATGTCATTTACTGTGGTTCTGCGAAGCAAGTGGTTTCATTGCGGCTCGACGTCCGGTCGGTGAGCGGATCCCGCGCGAGTGCCTGATTCGGCCCATCCGTGCTATACTCTGTTTGTCAGTTCACTGACTGTAGTTTGAAACCTACTCTCGACATCAGGATTTGCGCGCTACGTAACGCTCCTTGTGCCGTCTGTTGTTTTTGGAACGCGACCAACAAGGAATCCAGATGCTCGCACGCTTACTTCCCACACACCGGTTTGTTCCAGACGTGAAGCGTGAAGATGGCAAGGTAGCTTCCTTGGCGACAAGGGGGACGAAATGATCTGCCTCTACGCGATGCGGCGTGCGAACGGCGATTGGTATGCGCTCGACGATCAGGGAAGTTGGAGAGTACCGGTTTTCAAAAGCGACCGAGATGCAATGATGGCGCGTTCTCGTGACTCCGGAATGGAATGTTTCAGACCGGTTGTGCTGGATGCAATGGCCTTTGAAAATCTGACAACCACCGATGAAGGAAAAGCATGCTTCTGGTTGGTTGACGAGCCGGAAAAAATTAGCCGGGGTCGTCGCCTGAACACTGGTGAGCTTGCTGCTTTTATGAACAGTCAGGCGTCGGTGAACAAAGAGTCAGCAAATGACTTGGTCAGGCGAGCGATGCGGAACGATATTGCCGCTTTGGAAGGTCAAGTGCCCGAATTGTCATAGAACAGCGATGAGCTGGTTGCAACTTGCCGTTATCGTGGCCGTTGGAATGCCGGCACTGTTCCTCCTTTTGAGCAAGTCCCTATAACAAACGCGGAAGCGCAGCACCACTGAGGACAATTATTTTATGGCCGTACAAAGCAAATCATCGCGAAATGACTTCAGCGACGTCGCCAATGACGGGTTGTGGCCGGGAATCGATTCCCGCTTCCGCCTCATCATCGTTGCGGGGCTGCGAACCAAGCAACTCCTGCATGGCTCGCATCCGCGAATTTCAGTCGATCCCTTGAAGCGTCGCAACACAACCATAGCCCTCGAAGAAGTTAAGCGAGGACTAGTTCCTTTTACGGTGACTCCGGTGGAACTCAACGGAGATCTGGACCGGCCGCTCTGCGGGAAATCACAGTCCTAAGCCAACAAGAAAGACGGTCGATTGAAAATCATATGAGCGACATGAACGGGCTACGAGTCTACATTAAACCGAATGGCGCGGATCCCGCGGCCGGGCAGAAGGTGTTTTATAGCCGGCGCGGAAATGGTCCTTACTACCGCTGGCTTTATGAAGAGAAGATCGGTCAGTGGCGTGTCTCGCGCGTAATCGCGGCAGACTTCACGCCTCAATCTCTTTCGATGGCGAGCTGGAAAGCTGTGCCGGTTGCACTGCAAACCAGGTTGGGTGAACACTACCTGGAATAGCTGAGAGCGGGGAAGAGGCGCGTTAGAAAGGATTGAGAAACGACGCCTCCTTCTCTCAGCCTTGTAACAGGAAAGATTTCCATACCAGAGGAATTGATTGTTGTCCCAAGACACTGCCAAGCTTAGTATCTCCGACCGAAGTTCGTCCGGATTCTCAGAGTTGAATTGGACCCACAGCTTTCTGGTTGTCAGCCTGCACCTCGCAGGCCTGCTGGCCTTGTGGTTCTGGCCGCGCACGATTGACCTTCTCCTATTCGTCGGACTCTACCTCAGCACCACTTTCGCAATCGGCATCGGCTACCATCGCTTGTTAACGCACCGCGGCTTTGTTTCGCCTCGCTGGCTCAGACGTGTACTCGCCTGGACCGGAGCAGCGGCGTTGCAGGGCGGTCCGGCGCGTTGGGCCGCCATTCACCGGCGACATCATCAGATGGCGGACAAGCAAGGAGACCCGCATTCACCGCTGATGGGATTTCTTCACGCACACGTAGGCTGGATCCTGAAACGCGACGCAGCCGAGGGCAGCGACTATCGCGAACTCGTACCGGACGTATCAGGCAGTGATCCCTGGTTGCGCATCCTTGATTACAAACAGCTGTTCGTCCTGCCATGGGTCCTGACTGGCATCTTCTGTTTTGCAGTCGCCGGCTGGCGTGGCGTGCTCTGGGGAACAGTGGTGCGGACGCTGACGCTGTGGCACTTCACCTGGTGCATCAACAGCGTCTGTCACGTGCTGGGTAAGAGGCCGAACAGGACCCGCGACGAAAGTCGGAATGTGTGGTGGCTTGGTTTACTCACGCTCGGGGAGGGCTGGCACAACAATCACCACGCGCGTCCAGCCGCAGCCATTCATGGCTGGCGTTGGTATCAGGTGGACTTCTCTGGATATGTTATTCGGCTGATGGCGCGTGTGGGATTGATTGACAGAGTCGTACGTGAGCCACGCGGATAAGCGATCCTAATCGAGACTGCCTCAGTGTAAGACCAGCGAATTGTAATATCCGGTAACTCCGTTAAGAACATACTGCACGGCTAGTGCCGCCAGCACGATTCCCATCACGCGCGTCGCAATGTGAACACCACCTTCACCGAGACGAGTAATTAGACGCGCTCCCAGATACAACGACACAAACGCGACGATAAAGACCACTGCCGTTGCTACAGCAATGGCTGCGAGACGCCGAGGATTGCCTGCTGCCTGAGAAGTCAGTAGGAGGATCGTGGCGATTAAACCGGGGCCGGACAGCATCGGGATTGCGAGCGGAAACACCGAGATGTCCTCGCCTACGGCGCCTCGCTCATTTCGCTCGGGCGCTTGCAGTCCGCCGCGTTGGCCAAACAGCATCGGCATTGCAGTAGCGAACAGTAGAATCCCGCCGCTGATGGCGAATGCATATACGGTGACGCCGAGGTAAGACAGGACTGCCCGGCCCGCGAATAGAAAGAAGAGTGCCACACCAAATGCGATTACGACGGCGCGCGTAAGGATTACCCGGCGTCTCGCGGGTTCTTCATCTTTGGTAAGGGCTACGAAGATCGGTACTACACCCGGCGGATCTACAACGACCAGCAGAGTCACGAACGCTGCCAATCCGAATTTTAGAAAATCCTGGTCCATAGGTGTGGCAACAATAGAACGGACTATTAGGGTTGTGCAATCGCTAGCGCGCAGGTCCTGATTGGTCTCTGCCACGGATTGCGGTTATAAATAGAAACCAATGTCAGCGCCCACGGAAACGCCTCCCACTGCTCCCATCAGACCAAATAGGTCAGCTTTCGCCGCACTGCAGCATCGCGATTTTCGTTTGCTCTGGCTCGGGCAGATCGTTTCTGTGACCGGCTCTCAGATGCAGCTGGTGGCGATCAACTGGCACGTCTATTTGCTTACGCGCTCTGCCTTCGCTCTAGGCATGGTAGGACTTTTTCGAGGACTGCCGATCGTAGTCTGCTCTCTACTCGGCGGAGTGGTCGCAGATGTGATGGATCGCAAACGGCTGATGATCGTCACTCAGAGCATCATGCTTTTGAGCGCTGGACTATTGACCACTGCGACTCTACTCGGTTGGCGGAGCGTATGGCCCATCTACATCCTCACCGGTTTGAGTTCTGCTGCCGTTGCATTCGATATTCCCGCACGTCAGGCCTTAATGCCGACCCTGGTTCCCCCGAGAGACTTTGCCAACGCCGTCAGCCTTGGTCTTATCGTATTCAACGTGGCGACTATTGTCGGACCAGCCATCGCCGGCTTACTGCTGGCGACTCACGGACCCGCGGTGATTTACGCCACAAACGCCGCGTCGTTTCTCGCAGTTATCATCGCATTACTCGCGATGCGGACGAGCGGTCGAGTCAACGAATCAACCGAGATGGCAACGAAGATCAGTTTCGCTGCATTCAAGGAAGGTCTCAGTTTTGTGCGACGCACTCCGATAATTGTTCAGACAATGACCCTCGACTTTGTAGCCACCTTCTTCGCATCGGCCACAGCGCTGTTGCCGATATTCGCGGAAGAGGTTTTGAAGGTCGGCGCGCGCGGTCTCGGTATTTTGGCGGCCGCTCCGGCCATGGGCTCTGTATTAACCGCGCTGGTGTTGGCGCGCATCGGAGGCGTTAAGCGCCCGGGTCAGGTCGTCATCTATTCAGTGGCTGTCTTTGGTTTGGCAACGACAGGATTCGGCCTGTCACGCGTCTTCTGGTTCTCGCTCTTGATGCTTGCCGTTTCTGGCGCCGCAGACACGGTCAGCACAGTGTTGCGTCAGACGATTAGACAGCTGTCGACTCCCAATCACCTGCGCGGTCGGATGACTTCAATCAACATGGTGTTCTTTATGGGTGGCCCGCAGCTTGGTGAGGTTGAGGCAGGAGTGCTCGCTTCTTTTATTGGCGCCCCGCTTTCCGTAATCGTAGGCGGAGTAGGGTCGGTGGCCTCGGCAATTGCTGCGCGCTTCAAAGCGAAGAGCCTCGTGAACTACGACGATGAGCGACGCACATGAGTGATTGGCAACTCCAGGAGACTTCGACCCACCAGGACCATGTCGTGGCCCACGTAATCGGCGCGACCGTTCTTGGCTATTTTGTCTGGGATGAAGCGCTGCATTTACTGCTTGATATCGGCTTCATCTGGACGATCTACGTGGATGGAGCGATGGGCCTGCTGCCGCACCCAGTCGCCGTTAACGAGCTGGAAATTGCGGAGGAACCACTAAAGGAGATTAAAGGTGATGTCGATTTGCTGTTACGGGCCCCCGCAACCACGTCAGGTCTAAAACACTTCAAGGCCTCTCCGGTTGAGTGCTTGATAACGGACGTGAGGATCTTTACTAGCAGCGAAAAGCGAAGATTGTTGATTGCAGGTGAAGAAGGAGACTTGGAGATCCAAACATCTGTCAGTAGCGGAGAAATACTTCTGGGGCCCGCACCCCGTTAAGGTTCAACCACCATGGTAAAGGCGCCGCAACTCTTTCGAATTGCGACGCCCTAACATTAACTATTGGTGCATGCGGACGGTTAGCCGACCGTTATCTGGTTGTCAATGTTCTTGACACCTCGTACTGAACGAACCAATCTCTCGACCTGAGATTTAATTCCGTCGCTCTTAACAACGCCCATCAAGGTCGCCTTGCCGTTGCTTACGGAGACCGTGACGCCAAGCGTCGACATATTCGGATCGTCCATCATCTTCTTATCGATCGCAGACTGGATTTCATAATCGTCATTACCGCTGCTCATCGATCCGCCTGTGGGCGCTGGATTGTTGACGATGATTGGAGCTCCCTGTGGTGCCGCCGGAGCCTGTTGGATGATCACCGGCGGTTGCTGCGCAGCAGGTTGCTGAACGATTGTGGTTTGTGGCGCAGGTGCGGGCTGTTGTGCAGCTGCGAGGTTATCATTCAGGTTATCGTTCGTCTGACGATTCATCAGGAACAACACAAGTATCGTGATGACCGCGATGGCGGCGACAACTATCACGCCGACCGTGGCGCCAGATACGCCATCCCGATCTCCTCTCGTAGTTTCCGTCTGTGTTACTTCGCGACGGGTCGTCGGTGTTTCCACTACAACTTTGCTTTTCCTCGACTCTTGTTCGTCGTATGACATCTGCTTCCTCCTGCGGTAGTTCGTCCCTTTATCTCAGGACATGTTGCGAATTTGAATAACTGTTTTGATTGGACTGCGAAAATTAATTTCTTGATCCTGCTTACGTCCAGTGCAATCAGTGCAATCGCCATTCCTACCGCCAGATTTTTGTGCTTTTGCCAAAGAAAGAGGGGGGTTGCAGATGCACGTCGCCTTTTAAGGGCGCTTCCTTTGACTTTCGATTCCTATAATTGAGGCGTCCAGGCGTACGCTTTCGATTCTCAGGATTGTTTTGGGGCGTGGGATTGGAACACTCGGAATGAACTTCTCGGCGGCAAATAACTCTCTTTTGGCCAAGGTTGACCACCGATCTTTCAGCACAGATAATCCGACCATGACCACGGCAATCATCCATCACCCCCTTTTTCAGGAACACGACACTGGTCCGGGCCATCCCGAGTCTCCCTCACGTTATGCCGTTGTGATGGACGCATTGCGCAACGACGAGCGGCTTTGGTCGCAATTGCTGGAGGTTGAGGCGAGGACTGCACCTCGTGGCGACATCCAGGCATGTCACACTCCGCAGCTCTACAAAACAGTAGAGCGAGTTGTCAGCGAGGGAACACATTACCTGGACGCGGACACGGTGGTCTCGATGCGGTCTTTAGACTCTGCACTGCGCGGCACCGGTGCCGCCTGTGAGGCCATCGATCTTGTGATGAAGGGTACCGTAACGAATGCGTTCGTGCCGGTTCGACCCCCGGGTCACCATGCGACGTCCGAACATTCGATGGGATTTTGTCTCTTCAACAACGTCGCGGTGGCCGCGCGTTACGCGCAGAACCACTATCCTGAGATCGAACGCGTCGCAATCGTCGATTGGGATGTGCATCACGGAAATGGGACGCAGGGGATCTTCTATGACGATCCCTCAGTCTTCTTCTTCTCGATGCATCAGTATCCCTGGTACCCGGGCACAGGCTCGCGCGGAGAGACCGGAATCAGCCGGGGCAAGGGAACGACGTTGAATGTTCCGATCAAAGCTGCAACCCGCGCAATGGATCAGAAGAGGATGTTCGATGCGGCAATCACCGAGATGAGTTCAAATTTCAATCCCGACCTGATCCTCATCTCGGCGGGGTTTGATTCTCACGCCGGCGATCCACTCGGACAGTTGTTGTTGGAAGACAACGACTTCATCGCGATGACGCGAACGGTGACACAGTGGGCGAGCGATGCGTGTAAGGGGCGGCTGGTGTCATGTTTGGAGGGTGGATACAATCTTGCCACCTTAGGGAAGACTGTTCGCGCGCACGTTAAAGAGTTGGCCCGGTAGCGAAGACGTTAGATGCCCGTTAAGCCACAACATACTTTCTCAAATAGTAGGCTCCGCGCGGCTGGATATTGTTGAATGGTGCGAGGCTGTAGAGTAAACTCCACGCACTTGAAACAAGCTGGGCCAAACCTGACAACGTTTGACAACCAATGTCGTGGTCTCCGGGTTTGATTCCGCCTCGCGTAAACCACACGCTGTTAACGGCAGTGCCAGCGCCGATGAGGAGGGCAGACGTCTCAGTCTTGCTCTCAGGAGAACCCCATGCCAGATCTTGAGATTACGTGCACAGAATGTGAAACCCCTTTCACTTTCACTGAGCGTGAGCAGGAGTACTACAAGGAACGCAACCTGACGCATCCAAAGCGCTGCAAGCCTTGCCGCGATTCCCGTCGCGCCAATTTTGGCGGCTCAAGGGGCGCAGGCGGCGAACGGGAGCGATTCGAAATAACCTGTGATCAATGTGGCAAGACTGATACCGTTCCTTTCAAGCCTTCGGCTGGGCGACCGGTCTTGTGCGGCGAATGCTTCGGTGCGAATCGCGCAAAAGAACAAGGAGTATAGGACCAGTTCGCTGACTAGTTCTCGGAAGGATGCCAATCGTTCACCAAGTTTTGCGTTAGCCTTACATGGCTGCGACCCATCGAGTAAGAACTGTGCGCTTGCGATGGATTTCAGGCGAAGCAGGTTGCACTTCGTTCGATAGCGGTTTTCATGGATTACACATTCATCAAACTTGAAATGCAAGATGCCGTTGGCGTGATCACGCTCAATCGTCCGGAGTCACTGAATGCACTGACGCGGGAGGTGGGGCGAGAATTCCAGGCGGCGGTTAATGAAGCTCGGGGAAAAGGCGCACGCGCGATTGTTATCACAGGAGCCGGTCGGGCCTTTTGCGCGGGTGGTGACTTACGGGAGATGCAAAGAATTGCCGCTCAGAACGGACGCAGTGAAGCCTTTTTTGATGAACCTTTGCGAGAACTAAACGAATGCCTCTTGCTCATCCGACGCAGTCCGCTTCCTTTTATTGCGGCCGTTAACGGCGCTGCCTCGGGAGGTGGTTGCAACCTGGCGTTGGGTTGCGATCTTGTCATCGCCGGAGAAAGCGCACGCTTCAATCAGGCGTTTATCAAAATTGGCTTATCGCCGGACTGCGGCGGCACTTTCATCCTGCCGCGACTCATAGGATGGAGGCGAGCTACGCAGCTCCTGATGACGGGAGAAGTCGTGAGCGCGGCCGAGGCCCTCGGGATGGGAATGATCAATGCGGTCGTTCCGGACGCCGAGTTGCTGCCGCAGGCGATGGAAATGGCGAAGATGCTGGCAAGCGCACCTACCGCCGCCATCGGTCGCATCAAGGAATTGTTGGAAGCGAGTGCGTCGAATGATTATGGGGAGCAACTAGAGCAGGAAAGAAAAGCGCAGATTCAATCAGGACTAACAAAGGATTTTAAGGAAGGCGTCGCAGCCTTTATCGAGAAGAGACCACCGAAGTTTGTTGGTGGATAGCTTCGAGAAACTATTAAAGGTTGCGAGCCGCCGGTCCTACTGGCGGCTCGTTTGATTTTAGATTGGCGATTGCTGATTGCGGATGAATTCGTCGACCTCGGATAGACGCAATCGGCAGTCGGCAATTGGAAACAGTGCGAGTCTTCCGACCGAACTTGAGGCATGGACTCTTTAACCTATCTTCAACTGCTCCGCTCCAACCGGTTCTTTAGACGATTGTGGCTGGGGCAGGTGATTTCCGAACTCGGCAACTGGTTCAACTTCATTGCTGCGTTGGGATTGGTGCGTGCCGCCTCCCATGCAGCGCCGGGAGTCACGACGATCATGCTCGTCGCGCGTCTCCTGCCTTTTACACTCTTCGCGCCATTAGCCGGCGCGCTGGTGGACCGCTGGTCGCGGCGCACCGTGATGCTTGTCGCAGATGTGGGGCGGATCGGAATCGCGCTGGCATTTCTCTTCGTCCGTGGGCCGGAAGACCTCTGGATCGCGTACGTTTGCACGGTCCTGCTTTCTCTCTTTGGAGCCTTCTTCGAAGCCGCAAAGAATGCCGCAGTCCCGAACATCACCGGCGATCGGGATCTTCTCGCGGGAAACGCCCTGATGTTTTCCTCGCGTTTTCTGTTGATGGCGTTTGGCGCCGCGCTGGGTGGCTGGACTGCGGCAACTGTCGGATACAAAGCCGCCTTCATTGTGAACGCGTTGTCGTTCGCTATTTCAGCTTATTCGGTCTGGTTGATTCCGGCAGGGGCAATGCAGACCCTCTCGAAAACCGGCGTCACCGAAGCCTCGACTAGTCACGTGAGTTACTGGTCTGACATCCGCGAAGGCTGGGCTTACATCATCAGTCATCGCCCTGTCGCGGCGATTCTCGGTATCAACATTCTTTGGGCGACCGGCGGCGGTGCAGTCAATCTCATCTCCGATCGTTTAGGTGGAATTGTTTTTGCCGGGCAGCGAGGGATTAGTGGAGATGGTGCTGTGGCAACGCTCTACTTTGCGGCGGGTCTCGGGCTATTCCTGGGGATGATGATTGCTCGTCGCCTCGGGACCTATCTTGAAGTTACAAAAAAGACCGCAGGCTTTATGGGTTGGACCCTGATCGCTCAGGGCTTGATCTTCGCGGTTGTCGGCGTGATGCCGACATTGTGGCTGGCATGTCTTCTACTTTTCATTTCCCGAATCCTCCTGGCCGCAGAGTTTGCCGTACAGGAGACTCTCTTGATGCGACTCGTCCCGGATCGCTTGCGTGGGCGTGTGGGAACCAGCGATCGCGCTGCCGAACTGTTGATCTGGAGTTTCTCAACCGCGGTGGCGGGTTGGTCTCTGCGCGCAATCACGCCGCGCACGCTCACTGTGATTGCGGGACTGCTATCTGCGAGCTCTGGAATTGTCTGGCTGGGAATGTTAGCTGCGCGAAAACTGCAGTTGCCCCGCGACTGGGAAACCAGAAGCATTTCCCGCGACGTCAGCCAGGACCTTTCTATTGAAGTGGAGAGGAAGAAAAAAACAGAAGAAAATTAAGACGCCCGGCGAGGGACGGACGGTCAAGGCTCCCAAATCAATCTACGCCTCAAGGCGCGAATGGATCAGCCTGCGAATTCGATCGGCAAACAGTACGTCAATCTTTCGAGGTTCAATGATGGCAGTGACTTCGCCAGGTCCCCACATCGGGTGAATCATCACCTGACCAGTGCGATAGGTTCGGGCCATGTCATAGGGTTCGCTTTGGATTGCTTTAGAGCGGGAACCCGTGAGTTTGGTACCACTCGAAAAGGAACTGCGCGTTCCGCACTTCGGGCACGTTACGCGCGATATCGAGCCACGTTTGGTAACCGATGCGACAACGTGGCCGCGCTCTTCATTGCACACAGCACAGAGCTTTTCTACGCGATCGCCGATCGCGTAAATCGGCTTTGCTACAGGCGGCTTCTTTTCCATAAGACCCCGTATTGAGAATAGCAGAACTCTGAAGTTTGAAAATTTGTGGTGAATAGCTGAGAGCTTCCGAGAGGTTGCCATTCACTATTCACCACGTGGATTTTTTTACCAGCGAGACGATCCTTCACCGCCGCCTCGTCCACCACCACCACCGCGATTGCCATCATAACCGCCACGTCCACCGCCGCCGCCGCCGCGATTGCCGCGGTCTTCGCGCGGTCTCGCTTCGTTGACGGTAAGATTGCGGCCGTTCAGATCGCTGCCGTTGAATTGCTCAATAGCCTTTTCACCATCCTCCTTGGAGGCCATTTCCACAAAACCAAAGCCACGTGAGCGACCTGTCTCGCGGTCCTCAACAACAGTTGCTGACTCTACTGCGCCCACCTGGGCAAAGAGCTGCTGAAGGTCGTCACTGGAAGTCGAAAACGACAGGTTCCCGACATAAAGTTTGAAAGCCATAAACGTATTTCCCCTTCTCCTCTCCCAGCGAGAAGCGTTTAAGAGAAGCTTCGAATCAAGGTGGCTTCGGTAACGGTGGCCAGCGAAAGCGCGTTCGGTTGCTCCAGGGGAATGCCGAGGAGCCGCTTCTTCAGTTTTTGATAGCCCGCTCTCTTGCCATCTGGACGCCGAGGCCATTCTGAGGCGTGGCGCATCACCGTTGATGCCTGAGAGGGAGTAAACACCAGCAATAATGCACTGTTCGACCTATTCTTGCAAGGTTTGCAGTCGTTCGGTTCCTGCGGTTTCAAATGTAAATGGCCAGCATGAATGTCACGTGAGCGTCACGTTTCTCTTAGCGAACGGCGGTTACACAAGTATTACAAACGTGTTGATACCAAGTTGGTAGGATGCATTCACGCGACGCATCAAATGTAGCGCGACCGAACGTTTCAATTTGGAATTTCCCGGAGAGTTTAGATGAGCAGAACCGCAACGATGATCGATGTCAGCAAAAACCAGGTGACTCAGCAGGAACCGCTGAACTGGATAACCGTAACTTTCATGACGCTCTTTCATATCGGCGCTATCGCCGCGCTTTTCATGTTTAGTTGGAAAGCTCTTGCTATCAGTCTAGTACTTTGGTGGGTTTCGGGAAGCCTGGGAATCGGCATGGGCTTTCACCGGCTGCTGACCCATCGAGGGTTCAAGACACCGAAGGCCGTTGAGTACTTTCTGACTTTCTGTGGTGCTTTTGCGCTTGAGGGTGGAGCAATCAATTGGGTTGTCACTCATCGTATCCATCATGCATACACTGACGCGGCCGGTGATCCACATACGCCGCGCGACGGCCGCTGGTGGGCACACATGGGATGGATTCTTCGTGGTACTGCACAGCAACATGAAAAAAGCGTGATGCAGCGCTACGCTCCGGACCTGATGAAGGATCCGGTTCACGTTTGGATGAATCGTCTCTACTTTGTTCCGTTAATCATGCTCGGCGTGGTCTTGCTTGCGGTCGGTGGCTGGGGAGTAATGTTCTGGGGAACGTTCCTGCGCGTGACGTTAGGTTTGCACTTCACGTGGCTCGTTAATTCCGCAACACATCTCTGGGGTACACGCCGCTTTAAAACACGCGACGATTCTACGAACAGCTGGTGGGTGGCGCTGCTTTCATTCGGAGAGGGCTGGCACAACAACCATCACGCCCATCCGCGCGCGGCGAAACACGGCTTGACCTGGTACGAGATCGACTTCAACTGGTATGGCATCAGCGTCCTGAAATTCCTGGGACTTGCGAAGGGGATCAGGCTAATCAGTAAAGAACAGATCGCTGCCGCGAGCGAGGAGTGCGGAGAGCTGCAGAAAGCGGCGTAGAACAGAAGACAGAAGACAGTAGACAGTAGACAGAAGACAGTAGACAGTAGGCAGTAGGCAGTAGGCAGTAGGCAGTAGATCAACTGCTTGCTGCCTTTCTTATTTTCCAGGAG
>JBDTYQ010000020.1:0-49218 GCA_040005515.1 bacterium
TGAGATATCGATCACACCAGGTGCAGACCAGTAAGTGAAGTCTGAGTTCGAGGTAATCAAGGACACCGAGCCGGCGTTCCATTGATTCCGACATGAGGGGCACCATCTGGCTGCACGGCTGGAGTCTTCGCAGTGACCATCGTCGAACTGCCCTCCTTGTATTTGTATAAATTTTCAAAGCACCGCCCTTATTCGATCATTAAGACTGAGTTCAACCCACCGTAACTATCCGGCGCTTTCATTCCGTTGCTCGGATCTTCAAGCCAACGCTGCCCGTCCACAACGAACTTGTAGCTATAGCGTCCAACTGTGGGAGCGTCTATCTCGGTTAGCCAAAGTCCGGAGTCATCCCTTGTTAATGGACTTTTCTCCGAGTTCCAGCCATTGAAATCGCCAGCGAGTGAAACGCTGATAGCCGCGTCGTCGTGATATAGGAACACCAATCTGCCGTTGTTTATTCGCGGCGGTTGGCACCCAACTACGTTCATCGCGTGCTGTTCCGTCAAAGCCAGTTCAACCGCACGTCGCGCGTTAACCCTCCCATAACCCTGGCGAATCGGCGGCGCGCAGGCGATCCGGTCGGCAGTCGAAACCAAAATGTTCTTAATAGCTCCCGGAGTTAGCTTGGGATTCGCTTCAATCATCTGCGCCACAATCGATGTGACAATCGGCGCGGCGAAAGAGGTGCCATCGACATGCTGATAGTGCGCTGCCACGATCTTCTGTTGACTTAAGGTTGTTTCAATAAAATGCCGAATCGCGGAGGCATCGGATACGACAATCCGTTCCGGCAGCTCGGCTTTCTCTTTCAGTTCGCGAGCGAGACCGGACAGTTGATAATCCGGCGCCGCTGCCAACCGCGACAGAGCTTCAGCTTTCTCGAATGAAGGGGTCCCTGGAAGTATCGGCGCGGCTACCCACATCGCAGGCGCAATGATTTCGGGTTTGACGGTGCCATCAGCGGTCAGGCCAAAGTTGGAGTGATAAAGATCCAGCCCATTCCCGTTCAATTGATTGTTATCAGAATAGCCGCCGACTGTGATTACCGAAGGCGAATTTGCAGGCGGAATCGAGTGTCTATCTCCGGAGTTCCCCGCGGCGACCACCACTACAATTCCATGACGGATCGCTTCCTCAGCGGCCTGATCGATGACGCTTTTCGAACAGGGCACATCCTCGTCTCCACCTAGAGATATGTTGAGAACTCGAATGCTGTAGCGCTCACGATTGTCGATAATCCATCTGATGCCGCGCGCGATGTTATCTTCTGTAATCCGGCCATGCTCACTAACTTTGACGAGCACCAAATCGGCCTCAGAGGCGAGGCCTCGATAGATTCCGTCGCATAGATGTCCATTGCCGGCAGCTGCGATCGATGTCTGCGTGCCGTGCCACTGCCAGGATTCTGACGAATCGTCTTGATCCAGAAACCGCCGTTCGCCGGCCAAGTCGTGATACGCAACGATACGATTTGTTGGCTTCAGCAGATCGGGGTGTGGGTAAAAGCCAGAGTCGAGAAAGGCGATTGATACACCCTTGCCGGTGTAGCGGGCGTCGGCGTCCAAACGCAAGTGTGTCGGAATAACGCCAAAGCGATTGGGTGAGTGCAGATGATCGTGATCCGAAGATTTCATCGTAATTCCCGTCCGGCTGACAAGCAATCCATTCGGTCAAACAAGACTGCCTCTGTCTGGTCTCAAACAAGAAGCACCCTTAAGGCAGAATTCGCCCTCAGGGAGTTGTCGCAGCTATGGGGCGGAACCTTACAGACTTTGGTTTTATTAGTTGGTGAGATTGCGTTTGATTCTTTCGCGCGCTTCGGGGGAGAGACCGGGTCCGGTATTCAAATCCAGAGACTCAGAGGCTTTTGCGCGAGCGGTATCGCGAATCAGGTGTAGTTGTTCGAGGTACCACTGGCACCAGGCACAGATCCATAAATGAAGTTTCACTGTAATACGTTCGCGGAGGGTGAGTTGCCGCTCCATCGATTGGGAAAGAGTCGCAACAGTTTGCTGGCACGCTGGCAGCCCCCTCAAGAGCCAATAGCGGACAGCGTGTTTCAGTTTGTCGTAAAGTTTCAGCGACATGTCATTGTTCGCGTTTGAACCAATTCATCTCGAGACAATTGCGCAATTGCAGACGAGCGCGATGGAGCATTACCCAAAGATTGTTCACTGAGATGCTCAATATCTCGCAAATTTCCTCGCTGGTGTGACCGTCCACCTCGCGCATTGTGAACGCATTGGCTGTACGCTGCGGCAAAGGCGAGAGACAATCACTAAAGACCTTCCAGAAATCACTCCGTTCCATCAACTCAGCCGGCGTCGCATGCCAATCGGTTGGCGCATACTTAGTGTTCCAGTGCCCCTGCCACTCGTCGGTTCTTTCGAAAAACTCGCGATGGTCTGAAGCCTCATCAGCTTCTTCTCCAAGTGGGGCCTCACGGACCGCTTTCCGGAAGTGATCGACAACTTTGTGTTTCAGAATGCCGACCAGCCATGTTCGTTCCGACCCGCGTCCTTGAAATTTCTCATACGCCCGCAAGGCTGCTAGAAAAGTTTCTTGTACGGCATCTTCGGCGGCGGTATCGTCCCGCAATCGAAAGACCGCGTACTTGAAAAGATAGTCGCCGTGATCGTCCAGCCATCTGCCGGGATCGGGGGACGTACCGAGGGGCTTAGCTTCTGCCTCGCTCATAGGGGATCGGGCGTTGTCGGACTAGGCTTTGGGGGAAATCGCCGTCGTCTCTTGCTATCGTCGAGACTGCTTTTTTCATTTACTAAAAACCAACCACCTTGATAAAGTTTCTTACTGAACCTCTTTGACCAAAGATTAGTTCATGCCGTGCTTTACAGCAAATTGTAATGTTGTCTTCAGGACGTGCCAAACGTGAGGTCTTAATGTCGTGAGTGAAAAGACTTGTCGTGACTGTGGGAATGCGGTGGAAGCCACGGCACGCGGCTGTCGCACCTGCGCCTTGAATCTCGAGGCGGAGAGCATGATTGACCGCTTCGTGTGGCGGTGGTTCATACCCGGTGTAATCATTGTCGCCGGCTTGGCTGTAGCTGCCCTGTTTTACCTGCTTCGCTGAATACAAACGACTGTTGTACCGGATTTATGCTCTCTGATGGGGCTACAGTTTGTGGGGGTTAATGGGCACGCAGCTTGAATAAATCCTTTGAAAAAACTCGACCTGTAGGCGTTACCGCACTCAGCATTTTCTTCATGGTCGCGACGGCTATTGCTTTCGTCGCGTCGACCTCATTGTTGTTTCCGAACGGTTTTCTTGAGCCGTTGTGGCGACTCAATCCGCGCGGACGCGCAGGCCTTGGTGGTATCGGGGTTTGGGCTGTGGTTCTGTTCTTCTTTGTCGGTTCTGCTTGTGCCATTGCTGCTGTCGGTCTCTGGCGGGGCGCCCGTTGGGGTTACGTCGTGGGGATAATTGTGCTTTCGATCAATTTACTGGGTGACGTTGTCAATGTAGTCTTCGGGACGGAGCCCAGAGCGGCGATCGGCATACTGATCATCATCGTGATTTTGGTCTACCTGATGAGTCAACGCGTGAAAGGTTTTTTTCGAGGATCTTCCGAGGTCTGAACCAGCATTACTTTTGATTGTTCATGGGATACGGGTGCCCAAGACCGAGTGCCCCGATCCGGCTTCCTGGGATTCATAACCTGCCTGTTCATGATTTCCGTCATTGATACTGAACAGAAGATTTCAAAAGCAGTGCGGTTCTTGACGACATGGTCGACGAAGGTGCCGAAGTAAGAACTCGAACCCTAGCCCATGAATCTCCCCTAACTATTTGACCTTGGAAGGACTTATGGTGCCGAAGGGGGGACTCGAACCCCCACGAGTTACCTCACACGCCCCTCAAACGTGCGCGTCTACCAATTCCGCCACTTCGGCATTAGTTGTCAGATAGCAATAACAGAACCGATCAATTCATCGACACTATTGTCGCACTAGGACGACAAGGCCCACGCCGGCTTATTTATTCTTCTCACTCGCTTTTGGTTTGCTTGCACTGGGGGATGCTTTTGCTGCGGGTGATTCGGTGGTCGCAGGACTCGCGGAAGTTGCCGGATTTGTTGTCGCGGCAGGCGAAGGCTGCTGAGCCGGCGGAGGTTCACTGTCAGCGCCAGCTGTCTGCAAAACGGATCGCGATCCGCTGATAGCTGGTAACGAGAGGATTAGTGCGAGCAGCATGAAACCGGCCGCTGCGCCAATAGTGATCTTGCCCAGAATGCTCGCGGTACCGCGCGGGCCAAATGCCGTGCTCGAAACGCTGCTCGAAAATAGCGCGCCTGCGTCCGCTTTACCCGGCTGCAGTAGAACTGTGATAACCAGAATGATGCAGGCCAGGATAAATAAGCCGTATAAAAGATAGGTTAACAAATCAATACTCCTCGTGAGGCCAATCAATAATCGCTAAATCGTGAATCGGCAAAACCTGATCGCTGCTACTAATTAAGCGTTTTTGTAATTTACAATTTGAGCAAAACTATCCGCTTGTAAACTTGCTCCACCAACGAGTGCCCCGTCGATATCGTGTTGGGCCATCAATCCCGCAACATTGTCGGGCTTAACAGAACCACCGTAAAGAATCCGTAGCTTCTCGGCCGCTTCCGCAAAGTGCCTTTCCGCGAAAACGCGCCGGATAAACGCGTGCATTTCTTGCGCTTGCTCCGGCGTCGCAGTGCGTCCCGTGCCTATTGCCCAAACGGGCTCGTAGGCCATGATGATACGGTCGAGGTCTGAGGCTGTCAACCCGCTAAGACCGCCGCTTAATTGTCCTTCGACAACGTTTTCTGCAGTTCCCTGGTCGCGCTGCTCGAGACTTTCACCGACACACATGATGACCGTCAGCCCTGCTGAGATTCCGGCCTGACACTTCTTGCGGACCATCTCGTCCGTCTCAGAGTACAACTGTCTGCGCTCGGAGTGTCCTACGATCACATGGCTCGCTCCCGCGTCGCGCAACATGAAGGCCGCAACCTCGCCCGTGTGGGCACCCTCTTTGACCTCCGTCGAGCAGTTCTGTCCGGCGATGCGAATGTTGGAACCTTCCAAACGGTCGGACACCGTCTTGATCGAAGTGAAAACCGGAGCAATGACTACTTCACAGTGATTTGCGTTGGCGATAAGAGGCTTGAGAGCGAGCGCCGTCTCAACCGACTCACTCACCGTCTTATACATCTTCCAGTTTCCAGCGATGACAGGTTTTCTCATAAAAATTTGTACTTTGATCTTGGTAATTTGAACTTGGTGTTTTGATCTTTGGTTTTCGGCCTTAAGCTTTTTGTCTCTTGCTTAAGCGATCTCAGAACTCCCGAGCCCATGACACGGTGAGGAAACACGTCAAAGTGCAAAGCACAAAAACCAAAAGCGACTCCCTAAGCTTTATCACTCAATGCTTGCACCCCAGGTAACTCTTTCCCCGAGAGAAATTCCAGGGTCGCACCACCACCAGTCGAGATGTGGGTTATCTTGTCAGCAACACCCGCCTCGGTGACCGCCGCCACTGAATCACCGCCGCCGACTATGACCGTTGCTCCGTGCTCGGCTGCCGCTGCCACCGCTTTAGCGATGCCGATGGTGCCCTCATCAAAAGGTGGTTCTTCAAACACTCCCATTGGTCCATTCCAGATGATTGTGTGCGCACCCTCCAGCGCATTTGAAAAATGCGAGATGGTCTCGACGCCGATATCCAGACCTACGTGACCGATGTTTGTGAACTCAATCGGGATGGTCTTCGCAACGATCTTCTCCCCCTTTACAGGCTCATAGCTGTCCACTACCTGATGATCCGTCGGAAGCAGCAGCTCGATTCCCTTCTCTTCTGCGCGTGTCCTGATCTGCCGGGCCGTGTCCAGCATATCGTCTTCAACGAGGGACTTGCCGACTGTAAAACCCTCAGCTTTGAAAAACGTATAAGCCATCGCGCCGCCAATCAAAATCTTATCGACCTCCCGATCCATCAAAGCATTGATGACCGGAATCTTGTCTGAAACTTTTGCTCCGCCGAGAATCGCGACAAACGGATGTTCAGGATTGTTGAGGACCTTCCCGAGGTAGTCCAACTCCTTTTGCATTAGCAACCCAGCGGCCGACTGATCAACGTGCTTCGTGATTCCTACTGTCGACGCGTGCGCGCGATGCGCGGCACCAAAGGCATCGTTGACGTACAACCGATCGGATACACCTGCCAGCTGCTGCGCAAACGTGTCGTCGTTCTTTTCCTCTTCCTTGTGAAAGCGAAGATTCTCCAGAAGCAACACGTCGCCATCGCGCATGGCAGCAACTTTTGCTTCCGCCTCGTTGCCAATGCAGTCGTCAGCAAAGGCTACCAGCTTACCCAGTAACTTCTCGAGATGTTGCGCCACGGGCTTAAGACTGTACTTCTCAACTCGCTCACCCTTGGGTCGTCCCAGGTGAGACGCAAGAATGACACGGGCGCCGTGTTCCATTGCGTATTGGATCGTCGGAAGCGAAGCGCTGATCCGCGTGTCATCCTCAATCGTCCCATCCTTAATCGGCACGTTGAAGTCGACGCGAATGAAAACGCGCTTGCTCTTAAGGTCGAGGTCTTTGATGGAAAGCTTAAGCATTATTCGAATGCCGATTGCCGATTTGTTTCTAACGTCATGGAATCTGATCAGCGACTTTTCTAATGTCGCTCGTTCCGGCGGGGGTTCATAAACTGAACTAGATCCTCCACGAGATATGTAATCGATCCGATGAAGGGACCATAAGCCGCAGCTCAACCACAAATGGGCAATCGGCAATCCTCACAGTCCTTTCCCGGCAATGTACTTGATCAGATCCCTTACGCGACACGAATAACCCCATTCGTTGTCGTACCACGAAAGGATCTTGATCATGTGTCCGCCAATCACCTTAGTGTATTCCGCATCGACGATCGATGAGTTTGGGTTCTTCTTGAAATCACTGGAGACAAGCGGCTCCTCGCAGAACGATAGTATGCCCGCCAGCTCTTCGTTCGCCGCGTTCTTCAACACGCGATTGACTTCTTCCGCAGTAGTCTCTTTTTCCACATCGATCACAACATCAACGAGCGAAACGTTCGGTGTCGGTACGCGCACAGAGATTCCATCGAACTTGCCTTTCAACTCTGGCAGAACGAGGGCTACCGCTTTCGCCGCCCCGGTCGAAGTGGGGATCATGGAAAGTGCCGCGGCTCGAGCCCGGCGCAGATCTTTGTGCGGCAAGTCGAGCAACTGCTGATCGTTTGTGTAAGAGTGGATGGTAGTCATCTGCGCATTCCGGATACCAAAATTCTCGTGAATCACTTTGGCGACAGGAGCCAGACAGTTCGTCGTGCATGAAGCATTTGAAACCACATGATGCATGGCGGCATCGTACTTCTCTTCATTCACTCCCAAAACGATCGTGATGTCTTCATTCTTCGCCGGAGCGGAGATGATTACTTTCTTGACTGAACCGCCGAGGTGCTTCTTCGCATCTTCGGCCTTGGTAAAGATTCCGGTCGATTCGATTACTATCTCCGCCCCAACGGAGTTCCAATCGATCGCCGCGGGATCTCGCTGGGAGAAGACGCGAAACTCTTCGCCCTCAACCTTGATCCCATTTTCGGAAGAGGTAATGTCATTATCGAGATTGCCGAGCACAGAGTCGTACTTGAGCAGGTGCGCGAGCGTCTTGGTGTCAGTCAGGTCGTTTACGGCTACGAAATCGATATCCGGATCGCCAAGAGACGTGCGGAAAATGTTTCTGCCAATGCGACCAAACCCGTTGATGCCAACCTTTACTCCCATTGCGATAGAAACCTCCTACGAGTGTCGAGTCAAACTATAAAGGCATTCGTCGCCGCTTTTGGACAGAACACACACGTCTTCGGCGCAGATTACATGAACTAATACTGAGTGTGCGGGTGAATCAAGAAGCCTCAGATTATGCGGCACGGCTTTCGCTGTCAAGCGGGTGTCAGAAGCGCGCGATCGCCTCTAAAGCCAGCACACTGTTGATCTTTTTGAAACCTCTGTCGCTGATATAGCGTAACCAAACCTGATTCGGCGGTGTCTGTCATCAAGCAGCTACTGACGCTCGGAAGCCGGAATTAATTGGATAAGTTAAGGAGCCTTTGGTCTGATGCTGAAAATCAAGCCTCGTGCATTTGTGAGAGTTATCGCTTTGGGTGCGCTTTTGGCTGGCGCGCATAGTGTGGGTCTTGCCCAGCAACCGACGGCCACTCCGAACCCCCAACAACGGGACGCCACGCGCCCGCCCGGCTCTGATCAGAATCCTAACTTGCCACCGGGAACCCAGCCAACAGCGCCAACCGCGGCGCCTGGAACGCAGCAGTCGGCGCCACAAACACCGCCTGCAGCCCCAAATACAACGGGGACCCGACCCGTTCCTTCGACGACATCGCCCGTTAGACCATCGTCACCTGAGTCGCTGACGCCGACTGATCAAAACACGCCGATTCAAGAGCCGAAGGATCCAAATTTCCCGGCAGTTGAGCGACGGCCTTTACCGCCGATGCCGAACCTGACTCGCCTTGGCGTAACAAGCGATAACACGATGTCGCTTTCGCTGAATGATGCAGTCCGAAAAGCGTTGCAGAACAACAACGACATCGAAGTGGCTCGCGACGACGTTCGGTTTGCCGAAACACAGTTGCGCTCGCTCGAAGGGTTCTATGATCCGATTTTTAGTATCACCCCGCAGATCGATAAGCGGATAACACCTGTGCAAAACGTCTTTGGCGGAGCCGGAACCTCTGGTCGAGTCTCCAACACGGTTTATTCGTTGAGTCCGGCAGTCAACAAGTCGTTTTCGACGGGTGGGGGAAACTATCAGCTGAGCTTTAGCAACAACAAGACCGTAACGAGTGCCACTAACAGCACTCTGAATCCCTACTATTCCTCAAACCTGGCGTTGACCTTTACGCAGCCGTTGCTAAGAAACCGTTCAATCGACAATCAGCGTCGCCAAATTCGCATTCAGAAAAAACGGCTGGAGCAGTCAGACGCGGACTTTCGTCTGCGCACGATCGAAATCATTTCGAATGTGCAGCAGGCATACTGGGAGCTGGTGTTTGCCCTGCGCGACCAACAGAACCAACTCGAGAACCTGAATCTCTCGCGCGAGAACCTGAGAAACGTTGAAGCTCAAATCGCGGTCGGCGCAAAGGCCCCGCTGGAAAGGGCCGAAGTGCAAACGGAACTTGCAAACCGCGAATCTGCCCTGCTGGTTGCTGTACAGAATGTCTCAGTAGCCGAGAACAATCTCAAACAACTTACCCTCAAGGATTCGCAGACCCCTGAATGGTCAGCTCAGCTCACGCCGACTGATGCGCCGCGGTTTGACGGGGCTCCGGTAAATCTAGACGCGGCTCTCAAAGAGGCCCGCGACAATAGACCGGAGCTGCGACGGTTACGGCTACAGGGTGACATCAATCAAATCGACCTTTCGTTTTTTAAGAACCAAACGAGACCACAGATCGATCTCCAGACCACCTTGGCGACAACCGGACTGGCGGGAACGGCAGCAGCCATTACTCCTCCGGGCACCCTGATCCCTTTGATCTCCGGCGATCCGAACCTCGTCGCCAATGCGTTTCTCCTGAGTCAGATCCAGGACATTCAACGCCGCGCGATTTTTCCAGTCGCCACTGTACCGCTGGTTGCCACCCCCGCTTTGGCCCCTTCAGACCTTATTGGAGGCTATGGGAAGAACCTCAGCAATCTGGCTAGCCTGAACACCTATAACGTTAGTGTGGGGGTGGCAATTCAGATTCCCTTCAGGAACCGAACGGCGGAGGCGAATTTCGCCGGCGCCAGGATTCAGAAAGAACAGCTCCTGGCATCGACCCGTTCTCAGGAACAGATTATCGAGGTGGATGTACGAAATTCAGCACAGGCGGTCGAATCAACGCGCCTGCGTGTTTTATCCGCAAGAGAGGCGCGAGCGAACGCCGAACTGCAACTCGAAGGCGAGCAGCGCCTCTATCAAGTTGGTCGTTCGACAACATTCCTTCTGTTTCAGCGTCAGAACGCTTTAACAAACGCGCGCAACGCTGAACTGCGCGCCGAGACTGACTACAACAAGGCTCTCGCGAGCTTGCAGCGCGCAACGTCCTCAACTCTGACCAGTAATAATGTGGTAGTCGAGGATCCAGTACCTTAGCTCCAACTTATCCGACTTAATCCGGGAGCGGTGGGAATCGAATCATCTTTCAACTTTGGTTGAGATGATCGGTGACCATCGCCCCCGGTTTTTTTGTTTGATGACCATCTGCTTTGAGCACAAGTCAGAGCCAACGATGGCAGGGGAAGTAAATGCTTATAGTCAGTGAAGGTCAGGCGGGATACAATGTTTCCCGATGAATCTCTCCTTGATAACGGTCCTACCGGACCTAACCTTAGTCCTGGCACCTCCTTTTAACTACATCTTCCTGGGAATAATCGGCGCGATCATCGGCAGTTTTCTAAATGTCGTTATTCATCGTCTGCCTGCGGAAGAGTCGATCGTCTTTCCAAACTCTCGTTGCCCCAACTGTTCGGCTGTCATTGCCTTCTACGACAACGTGCCCGTTTTGAGCTACCTCATGCTTGGCGGACGATGTCGGGGCTGCAAGCAACGAATCTCGTTACGTTACCCCGCGGTTGAGCTAATGACGGGCTTGCTTTTCGTGGCGGTCACCTGGCGCGATGGAATAACACTCGCGCTCCCGTTTGATTTGGTTTTTGTCAGTGCTCTCGTGGCTCTTGTCTTCATAGACGCCGAGCACATGATCCTGCCGAACGCGATCACGTATCCGGGTATTGGCTTCGCGGTTGTGGCCAGAATGGTTCTGCCGTATCTCATGGGCGGACCATACTTCGACGATCTTCCGGGAATGACGGCCGGCCTCTTGAGCGGCATGCCGTTGTGGGCGGCATCACTCACCGGGGCCTTCATCGGAGCCTTGATTGGCGGTGGCTCTCTTTGGTTGATGGGTTGGACATGGGAGAAGCTCCGCGGTATTGAGGCAATGGGCCTCGGCGATGTGAAGATGATGTTCATGGTCGGCGCATACCTCGGCTGGCGCCTCACAATTTTGACAATTTTCCTGGGTGTTCTCTCCGGGTCAGTGGTCGGTATCGCGCTAATGATGCGACAGCAGCAGAAAGACATGCAGATGCTGTTGCCTTTCGGTGTCTTCCTCGGGATCGGCTCGGTCATCGCAATCCTAATCGGCCCACAGATCGTCGCGTGGTATGCAGGACAGTTTTAGGATTTCCGATTCGCAATTGCCGATTGCCCATTGAGTTCCAATCGGATGTACGAAGATCATCAACAGCTGCGAAGATCTAATTCCGCGCTGCCGAGTTAGATCGTTCGATCTGAGAAAAGCACCAGGCGGCAATTGGCATTTGGCGATCGCCTGGCTACCATCGGAAAATCCACTTTGCGCACTCGCATTCAATCCGGCCTCTCGTTGCTAATCGGATTCTTCCTGTTGGCGAGCCTCTTTGCTGTCACCCTGTTTGCCATCACTCCCGCTACACCAGCCACTCGCGGACCCATTCTAGTTGCCGGGCTCTTCGCGATGCTGATCGGCGGGCTGGTGTGCATCCTGTTCATACTGCGTTGGCTGCTGCGTCCCTACAGGCAACTGGTGGGCGAAGCAGAACGCGCCCCGGTCGAGTCCACCATTCGCCGCTCAGTCAATGAGGGCGAATTTGTTCTCGAGACCTTCCAGTCAGTAGTTGCGCAACTGCAGGCGCAACGTGAGGAGTTGGAGAAACTAACGGCGCAGGCCGGCGAGCGCGCTGATTCTGCGGTGCGGTTCAGCGAACGTATCGTCGCAAGCGTGCCTTCAGCACTCATTGCTTTCGACGGTAGCGGAAAAACGATTGTCATCAACGGACCGGGTCGCGCGCTGCTCGAGGTGGACGGCAAAGCGTTGGGAGAGCCGGTTCATGCGTTGCTGCGCAACTTGCCGGAGCTGTCCGAAATGGTTAACGAGTGTTTGCTAACCGGGAGGGTTTACCGTCGAGAAGTGGTCCAGACCGCGGCCGAAAATGGATCGGTCCGTCGACTCGGCGGCACCATCGCTCCTATCGATCTGTTTCCTGAACGCGACGGCCGGGGCGCGCTATGCCTCCTTACGGACATCACTGAAGTGACGCACCTGCGCGAGCAGGTTGCGCTCAAGCGAAACCTCGAAAGTCTTGGCGAGATGTCCGCCGGTCTTGCACACGAATTCAAGAATGCGATCGCGACGCTTCATGGCTACGTTCAACTGCTGCAGAACCTGAACCTCGATGATCGTGGGCAAGCCGCCGCGTCCTCGCTTTTAAATGAAGTTCGCAACCTTTCCGAGATGGTCACAGCGTTTCTCAACTTCGCCCGTCCGCAGCCGCTCGACCTTGAGAATGTTTTACTTGCGAAACTCCTCGACGACTGCGCTGCGGAGTTGCGGCCGATTTTTGAGGAACGCGAGGTACAGCTGTTTATGGATACGACGGACGCAGGATCTGCTGACTCGGCGATCTCTGCAACGTCAGCGAAGCGCTCTTTAGAAATTCGCGCCGATGAACGAATGTTACGTCAGGCGATTCTGAATCTTCTGCGAAACGCAGCGGAGGCGATTCCGGAAGGCCAGCAAGAAAGAATGGTGTGGGTCCGGACTGATCTCGAAGGTGACGGCGCAGGAAAGGAGTGGGCAGTTGTTGAAATCGAAGACAGCGGTCAGGGCATTCCAGCTGCGGATGTAGAGCGCATCTACATTCCTTTTTTCACTACCAAAGCCTCAGGGCATGGTATCGGCCTGGCGCTGGCCCACCGTGTGATAACTCAACACGGCGGAACGCTTGAAGCCGGCAAGGCGAGGACAGGCGGCGCGATCTTTACTGTGCGGTTGCCGGAGTAATGCCGCGGTTGGTTCGAGCGTGGGCTTCGATTACCCTGGGCTCCAATTGGCGAACGCTTTCAGCGTTCATGGTTCGTGGGCTACTGCGCCGGTATGTGAAGTCCGCGCGGAAAATACTCCTTCCAACGGCGGTCAACCAAAGCTGCTATGTCGTCGCGAACAATCAGTTCACCTGGAAAGCCCGGCTTCATCCGCGCGTCGATCACGATCGGACCACTGTAGGAAAGGTGATGTCGGACTACGCTGGTTTTGGCCGAGTAGATGTCCGATGCCGGCTCAAACCGCGTCCATGTGGCCCAAAGAAAATCCGGTGCGGAGCGAGCAACCTTAACCTTGTCGTGCAATACGACAAGCGGCCACTCCGCAAACATCGGATCCTTTGCGAGACGCGCCGCTTGCTCTGGATCTTCTGTGAAAGACTTGCCTTGCAAAACAAGGCAACCGCCGCAGAAGACTTCAGCAGCAGTAACGTCTTGCGGCAACTCGCCGCGAAACTCAAAAGGCAAACTCCGTCGCGGCTCACCTAATCCCAGCATAATCGCTTTGCTGCCTTGATTCACTTTGCCGCTCGTGTAATCGAGTGTATCCATCGAGACGTTTGAAAAGATGAACAGGTCCGTCTCCGGCACAAAGCGAGCGAGCACATGCTCAAGCAACCTCGGAAAGTCGGAAAGATCCTGTGGCGTATCAGTGAGCAGCAGAAACTTCGTCAGCGAAAGTTGGCCCTCGCCGAGAATTCGGAAGCCGGAGACCAGGGCTTCGCGAACGTAGCGCTCGCGGACGACGGCCGCGCAGAGCGAGTGAAATCCGGTTTCGCCATACGTCCATAAGTCTCGCACTCCCGGCATCACGAGCGGAAAGAGCGGCGCCAACAGTTTCTGCAGGTAGTCGCCAATGAAGAAGTCTTCCTGACGCGGCTTGCCCACAACGGTTGCGGGATAAATCGCATCGCGCCTGTGAAAGACGGCATCGACGTGAAAGACAGGATAGTCGTGCTGTAGAGAGTAGTAACCGTAGTGATCACCGAAAGGCCCTTCCGGTCTGCGCTCGTTTGGCGGTGCATGACCCACAAGCGCGAACTCTGCTTCGGCAGCCAACCGGTGTCCGCCGCCGAGCGGGTTCTTAGTCATCTTTAATTTATCGCCTGCCAGCAGCGAGGCCAGCATTAACTCCGGAACGTCTTCAGGCAAAGGCGCGATCGCTGCAAGAATGAGCGCCGGCGGTCCCCCCAAAAATACAGTGACCGGAAGCGCCTCCCGGCGCCGTTCCGCTTCGTAGTAATGGAAGCCGCCTCCCTTTTGAATTTGCCAGTGAAGCCCAGTGGTCTCACCGTCGTAAACCTGCATGCGGTAGATGCCCAGATTGTGCTTCTTCGTCTCCGGATTTTCCGTGTACACCAGGGGGAGAGTGATGAACGGCCCTCCGTCTTCCTGCCAGGTTGTCAGCACTGGCAACTGATCGAGTTTCGCGGGTCGGTCGACTACATCGGCTACAGGAGCACGTTTCGTATTTCGCGTGCCCAGCTTCAGGACGTCGCGCGCGATCGAACGATGCTTCCACAATTCAGATTTGCGAGGGGGCAGCAAGGCTTCGGCGATATGTACAAACTCGCGAACGAGCGCTTCCGGCTTTGGTCCAAAAGCCAGTTCGATACGACGCGCGGTACCGAAGAGATTGGTGACGACGGGATAGCTGCTGCCCTTCACTCGCTTAAATAGCAGTGCAGGGCCTTGCTGTTCGATGACGCGGCGGTGAATCTCGGCGACTTCGAGAAAGGGATCTACTTCCGCCTCGATAGTTGTGATTTCTTTTTCTCTGCTTAGGAGCTCGAGGAATGTGCGCAGGTTTGGGTGCATGCTCGGGTGAGGAAGTATACACCGATTGCCAATTGCCGACTGCCGGTTACCGATTTTAGGAAAAGACTCATCGCTTCCCCGCGCTTAGCCCACTGCTTTCTGCCCACCGCCAATGTTCAAGGCGGGTCCTGCTGCGTTGTGTTCACCGTGCGCGGACGCGAAGGTTGCGCCGGCTCAACTGCAGCGAGCCGCTTCTCAATCAAATCAGTGGCCGCCTCGGCCGCACTCGAAACACCGGGAGCGAATGATTCGCGATAGGGGTTGATTACTTCGAGACTCTGGCTATCTCCCAATTGCCCGAGTGCCTCGATCACCCCAGCGACAATCTTCGCAGGAACGTCTTTCTCTTTAAGGAACGGATGCAGCAGCGCAGGACTTTCTAGCTTTGAGAGATAGCCGACCGCCTGATCGTGCCGACTCGAATCGAGCTCGCGCACAATTCGATATAGCGAATCCGACTTGCCCATTCGATAAAGAGCCCAGTCGAGCGCAAGACGCACTTTCTTGTCCTTCTCCTGAACGTGATAGCCCTCAACCAGCTTGCGTTGATCTACCGCCGCGAGTCTCGCGAGTGCTTCCGCCGCTTCCTGACGGACTGCTGGTTCCCTGCTCGCCAGTGCGCGAGCGTACATTGTGGAACTTGCGACTCCGTTGGCGTCCTGGTCGTCCGAATTGACGGTCTGGCTGAGTGCCACTATTGAGCAAGCAAACAGCAGCAGGATCAACCGGCAACTAGTAGATGCATTTCTCATAAATGTGACTCAGTTCTTTACCGCCGCCGGAGCCGTCTTGCGCAGGGTAGCGCTGTTGAGATCGAGCTCGGCCACTGGGATTACTTCAACGTTCGCAAACTGTTTCCGGAGTGGTTCCAGAAACTCTTTCGCATTACCCACGATGATGATGTTCGCATCTTTCGCACTGAGTCTCGAGCCGGCAAACTTCTTAACATCTTCTGCTCTGACTGATTGAACACTGCTGATGTAGCTATTGATCTCATCAAGGCTAAGACCATAGAGCGCGAGAGCGGCGATCTGCTGTACGAGACCATCCGTCGTTTCCAAGTTACGGCCAAAATTGCCGATGAGCGCGGCTTTTCTCGGGGTGAGTTCCATATCAACTACGGTTTCGCTAGCGAGCCGCCCCAGTTCGCCGACCAGTAGTCCGGCGACCTCAGCGCCCGAGGGGTTCTTGGTTTGCGCGGATGCCACATAAGGTCCCGCTTCGCGACGAACCTCGAGCGAGCTGCGAGCTCCATAGCTTAGGCCACGCTTGATCCGTATCTCCTGATTTAGTCGTCCCGAGTAACCGGAAAGAATCGAATTGGTGACGATGCCACGAAAGAAGTCCGGATCAGTGCGACTGATTCCGGCGCGCGCGAGGACTACGGCGGCCTGTCCCGCGTCAGGCATATCGATAACAACAACCCGCTGCTTGTTATCTGCTTTCGCCAGCTTGCAGCCTATACCGAGTGCGGGCATTGCCGTGCCGGGCTTGGACCAATCGCCGAAGAGACGCTCTGCCAACTTAAAAGCATCGGCAGCCTTAATGGCTCCACCAATCACAAGAACGGTGTTATCCGGTCGATAGAATTTCGCATGAAGCCCCACGATGTCGTTCCGTTTGATTCGCGCGAGCGACTCCAGCGTGCCCGAGGTTGGATGTGCATACGGCGCATCACCAAAGACAATGCGCGCCGCGACAAATTGGACAAGCTGTCCGGGATCGCCCAGCGCTACGGTTAGTTCGTCGACGTTCTGTTGGCGCAGGCGTTCGATTTCTTCGTCCTTGAAAGCGGGGTTCCGCACAACATCAGCCAGGATAGTCATTGCCGGATCGATTTTTGATGACACGACGTTGATGTATGCGCGTGAGGCGTCCCACCCGGCACCCGATTCAATCATCCCGCCCAACGCTTCGATCGCTTGAGCGATTTCCGGAGCGGTCCTGGTTTTAGTTCCCTTGGTAAGCAGCGACGCAGTCATTTCTGCCAGACCACTGAGATCAGTCGGGTCAACTTCGCCGCCATTCTTTACGACCACCTGCGCAGAGACCAAAGGGACGTTGTTATCTTCAATGACGATGATGCGCAGTCCATTCGGGAGCGTGCGCTCCACAGGCTTCGGTATCATTACCGATCGCGGCGCTGCTGGAGCGGGAGGCGTTTCTTGTTGGGCCTGTCCGGAGCTGGCAACCAGGCTCAGAACAGATATAACGGCAAGCGTGGAAATCAAAAACGCTGTCTTAGGACTTGTCATTTGCTTGTCCCCCTTTTCGCGCCGTTCTTGTCCTGATTCGTCGCGCCTGTAGCACCCGGTGTTGCGGTTGTTCCCGTTTTCGGCCGCTGTGATTCGGCCTGGTAGATAAGCACGAGGCGATTCTTCTCCGTAAAGTATTTCTTCATCACGCGCTGAATGTCAGCCGCGGTTACCGCCTGCAGACTTTCAATATCTGTATTGACGCGGGAAGCATCGCCCAGCAACACCGCGGCGCGTGCAAGCGCAAAGGCCTTGCCGTTACTGGTCTCGCGTTCACGCAACTCATTCGCGACCAGTTGAAGTTTCGCCTTGTCGAGTTCGGCCGCAGTAACGGGCGTGTCCTGGATCCGCTTCAGCTCTGCAAGCAACGCCTTTTCGGCTTCCTCGGGCTTCTTATCGCTGGCGAGAATTGCGCCCAGAACAAAGAGTCCCGGCTGCTCGCGCAGATCCGCGTTAGCAAAAGCCTCCTGAGCAACCTGCTGCCGATAAACCAACGCCTGGTAGAGTCGCGATGATTCGCCGTTCGAAAGGATCGACTCAGCTACGCGCAAGGGATAGGCGTCGTCGGACGCAACGGGGGGCGCGAGATACGTGAGGGCCACCGCGGGCAGTGGCACATTCGCAGCGTATTGATTCACGCGCTTTTCCGCAGTTCGCTCCGGCTCCTTAACGGCCACACGCGGCATTACACCGCTCGGTTTTGCGACGCGCAAAAAATATTTGTCTACCCAGGCATCCAGTTGTTTTGCGTCGAAATCCCCGACGACAACGAGAGTGGCATTGTCCGGACGATAGAAGGTCGTATGAAACGCCTTCACATCATCCAGCGTCGAGGAGTCGAGCTCTGCGATACTCCCGATGCCCGGCCTGCGGTAGGGATGCACAGTGAATGATTGTTTCTCAATCTCGTAGAAGAGCTGACCGTAAGGGGGCGCCAATATTCGCGTGCGGAACTCTTCCTTAACAACGTCTCGCTCTGATTTGAAATTCTTTTCGTCGACGTTTAGAGACCCCATTCGATCGGCTTCAGCCCAAAGCAGAGTTTCAAGATAGTTTGAAGGCACGACCTCGTAGTAGTTGGTGAAGTCGTCGTAGGTTGAGGCGTTGTTATATCCGCCTACATCTTCCGTAAGCCGATCCATCATCTCGTCCTTCATATTCTTCGTTCCCTTGAACAACATGTGTTCGAAGAGGTGGGCAAAGCCGCTGCGTCCTTCAGGATCGTCCTTCGAGCCGACTTTGTACCAAACCTGGATTGCCACGTTAGGACTCGAGTGGTCTTCCGCTGAAAGAACGCGCAATCCGTTCACGAGCGTGCGGTCACGGTAATTCAGTCGAGGCAGGGTCACTTGCGCTTGCGCTCTTGGTCCAAGACCAAGCGAAACAAGGAAGACGACCAATACGGCTAGTATGGTTTTGAACAATGGCTGCATCGTTGAGTGCTCCAGAAAGTTGTATGTAACGGCAGGGGTATAGCTGCGGGAGGTTCGATGATCAGATGGGCGGTTGCTGTTGCTTTCCGGGAGACAGAGCAGCACTCAATCGAGGTCTAATGGATTGATGTAAGGCTTGTCCTTATCTTTCTCTGCGCGTTTCATTGCTTCCTGAAACTTCTCTTCCAAAATGCGATCACGGTCCTTCATCGAGTTCAGCTCCTGCGCAAAAAGCTGCTCGCGAACCTGCTTCTGCTTGTCCAGTCCCTTTACCATCTCATCAAAAGAAGCATGAGGCTTGCGCTTTTCCTCATGAGAAATCAGCGCGCCGGTCTGCGAATCGATCAATAGTGTTGCCTCGCAACACGGACAGATAATTGTGAAACGTGACGTGTCAGCCATGACTACTCCTTCAGCAACCCCTCAGCAAACGCTTTGTGCACGGGTAGTATAACATCCCCTCATGAGAAGCTTAGCGACCGTCACGGAACGCCGTCTCAAGTTCTGTTTCCTGTATTCAAAGCAAAGCTTAGGTCAGTAGAAAGAGGGCAGCTAATCAAGCTGCCCTCTGCCTTCTGCCTTCTGTCTTCTGTCTTCTGCCCGGAAAGAATAATCCTACGGAGTCACCGCGTTCTTAATCGCTTTGCCGGTCTTCTTAGCGGCTTGCGCAGTTTTCTTGCCGACTGTCTTAGCGCCCTCAGCCGTTTTCTCTCCAGCCGTCTTGGCGACATCAACAGTAGCGTCCCCGACTTTCTTCGCGCCTTCGCCCGTCGCCTTGGCTGCATCTACCGTTTTGCCTGCGACCCAGCCTGCAGCGTCGGCAATCTTGTCACCAGTCACGCTGAGTGCGTCGCCGACGTCGTTGATTTCCTTTTCTTCACCGCTGGGTGAGTAAGCTTTCACCGTACGCCGACCGTCTCGGGTCGTCACCACTACTGTGGAGACTCGTGCGTTATTTTTGAAGACGCGTGTTTCGGTCTTTACTCCATTGACATTGGTTGTTGTAACAAATGAATCATCGGGTGCGCTCGTGGTCGACTGCACGACTGCGCCATTCACCTGTGCATTCGTCGTGTCATCGGTCGTAGTACAACCCGCCGCGCCGACGGCGAAAGCTGCGACTGCGACTGTCATTAAAAGTTTGTTGCTCACTTCTCTTCCTCCTGGTAACTGCATGCGGAAATTAGATATTTAGTGAAGACCTTCGGCAAAACATGTGCCATCAGGGCCACTGCTGGCCGCGCTCACAGAGACGCTTATTGACTGACTCCCAATCCTCTGGGAAGCAAAACAATACGAGGCTCCACCGACACGGTCACAATCCGTACAGGCTCTCTATTCCAGCGCGAGGTCAGGTTAACAACCGATTTATCAGAAGGGAATGGCGTCCAGTGGCGGTGCTGACGCCAGCACCAAACATCCGCAACCCCATTTCTATTGACTTTAGGCAAGAATTCAACTAGAAGCACGTTACTCTTTTTGCGGTCAGCCTGTGGCATTGCGCCGCGTTCACGGTTCTTCAGTTTCATCCTTTGCATCTCGTTAGCAGGTTCATGCCCTAAGCGATTAACCCCACATTCGTATCCAAATGTGATTTACGGCCGATCCCCAAACCCCAGGAGCATCCACAATGCGTAGACTCTTTTTTATTGCAGCGGCTTCCCTCTTTCTGATGGCGGCTCTGTTGCCGGCGCAACCGAGTGCGGCTGCCGTTACCGAAGGCGAACGCCTGGCAATGTTCAGTAAGCCGTCGGTTGTTCGCATCATCGACGGAGTGGCCGGAAGTTTTTATTTTGCTCCTCCGAACAAGACCGCAAAGAACTACGACGTCTCTTATGTCACTTTGGGTTCAGGGTTCTTTATCAACTCCAGCGGTTACATTGTCACGAACGCTCACGTGGTCAGTACCTTCCATGAGATCAATCAGAAGGGGCAAGACACGGCGAATGAGATTCTCTTCCATCAACTGCTCCAGACTGTTGCACACGACTACAACACAGATCCCAAAAACCTCACACGAGAAAATGTTGCGTACGTGCGCAATTATTCCCGGCTAACGGGAACGAAGCTGTATCACCACGTGATCATTCCCGACGGCAGTGTCTATGAGTTTGAGGAGAAGCAGTACGGCGCGCCTACCGGGCAGGGAAAAGACGTCGCGGTGATCAAGATCGAAGTGAAGAACGCTCCTGTCTTGCCCGTCGGCGATTCAGAGAAGATGAGCCTTCAGGACCATGTAATGGTAATCGGTTACCCGGGGGCCGCCGACACTTTCAACAGTGGGATTCTTGATTCGAAGTCTGTACTCGAAGCTTCAATTACCGATGGACGGGTTTCCGCCCGCAAAAAGTCTGCTAGCGGCGCTCCCATTCTACAAATCAGCGCACCCGCCACACACGGCAATTCGGGCGGTCCGGTGATGACGGACAAGATGGAAGTGATCGGGCTACTCACTTTTGGCGGTGACCGCGTCAATAATCAGGAAATCTCCGGCTTCGACTTCGTCGTTCCGTCCAGCACAGTGATGGAGTTCATCAAAGCGTCAGGCGTGACAAATGAGCTAGGTCCCGCAGACAAGTCTTACCGTGAAGGGCTCGAGCTCTATTGGGCGGAACATTTTTCTGCAGCGATTCCGAAGTTCGAAGAAGTGAAGCGGCTCTTTCCGGAACACTCCGAAGTAGCGCGGCTAATTCAGGGGAGCCAACAGGCAATTGCGGAAGGAAAAGACAAGTCAGGATTTCCATGGGCGATCGTCGCCGTCATTGTTGTGATTCTTCTGTTCATCGCGCTCGTGCTGATCGGCGGAATCATTGCCTTCTTCATAATGAGGAAGAGGAAAAACAAGACAAAAGCCGTGGAGGGAAGCGCAATAAGAGTAACCTCGAAGGTGGCCCCGTCTCAATCTGGAGGTGCTGCCGGTAGCCCGAAACCTCCAGCCGCACCCGCACCTTCTCAGTCCTACACGCCACCGGCTCCGCCGTCGAAACCCCCTCCGTTTCCTGCCTCGGCGCCTCAGGCTCCACCGGACGTTGACCAAAACGCAACGATTGATTTGTCTCGCACGGTCGCCATCCCGCGCGAGTCCGACACCGCGCCAATCAGCTATGGCTCTATTAAGTTTGTCTCAGGCGCCTTGACGGGACAGCAGTTCGAAATCAAACCCGACGGCTCATGCATCGGCCGGGATGCTTCTAGCTCGCAAATCGTGATCGCCGATCCCCGAATTTCCAAACGGCATGTATGGATCGGGGTCCGTGACGGACGAGTCGTGATTGAAGACCAATCGTCCCGCAACGGAACCTTCTTGAACGATCCGAAGTCTGCCCGCATTACCGAGAATGCTTTGAGTGACGGTGATACGGTAATTCTAGGTGAGTCAGACGTCGCGAGGTTCGAGTTCCATAAGTGATCAACTGATACGCTCACCGACTTTCGTACAACGAGTAACGCAAACCCCGACGTGTCGGGGTTCGTTACTTATAGGACGAAGGCTCTGCTTGACGCTATTCCAGCCGCCTCGCATAATCATTTCAGAACAGATGGCCCCGCAAGACTAGCCGCCGTACGCGGACTCCTCCACTTTGAAAGTTTCGGTTCCCGGAGAAAAGCATGAAGCTCTCATCGCCTATCATTGTGCTTGTTAACCGTGTTCTTCGGTCGCGCGCCAACTCCCTACGTCCGGCCGTGTGCTTATCATTAAGACTGCTGCTGGTCGCGATTGCTGCTTTTACAGTCGCCTCCGGCGCGACGCTGCCCTCCGGCTTCACTGAGACTCAAATCACCGGGTTGAATAGCCCAACCGCGATGACCTTTGCGCCTGACGGTCGTTTGTTTGTTTGTCAGCAAGGCGGGGCACTGCGCGTTATCAAGAACGGCGCACTACTCGCGACTCCGTTCATGACACTCACGGTTAACTCTTCCGGGGAAAGAGGCCTTCTGGGAGTAGCCTTCGATCCAAGCTTCGCAACCAACAACTTTATTTACGTCTACTACACCGCCACAACTCCCGCGATACACAATCGCGTTAGCCGCTTCATTGCTAACGGCGATCTCGGCAAGTCTCGAACGATGGCAGTCTTTGGTATCTCGCTCGGGGACCGTCAAGCACAGCCGGTTTTCTGGGCCGCATTCAGTTCCCTGCCGGCCAGATTGCTCCGACTATCACTCAGGATCCACAGAGCCAGACGATTGCGGCCGGTCAGCCGGTGAAATTTAGTTGCAGCGCTAACGGATCGACGCCTCTCAACTTTCAGTGGCAACGCAACATGGCAGACATCTCCGGAGCGATGGGGACGAGTTACGCCATCCAGTCTGTCACTGCGGCCGACAACGGCGCGCTCTTTCGCTGTGTCGCTACTAATGCGTTCGGCAGTGCGTTCTCCAACAATGCGACGCTCACTGTGCCTTCAAATCAGCCACCAAGTCCGGTGATCACCGCACCCGCGGCAGGGACCTTCTACAACGCCGGCGATACCATCAACTATGCCGGCACGGCCACGGACAATGAAGATTCGTCAATACCTCCCTCTGCGTTTACATGGTCCGTCGTCTTTCACCATGACACGCACACGCATCCGTTTATTCCTCCTACCAGCGGCTCAACCTTCGGCACGTTTACAATTCCGACTGTGGGCGAAACCGCCGCAAACGTCTGGTACCGAATTCACCTGGTAGTTACGGACTCAGGTGGATTGGCGACGGAGGTAACGCGCGACATCTTCCCGAATACTGTCACACTCAATTTCACTACTAACCCTGCAGGCCTGTCGATCAATCTCGACGGGCAACAACATGCCGACGGTTATTCGGAACTAAACGTCGTCAACATGCAGCGCGCGCTCGGCGTTCCTTCACCGCAGACACTGAATGGCGTCGTGTACAGCTTCGCCTCCTGGTCTGACGGTGGCTCGCAAACTCACAACATCAACGTGCCCGCCAGCAATACGACTTCCACAGCAAACTTCGTTCGCGCACCAAATGCCGGGGATATGCTGATTAGCGAGTTCCGACTGGACGGGCCCAACGGAACAAGCGATGAGTTCCTGGAGCTCTACAACAATACAAACATGCCTATCATCGTAAACTCGACGGACGGTTCTCCCGGCTGGGCCGTTGCGTTGGCTTACCGGTGTGCGCTTTGCGATCCAAGCGGTCACGCGATAAACGCCTACGTCGTGATCCCAAGCGGCACTGTGATCCCAGCACGTGGACACTTCCTTTACACCAGCACCTTCACCGACAGCCCTAGTGTCTATCGTGGATACGACTTCCTGAGACTTGCTCGTCCGTGGACATCTAAGGCAGTGAGAAACGGTGGCGGTTAGGGGATGCTGAAAGCTCCTCGTCCTTTGTTTGCAGTCTGAGAAAGTGTTTTGGAGCGGGCGACGAGGATCGAACTCGCAACTTTCAGCTTGGGAAGCTGACACTCTACCATTGAGTTACGCCCGCGAAGGCAAACGATGAGGGATGAAGGATGAACGAGTACTTATTCCAACTTCCCTCCGGTTACAACAGCAAGCCGAAAGATAGTCAGGTGAAGCTCTACTGTCAATTGAATGAAAGTCTTGGCATGGTAAGCTAGTCGGTACGATCATTTTCCATTCGCCATTTTCCATTCATCATTCATCATTCATCATTCCGCGTTCATCATTTCAAGAATCTCTCCGTAACATCCGCCCAGCGACCCTGCGCCTTTAGAATCATTTCGATAACTTCTCGAAGAGCGCCGGACCCGCCCGCGGTTTGAGTGACGAAGTGTGCCACCGCGCGAGTCTCCTCCGAGGCGTTCGCGACAGCTACCGCCAACTGGGCACGCAGCAGCAGCGGGATATCATTAAGATCATCGCCGACGTAGGCGACTTCGGATTCCTCGACACCGGCCAGCGACAGTATCTCATCGAACGCGTGCGTTTTATCCTCGGCGCCTTGTCGCACAAACTCCATTTTAAGTTCGGCTGCGCGCCGCTCAACCACGCTCGCATTCCGTCCTGAAATGATTCCGGACTTCAAACCGGCCCGATGCCACAGCTCAAGACCAAGTCCATCGTGAGCATGGAAACCCTTTTGTTCCCCGTCCTCAAAGAGCCAAAGCCGACCATCTGTAAGCACACCATCGCAATCCATCAAGAGCAGCTTGATATGCGAAGCCCGACGTTCAATCGTTGGGAGTTCCGACATATTTTTATCGAACTTCGAATAACTCGATCCCGCTGAGCTTCCAGGAACCGCCGCTCCGGTCGAGCAAGAGCAGGGCCGTTCCCGCTCGTTCCTGACCGAGCTCTTTGGCATTGATACTCACATCCACGGCTAATAGATTTGTATCGAGAGCTTCCGTGCGCAGCACTTTTGTCTGCCATACTTCTGGCTGGCTACCGACAATTCCGCCGATAAAGCGAACGAGCTCGCCGGAACCTATCAGCGCCTCCAGCTCTACCTTCTTGCCGCTCGTGATGGCCTGGTCCAACTGTCTAATGAACGTGCGCGCCGCTTCATCAACCACAGGGGTCGCCTCTGCCTTGAGCCGATCAGCGCGGGCTGCTAGCGCAGACGAGTATTCGGCGTCTGCGCGCACGGCTTCACTAAAACGTTTGGCTGCCTCAGAGTTCTGGCCCTTCCTTAACTGAATCTCACCCAACCCTATGGCGCCCCAGGCGAGAGTGCTCGGAGTTGGCAACGCCTCATCCAGGGCCGCTCGAAATGCCTGTTCCGCCTCGTCAACTTTGTTCTGCGCAAGTAACGCTCTCGCGAGGATGATGCGTATCTCTTCCAGCCTGGGCGCCATTGTCAAAGCTTCGCGGCCGGCCGCCTCAGCCTTCCCAAAATCCTGTGCGCCAAGCTGACGAGTAGCTTCAGCTAACGCCTCGGATATCGAGCGCGTCCGCGGCGCCATATCGTTCGCGTAGTCAATTTGCGGATAGAGTTTTTCTGGATCGATCTCTGCACGCACAAGTTTAGCTGGAGTTTTGAACACTGCCTCGCCAAAATTCTTCGCGGGAACCGTGACTTCAACCGAAAGCTGTTCGCCGCGATCGGTCGTGGCTACCGCCGCCACCACAGCCTCAACGGAGCCGTCATTGCGTACGGCAGACACCCATTCGGCGCCCCGTTGTTGCGGCAGGCCAATCATCAAATCAGTATCCGTGACTTGATCGAATTGTTGATCGATGAGCGCGGCCGTTCTGTCGCCACCTTTTTGCACGAGGGCCGCACGGAGCGCTGCGAGTCCTATTCCGTTCAGGTTGTCTCTTCCTGCTTGCAATGAATCCCGTAGCGTGGCCGTGAATACATCTCGCCCCAGCCGCCGATCGATCAAACGCCAAGCCATTGCGCCCTTGTTGGCAACGGAGTTGTAGTAGGTCTCGTCAAGCCTTGAGCTTCGCGAGAGCGGAGCGTCCCGCTTCGCAATGGTGCTGTAGGCAAGTCTTTCGCGCAAAATCTCTCCGGCGGCAGCGTCACGACCAAACTGTTTTTCAATGAACAGCGTCGCTAAAAAGCGCACCAGCCCTTCACGTAGAGTGCCGCTGCCCTCGCCTCGCACGGCGGTTTGCGCTCCAATCCAGAGTCGTGCGACTGATTCGGAAATCAAGAGAGCTGTTGCGGAATCAATTTTAAAGCGGCGCAGCGCAGCGGGTTCGATCAGAATCGTTCCTGCATCGCTAAAGCCGGCGCCTCGACGTACTACAACAAGCCGAATCGGTGCATCCACAACTGGCCCAAGCATTCCCTGGTAAAACGAGCGCGCGCTTGCGGCGAGCCCCATCAGTAACTCGGCTTGCTTTCGCTCTTCTGCAATGGCCCCCTTCGGCAGCAGCGTCGTGATGGATTTCGCGTCGCCTGCTCCGTCAATCTTGTCCCAGTCGCCCTGAACAAAGAACGGTTGCGCGTTAAGAGGTTGTTCGTAGACGGTCGACCCAACTCCTCCTCCCTTTTGAGTTCCGGATGAAACGACATTTGGTGCGTTCACGGTCAGGCGAAACGAAGCGGTATCTGCGCCTCTTGTCGTGTACGACGTATTCGGCAGCGGGTACCACGATGAGTCGGGAAGGAATTGCGACCCTGGCGTAGCAATCGCAGCCATGCCGCTGTTGCTCTCTACAGGCAAACTGTACGTGATACTCACGGTGAGGTTTCCGTTGGGTGCTATCGCGCCGGGAAGTACCGCGGTGATGCGTTGGACATTCGCACGCGACTCAGACACCGCCCGAAAAGTGGCGCTTGCGCCGCTCACCGTGACGGCTGTGACGGTTGCCTTCGAGTTAAGACGAAAAGTAAAACTGGAGCCCGAGCCTTTGCCAACGTTACGCGCCGTGAGAACAGCGACAGCGTTGAGCACCCGCGAGGCCGATTGCACGTTCGCCGTGATATCGAAATTAGTTATCTGCCAAGCCGCACGTGCCTCCTCCTGGGCTGGCGCAAAGACTGTTGCCAAAGTGGTCAGAAGTGAAAGAGCGACAAGAAACAATGTTTTCATATGCCCGGTTGGTTATAGTTAAGAAACTTTTTAGATAGAGCTTTGTATCGAGCGATGTGGACTAATTAGCCGACGCGAACAGACGACGCATTTGCCTTAGTGCTTCGCACCAGTTCGTGAATGTCTCGCAAGACATGCAGCAACGACCCCATACGTTCCAGCGGCAAAGCATTTGGACCATCCGACGGCGCGCGTTCGGGACATTCGTGAACTTCCATGAATACGGCATCAACTCCTGCTGCTACGCCTGCGCGAGCGAGAGGTTCGATGTATTCGGATTGACCGCCAGTTGCATCTCCCAATCCGCCTGGCAGCTGAAGAGAGTGCGTCACATCGAAGACTACTGGCACGCCAAACTCGCGCATGATCGCAAACGAGCGCATGTCGACCACCAGGTTGTTGTAGCCGAAACTCACTCCACGTTCCGTTAGCAGGAGTCTTTCGCATCCGGCCGCCTGGATCTTATCGACAATGTTTTTGGCGTCGTGCGGGGCTAGAAACTGACCTTTCTTCACATTCACTGCTCGTCCGGACCGCGCAGCTTCGAGTAGCAGATCCGTTTGCCGAGACAGGAATGCAGGTATCTGCAGAATGTCCGCGACCTCTGCAACAGCCTGCACCTGAGAAACGTCGTGTACATCCGTTAGCACCGGAACTCCCAATTCACTCTTCACCTGGCTCAATACTTCCAGGCCGGCTTCCATCCCAAGCCCGCGAAAACTCTTGATTGAAGATCTGTTGGCCTTGTCGAACGACGACTTAAAAACAAAGTCGAGCTTCGCATCCCTTGCCCGCGCCGCACATTCTCGCGCCATCATTAACGCGTGCTCGGCGGATTCAATAACGCACGGCCCGGCAATGATCGTCAGACGACCATCTCCAAACTTGGCATTGCCTACCGCAAACGATTTCATGGTTACAGTCTAATACTTCACCAGCACTAGAGAACGGATTTTTGCAGTTCTTAAAACGGATTCTTGAATATGCGCTTCATCTTGTTGAATGCCGAACGCACCTTGCTGTCCTTCTTCTTATTGGCATTTGCATTTGTCGGGGCCGGCGAAGGTTTGATCTGTTCTCGCTTGGGCGAAGCTACTGGCGTCGGAGTCGCTGTGGGCTCTGCCGTCGGTGAAGGCGAAGGACTAGCGACGGGCGCCGCTACTGGCGTTGTGCCTGGAGAGCGAACCGCTAATAGACCGATTGCTCCCACCAGGACCAGCACCAGAAGTCCAGCCAACACGAGGAGGCGCTTTCTTTTGGGCTCAACCAGGTTCACGTTTACCCGCGGGAACGATCCATCTGGTTTAGGGATGACTGGAACGGCAACTGCAATGGGCTTCTGACTAAGCGCTGCAGCGGCGGCCGATTCGCTTATCACAGTCAACTCGCTTGCGCCGGATGTTGCGGCTCGATTCTCACGCAGTCGCGCGATGTCAATCACTAACCTGCCGGACGGTGATTCAGTTCCGGCGTGACGCAGCGCTTCAAGATCAGGCGCGCTCGTTGTGGCAGCATGCTCTAGTCCCAATCGCTCAGCCGTCGCCATTAACTCCCGACGAAACGCAGCCGCATTTGCAGGACGATCTTCAGGATGCTTTTGCAGAGCATGAAGTACTACTTCTTCCAACGCCTGCGGAATCGAAGCAACGTACTCACGTGGCGGCCGAGGCGGCTCGGAAGCGTGCTTCATGGCGATCGATAAGGGTGTGGATCCGGAGAACGGCACGACGCCGCTGAGCATCTCGTAAAGAATTACGCCGAGGCTGTAAACATCAGCCGCCGGAGTTAGCTCGGCGCCATCACATTGTTCGGGAGACATATATCGAGGCGTTCCGATCATGGCACCGACAAGCGTCAGCGTTTTGGGGTCGTCGTCATCGAGAGAATCCGCGGCGAGTTTGGCGATACCGAAATCGAGCACCTTCACGACTGCCGGCACTTCCGAATTCTGCACAATGAAAATATTGGCGGGCTTTAGATCACGGTGAATGATTCCTGCTTCGTGTGCCGCAGCAACTGCAGCAGCGGTTTGCAGCATCAGGGCCACAGCGCGCGCTGTGTCGAGCGGCGCCTCCTTAGCCAGGACCTCCCGCAGGGTACGTCCCTCGAGCAGCTCCATCACGATGTAAACGTAACCATCGACAGTCTGCCCAAAGTCCGTCACCCCAACGGCATTGGCGTGTTGCAACCTGCCAGCGGCTTTCGCCTCACGACGAAAACGCACCTGGGCCGCTTCATCTTCGACGAATCGCGGGTTGAGAACTTTTACGGCAACAGGGCGATCGATGAGTAGATGGCGAGCGCGGTAGACCGTGCCCATCCCTCCGATGCCGAGCCGCTCGACTAGTAGGTATTTGCCGTCGAGTGTTCGCCCCACCATTGGGTCAACAGGAACGTCGCTTGACACCGTCGCATCAGCCTGTAGAGGTGAGTTGTCTTCGGGGCACAACTGAACGTCAGCTGAGTAGTGCCGGCCGCATATTGGACAATGGAGCATATTTTCTCGTGCCTCGGGGAGAGAGGCTCGGGAATTATCCCGCAAAACGACATTAGATGCACTGCGGCAGTTCCGGTAAGCAGACGAAACCCTGGAGTAGTGAGGTTCCGGATGATTGAACGGATTCGCCTTTAGTCTGCGCTGGTGATGCTTGCGCGTTCATGGATTAACGCCTCTGGCTCCGCTCGTTTGTCCATCGACGTCTCATTCTGCAGTCGATGTTCGTAAGCGGCCCGCACAAACGAGGCGAATAGGGGATGCGCATCGAGCGGTTTGGATTTGTACTCCGGATGGAACTGACAAGCGACGAACCAGGAATGAACTTCGCGCGGCAGTTCGATGATTTCAACAAACTTCTGATCAGGAGAAACACCGCTGAAGATCAAGCCTGAACGCTCCAGCATTTCGCGATACTCGGGATTGAATTCGAAGCGATGCCTGTGCCTTTCGCTGATGTCCTCCGCGCCGTGGTAAATCTCTCGAGCTAACGAGTCAGGAGTCAGATTGCAAGGCCATGCGCCGAGGCGCATCGTGCCGCCCATTTCTTCGACTCCGACCAGGTCTCTTAGTTTGAAGATGACAGGGTAAGGCGTTTCAACGTCAAACTCGGTGGAGTCGGCGTCCTTCAAACCGCAAACGTTTCGCGCATATTCAATGCAAGCGGTCTGCATTCCCAAACAAATTCCGAAGTAGGGCGTCCGACTGCGTCGGGCGTACGAGATTGCCCTGATCATTCCGGCGACACCGCGTTTACCGAAGCCACCGGGGATCAAAATGGCGTCAAAGTCCCGCAGCCGTGACTCGTAGTCGTCATCCATCAACTCTTCGGATTCAATCCACTTCACTGCGACACGAAGCTTGTTGGCCACACCACCATGTGTGAGCGCCTCGCGTAAAGACTTATAAGAGTCTTCGAGCTCTACATACTTGCCGACAATCGCGATTGAGGTTTCGCCGCCGGAAGGTTCGCGCACGGTCCCAACCAGGTCACGCCATTCTGCTAAATCGGATTGTGCGGCACGCGCACCGAATCCAAGTTGCGTCACGATCAGCTCGTCAAGGCCCTGCTCGTGAAATGCAAGAGGCACCGAATAGATCGTATCAACGTCCTGTGCACTAATCACAGCAGCTTCCCTTACGTTGCAAAAGAGCGCGATCTTTGAACGGAGGTCGTGGGAAAGCGGCCGCTCAGAACGGCAAAGAAGGACATCGGGAGCAATGCCGATCTCGCGCAGATCACGCACTGAGTGTTGCGTCGGCTTCGTTTTGAGTTCTCCTGCCGCCGCGATGAAAGGTACAAGGGTGACATGAACGTACAGCGTGTTTCCCGCTCCCTCTTCGTTACCCATTTGTCGAATTGCTTCGAGGAACGGCAGCGACTCGATGTCGCCAACGGTTCCGCCGATCTCGACAATCACAACATCGACCACGTCCTTTTCTGCCACCGCGCGGACTGCATCTTTGATCTCGTTCGTAATGTGCGGGATGACCTGGATGGTCTTGCCGAGGTAATCACCGCGACGTTCCTTTTCGATTACCGATAGATAAATACGACCGGTCGTCCAATTGTTGGCCTGGGAAAGATGCGCGTGAGTGAAGCGCTCGTAGTGACCCAGGTCTAGATCGGTTTCCGCTCCGTCATCGGTAACGAAGACTTCGCCGTGTTGAAACGGAGACATCGTGCCCGGGTCGACGTTGATATAGGGATCAAGTTTGATGAGCGCGACGCGGAGTCCACGAGCTTCGAGAAGACAGCCGATCGAAGAAGCCGCAAGGCCTTTGCCCAAACTCGAAACAACTCCGCCAGTCACGAATATATATTTAGGCATGATGTCTCCTAGGTTTATCTCTGTTCACCAGGTTGTGGTTTATCGCCCGACTCTTGTTTGCCATTGTAAAAGCCCTGCTTTAAGTCTTCTTGCACTTCCCTCGCTTTGCCGGCGGCTGGATCCAGGAGCTTTTGCAAGCCGCTCATTCCTGCGCTCATCAAGCTCGGTGCTTCGCGCGCTCGTTTCTCAAATTCTTCGTTGCTCACTTCATAGGGCTGGCTTAACCGCAGCAAGCCGAAGATCGCCGCCAGGATCAAAAGTGCCATGAAACCGAGTCCGATCCAATCGTTATAACTAAACAATTTCAAGTTTGAATCAGCGCCGGTCGCGAGTTGCTGGTTTTGGGCGTTCGGTGTTTGGTCGAGGTTAAATGCTCGGGGCGGGAAACGATTTCCCTGACGCGCTCCAAGTCCTCGGGCGTGTCGACACCGATTGAACGCGTGCTGGCTTCAATCGCTTTGATTCTGACGCCATGCTCGAGCGCCCGCAGTTGCTCAAGTGATTCGCTCCGTTCCAGAGCTGACTGGGGCCAACTTGTGAATGCCAGCAAGACGTCGATACGGTAAACATAAAGGCCTGTGTGCTTGCGAAATCCATTCAACAACCCTGGGTAGTTCGCAAGCGCCAGCGACAGTGTGCCGTGCTCACGAATCGCATCACGCGGATAAGGAACCGGAGCGCGAGAAAAGTAGACCGCTCGTCCCGCTTCATCTACGACAATCTTCACCACATCAGGATTTAGAACATCGGCGACGCGATCTATTGGTTCCCACGTGGTAACCATTCCTGTTGTTTGATCCAGCGAGTTCGACTCCGCGTCATCCTCAATCAGCGCCTCGATGGCCCGGTCGATAGTCTCCGGCGAAATGAGCGGCTCATCTCCCTGGACGTTTACGATGATTTCAGCGTCAAGGTCGCGTGCGACTTCGGCGATGCGATCAGTTCCACTTTGGTGGTTGGTTCTCGTAAGAACTGCTTCAAAACCTGCGGCCTCGACGGCGGTAACGATCCGGGTATCGTCTGTAGCCACGATTACGCGAGTGACGTTGCGCGCCGCTCGTGCCTGTTCGGCAACCCACGAAATCATGGGTCTCCCTGCTATCTCGAGCAAAGCTTTACCGGGAAGTCGACTCGAATCGAAACGGGCGGGGATGATTGCGACAGCTACTGGATTGTTGGATTTTGTGGATTTTGAGCCCGTGAGTGTCACGGGAGAACAGGTTAACTTGCGAACCGATCGATGTCAACGAAGCATGGAAAGCAACCGTTCAAACGCTGCGCCGCGCTACGCAAGCGCGGACTCGTCGCTTAGAATTATTTCACAAAATTTCCTCAGTGCTAATTTAGCTCCACGGAATATGCCTTGCTCGGAATCATAGTTGGTAGTGACTGCCGAGTTCGGTTTCGACAGGATTATATCGACTGGACTGCGATCCGACACTCCTAACTACGTGACGTGGTACATGCACGCCTTTACCAACGCATTATCACCTGACTCACACTTATCAGATCCCCGGGTGTTATTATCGAATCCACAATGCGCGTTTTTTACACGTCAAACTATTACGCCGATATCGGCGACGGACACATCTTCCCAATTCGAAAATTTGAGCTGGTGCGCGACCGGCTCGTAGCTGAAGGGACGCTGGGAGAAGCCGAGTTGATCGAGCCTGCGCCCGCTTCGGTTGATGATGTATTGCTGGTTCACACAGATGACTACGTAACGCGGCTCAGGAGCGGTCAGCTTACGTCGGCGGAGCTTCGACGACTCGGACTGCCATGGTCAGACTCACTTGTGCGCCGATCGTTCTATGCCGTGGGCGGCACTCTGGCAGCGGCCCATGCGGCGATCGAAAATGGTCTGGGGTCAAACCTTGCCGGAGGTACTCATCACGCTTTTGCAGATCGAGGTGAAGGCTTTTGTGTCTTGAACGATGTGGCCATCGCGATTCGCGTCTTAAACAGAGACCGCTTGATCCGGCGTGCTGCAATTGTTGATTGCGATGTTCACCAGGGCAATGGCACTGCCACAATCTTCAGCGGTGAGGCTGATGTCTTTACCTTTTCGATGCACGGAGCGAAGAACTATCCACTCTTTAAGGCGCAATCGAGTCTGGACGTAGAACTCCAGGATGGAACGTCCGACGCCGAGTACCTTCAGGCTCTCGCCGACAACTTGCCTACGCTTTTCGCTCAGGCTCCTGACATCGTTTTCTATCTTGCCGGCGCAGATCCTTACGCGGGAGATAAGCTGGGTCGACTGGGAGTGTCTATCGACGGGTTGCGCACGAGGGACGAGCTCGTGCTCACCGCCTGCTATAAAAGAGAGATTCCAATCGTCACAGTAATGTCCGGCGGTTACGGCGAGAATATTAGCGATACCGTTGAAATCCACTGCAACACGATTCGGGCTGGTCGCAGTATTTTTGGCGAAAGCGGCGGACAGTCCGCTTCACAAGTGGCCAATACTGCCGGCACGCGCACGACGCTCTTGCAAGGGGAGTCGTTTCGCAGAAGCAGATGAAAAGAGCACCAAAGGTACGAAGCCCAATCCGCAAACTCTTTCGACTGACTTTTCTGGGCATCGTGGGGATTGTCGTGGGCATCCTCGGGTACGAAGCGTTCATGCTTATTCGTATTGCCCTTTTGCGTTCCGCGAATCCGACGTCAACATCGCTGATTGACACGCGCGCGAGTGAAGCGCTTGCGCGTGGACAGGAGCCCAAGCGCGATCAGATATGGGTACCGCTTGGACAGATCTCTCCAAACCTGCAGCGTGCGATCCTGGCCGGAGAAGATACGAACTTCGTCAGTCACGACGGATTCGACTATCAGGCAATCCAGAAGGCTTGGGACCAGGCGCAACGCGAGGCGGCAAAGGAAGCAAACAAGGAAGGTGACACGGAGCAGGACTGGCTGCCTTATCTTCCCGACTTTAAGCGCGGCGCATCAACCATTACTCAACAACTCGCGAAGAACCTCTATCTCTCGTCGCAAAGAACGTTCATTCGAAAGGGCCAGGAGGCGGTGCTCACAATCTTTCTCGAGAGACTGCTGACAAAACGACGCATCCTCGAGATCTATCTGAACATGATCGAGTGGGGTGAGGGGATTTACGGCGCGGAGGCGGCGGCTCAGAACTACTTCCACAAGCCTGCGGCAAATCTTTCCGCGAGTGAAGCCGCCTTTCTCTCCGCGATGGTTCCCAACCCGAGGACAATCTTTAATCCCCGGATCAATCCGCGGCGAGTCGCGCGGCGTCAGCGAATCATTCTGCGTGGGATGCCGTACGTGAAGCTACCCTAGATATTTTAGAATTCAGGGGTGAACGCGAGTTCTTGGTTTTTGGTCTTTGGTTCTTGGGCTCAGTCTGCGAACTTCTCTCACGACAACCCAAGTCCAAAGTCCCATGTCCAAAAACCCAAGACCCAAAAGAAAAAAGCCGCTTCCTTGCGGAAACGGCTTTTAAGTATGCAAAAGGCTTGGGCTTTAGACAGCAAATTCCTTCGCCAATTGTAGCTCTGCCTTTCTCAATTCAAAACGTCCTCGACCGAGGTTGCCCTCGGGCTTAATTGCCAGCACAACGAAGTAGTCGCGGCTTAAGAGTCGCATGATTACAATTGCCTCTCCGAGGGAGATGACAAGCTCCCGAAGATCACCGAGGCCCGTGTCTCTTCCTGCTCGCTGTGCGCTGCGGACAAGCGCGGTGAATTCCGCCGCTGCCACATCGAGATTAGCTTCGTTGGCTCCTCCGAGTACCTTCTCAACGGCGATGCCGTCGATACCCATGATGAGCGCACCGAGGCTGCCCTCGGTATGCTTCATGACGGTCTCTAACATTTCTTTGAACATCGCAGACTCTCCTACGGACGTGTGCCACCCAGGGCACCGGGCCGTGCACTACCGGCGTCTGACGGAGCACCTGGCGCGGGCGCGCCCAGGAGTTGCGGCGTCGTCTGTTGCGGTGCGCTCTGCTGTTGTTGCAACTGCGTCGGAGTCGGCGTGTTGCTTTGCGGGTTGCCCAGCGGCACGGGCTGCGAAATTGTCGTGCTTCTCGGTCCGTTGCTGGGGCTGACCGCCGTCGGTCGTCCCTGGTAGTCGGGGTGATAGATGTGCGGCGTGATGAAGAACAGGATTTCGCGGTTTGAACTTGACGTCAACTTCCGCTTGAAGAGGTTTCCGAGTACGGGAATCGAAGCCAGACCGGGCGTGCGCTGCTGGGTCTCGCCTTCCGTATCGGCCAGTACGCCACCCATCACTGTCGTGCCGCCATCGGGAACGAGCACTTCAGTCTGCATGCGCTGTGTATCGATGCCGGGGACGCCGCCCACGGCGATAGCGGTATTGATTGTGTTGTTCTCAATCGTGACGCGGAGGATGACTGTACCCGCATCTGTAATCTGCGGGGTGATTGAGAGACGCAACGGAACCGACACGAATGTGGTCGTTACGACGGCCGTGCCAGCTGCTGATTGAGTTGTCTGCACAGGAATCTGAGAGCCACTCTCAATCTGCGCCGGACGGTTGTTCAATGCAGTTACGCGCGGCGTGGCCACAGTCTTCGCCGAACCTCTTAACTCCGCTGCAGTGATTAAAGCGCTGATTTGTGCTGTACCAATCAGGCCGGTGGTCAGACCGATCACTGTGCTGGCGGCGGCGGCGGCGAGGGATGAGATTGGCTGAGGTGTTCCTACGAGACCACCAAAGACTCCCTGCGAAACTTGACCCGAAAGCGGCGGGTTGCCCGGCAGCGTAGAGAAATTGCCGAGACCGCCGCGATTAGTGTTGAGAACGCCGGCCGATAGCTGGACGCCGAGGTCACGGCTAAAGTTGCGCTGTGCGATCACGATTCGGGTTTCGATTTCAACCTGCGGTTCAGGCTGATCGAGTATCGCGACGAGCTGACGAATCGCTTCGATGTTGACCTTCACGTCTGTGATGATCAACGTATTGCTGCGACCGTCGACTTCGATGGAACCACGACGGGAAAGACGGCGAGAGATGATGGGCAATAAACCCTGGTCGCCGCTGCCGCCTGTTGAGTCGCCGCCAGCGCCACCGCTAAAACTCAGGTTGGTGGAACCACCGGAGAAAGCGCCGGTTGAACCTGCAGCCTGCGCCAGAGTGCCTGAAGCACGTGCATAATTGAGGCGGAGGAATTCCGTAACGAGCGGAGAAGCATCCAGACGTGAGTCATTAATTACCTTCTGGGTTTCAGCTTCCTTCGCAAGTACGTCATTTACCGCCACCCTCAGAATGCTGCCGCTCGTTTCCACACCCAGTCGATTCGCCTTCAGGACTGCGTCGAGAGCGATGTTCCATGGCACATCCTGCACGTTCACCGTCACTGGGATAGCGCCGACTGAGGAGTCGATAACAAAGTTCACGCCGTACTGCTCGGTGATGTAGTTCAATATGTCGCGGATGTCAGCATTGACTACGTTCAGGTTGATCGGCTCACCGACAAACCCGGGCTGACCGTACTGGCGCCCTTGCTCCGACTGCGAGGTCTTGTCGGCAGGCGGCATAGAAACGCCGGGCGGTGTCGGTTGAGGCTTCGGTTGAGAGCCTCCAGCAAGCGCCGGTGTTTCGGCTGCCGCAGCTTCATCCGTTGAGTTCCAGGCGACCAAGTACGAATCTTCAGATATCACACGTGGTGTGAGACTGGAGAGTTCGCTGCTACTCGCGTTTACTTCGGCAGTCGCCCGCGAATCCAATGTTGCAGCCATACTGTTGATGCCAGAGAGGCTCAGGCAAAGCAGGACGAGCGCGGTCCTTTGTAAGGCTCTAATCATTCGAGGCTGATAAGACATCTTTCCCTCCTTAAGGGAATAACTGGACGTTACCGACACGCACTACGCTCCTTTGCTGTTGCTACTAAAGCGCGCGCCGCACTAGCGGCACCGTCCGGGTTGATTGTCAAACCGCGCAACCATGTTGCGACGGGGGAAATGGTTTTTCACGAGCGGCCAAGCCGCGCGATCGGAACCAGAAACTCTGTTATGGCTGCTTAGCCGGGGCAGCTTTCTCGTCGGTCTTCTTATTATCGGGAACGACAACAGTGTCCCCAGAGCCTTTTACGCGGGCCATCTCTTCCGCAGTGGGCGCCTGCCTCAGCGTTTTGATCTCGACCGCGTGGTCACGGTGCCCATCGTTAAATACTGTCTCATGACGAAAGATCAGACGATTGTCTTCGATAGCGACTAACTGGCCGTCGTAGAAACGTTCGCCGGGATAAAGGACGTACGAGAGGTGGATGGGCGTGGCTTCAACAATTGCCGCGTAGCCGCGTGGTGAATGAGAGATACCGATGACCTGCATTTCGCTAAGCAACAACGCCGTGGTCGGCTTTGGCGCCGGCATGCGCGCGCTCATGGCAGCAGCTTTCTGGGCCCGGTACTGTGCAATCCGATCCTGAATCGAGGGAGTCAACACGACGTTGACTGCTGCTACTTTTTTCGTGACGGGACGAGGTACCTCGTATCGCCGGAATGGATCGCGACCACCGTCAAAGACCGGTCTCGCGCTCGGCTTGGCGCTGCTGTTTGAGGTGTCCTGGGCGCTTACTGCCGCCGTGCTGCCGACGGAGAAAGCAAGGACGACAGCGGCAACGATGTATCTGAGTCTTGTGGGGTGCATCATAATTTTAATCCTAGCGGCAGAGAATCACGCGAACTACTTAGGAGGCGCTACAAGCGCTGGGCCTCCGGCACCAGCTGGTTTTGGAGTGTTCTGTTTCTGCAGGCTTTCGGCCGATACATAGAACGCCGTCAGATCAAATCGTGCTTCCACTGTTTGATTCCTCGACTGCTTGTCCAGCTGTTTCAGGCCAAAGTTTGTGATGGAAACGATGCGCTGGTAATGAGCGACCTGTTCAAAGAAGGCACGCAGTTGGGAGAATGAGCTGTGAACTCCGACTTCGATTTTCTTGCCGCTGTAGTTCTCCTGTGTCACCTCTTCCTTCGGCAGGAAGCGACGGAAGCTGATTCCTGTGAGTCGGGCGCGGTCCTGAAGGCCTTGCAAGACCATCGTCAGTTCGCGCTGCTCCGGAAGGAGAGCCTTGAGCTCGTCATATTCTTCTTCCCTGGCTTTATAGATCGCACGGAACTCATTCAGTCGCTGAGAAGCAATCTGAGCCTGCGCGTTGCGCGGCAGCAGTTGCGCGATCTCATTGTTTAGGGCAGTCGTTTCTTTTCGTGTGCCGCTCGTTACGAGATACCAAAAAGCCATGTAAAGGATACTGGCGATGGCCACCATGATTGTGAGCCGCAGGTACCAGGGCACTGATTGAAGGTTACCGATTCTCATCGCTTTTCATTTCCTTCCCCAACATTCATTGGCGGGGCCTGTGAGTAATTTTCGTCAGGATCTACTTCTTGACGGCCACTTGATTTGCCGGCGTGTTAGCGGCTACTTGCGGTTGCGGCTTGGCGCTTGAGTAATGGCAGGTGACGGTGAAGGTGACGACTTCCTGCACCGGGAGAGTCGGCAGCTCGGCGCTTGCCGTAGTAACCTGGGCTCCCCGCGCCTCACGCTGGGTCTCGATTACGAGATTCGTGAACAGGCCTGACGAGAATTCCATGCTCTGCCCGAAGCGGGTAACTGAAGCTTCGTTAGGAGATTCCCCAACGACCGTCAGCTCTCCATCCTTTTGGTCAATGCTCTTCAGATAGAGTCCGGGAACGGCATCAAAGCGCGCTTTGATTTCGCGAAGTACGGCACCTGGTCCCTGTTGTGAGTCACGCAAGCGCTTGATTGCATCGATGCGGCTCTGAATGTCCTGAGCCTTACGTTCGAGCTCGGCCTGCTCTTGATTGACGGCCATCATCTGTTGATTGATGCGGCGTTGGTTCTCAAGTTCACGCTGGGCTACTCCGTGAGCAGAGTTGGCACTCACGTAGTCGTAACCAGCTCCAAGCACCAACAGACAAAACACGGTCAGCGCCATCAACAGAGTCTGGATGAACGGGCTGGAGATTCTATCTTCGACCATTGCGACGCCACTGAGTCGCTCGGTGACAGATTCTAGTAAATTGATTTTGATCATGCCGCTTCGACTCCTCTTAGCGCGAGACCAACTGCTACTGCCATTTCCGAAACCACCTCTCGCATGTAATCCGGATCAAACTTTCTCGAGTCCACCTCGATCTGTCGGAACGGATCGAAGACCTCGACCGGAATCTCAAAGCGCTTGCCGAGGTACTCTGCCAGGCCGGGAAGCTTCGAGCCTCCGCCGGCTATCAGGATCTTCTGAATTGACTCACCGCCTTCTTCCGCTGTCGCACGGTAGAAGTCCATCGTCTTCCGCACTTCCAACGCGAGGATGTCAGAGACGGTTTCAATGATGGGTTGAATGGGACGGGCCTCGACGCCTTCGGGCATCGCATAGCCTCGCTTCACGGCTTCCGCCTGCTCAAAGGTCAGGCCCAATTCCTTCTGCAATAAACTTGTGTACTGGCTGCCTCCCACCGAAGCGTCACGAGCAAAAACCGAGCGCACTCCGTTGAGGATATTGATATTCATTGTTGCCGCTCCGATATTCAGGAGTGCGACGACCTGGCCAGGCTGCGGCTGGTAGTTGACTTCGTAGCAGTTCTGCAGTGCAAAGGCATCGATGTCGATCACTACCGGAGTCTTGCCGGCCAATTGAATGGCCTGCTTCATATTGGCAATCTTGTCGCTCTTGCAAGCTGCCATAAGAACATTGAGCGTGTCGGATGTATGACCAATGACTTGATAGTCAAGATTCACGTCGGCAATGTCGAAAGGGATGTGTTCTTCAGCGTGCCAGCTAAATGACTCTTGAAGTTCTTCCTCACTCATCTGCGGAAGGACTATGTTCTTTACGATTACCGAGTGACCACTAACGCCGGCTGCCACTCTCAGTGTCTTGATTGAGTGTTCGTTAAAGATGCTGGTGATAACGTTGGAGACATTGTTGAGCTCCATAATCTGCCCGTCGACGATCGTATCCGGCTGAAGGTTTTCATAGCCGAGGCTGACTAACTGAAGGCTACTTCCCTTCCTTTGCAGCTCGACTGCCTTCACGGAACTGGAACCGATATCGAGGCCCACGAGATTTTTTTTGGCTTGTTTGAACATGATCTATTTATTCCTCACAACTGAGAGCGTGCGAACTCGTTGCTGTTGACGCAGGCGAGCACGAGCTTTTCGCGCTCTGGATAAGCGGCTCTTCGCGATTTTTCGCGGGAGGTGACTGGCAGATTTCAACGGGGTACCTTAGTGCGCAGATTTTTTTGCCGCCTCACATACGAAGGCTAGCGCAGGAAATTAGCCGGGCGGATTGCAGTGTTGGAAGCAAGCAAGAGCTTGCGGGCGAGAATGAAACCTATCATTCGGTAGCCCGGCCGAGTTAGCTTGTCGTGTTCGACGCTTAACTCCCGTAGGCTTTGCGACCTCCGCTCACGCGGAGTGTGCCTTTATCGATTGTCTTCAAAGAGAGAGTGAAAGCTGAAATGGAAGTACTCTCCAATGACAAGGGACACTTGGCCAGTACCTCAAACGGCCAACTTAACGTCAACCGGATGAAGGCAGAGTACCGTATGGGCTAAACATTGTCAATATCTATTTTGCCACGTTTAACTACTGTAAGAGGAGGGTTTACCAGACAGTTCTGGAGGCATCAAGAGGGCAAACGCACCCGTTTCTGGAAGCAGTCCCCTTCGACTCCATTTTCTCTTCCAGGATTTCTCCTTTACGATTAGGGGCCCGTGGGGTCTATTCGCGATGTTCGGATTCCCTGTCCTTAGGGGAGTTCTTAACCTTCGCGGTTTTTGCGGGAATGCCCAGCACAATGTGATCGGGTTCAACGTTTTTCGTTACGACGGCACCAGTGCCAATCATTGCCCGGTCGCCGATCTGACAACCGGCAAGTATGGTCGCATGATACGTAACCCTGACTCCGTTACCGATTCTTGTCGGAAGATTGTAGACGGTTTGGATGTCGTAAATGTCGTGAGTGTGGGAATAGATATTTGCGTAGTCTGAGATAGAGACGTCGTTGCCGATTTCAATTCCTCCGCGATCGTCCAGCAACACGTGACGATGCACTACAACATTGTTCCCGAAGGAAAGGTTGTATCCAAACGACCATTCAACCTGATTCCAGCATTTGAAGTTGTCACCAACTCGCTGAAATATCAGCGGTGCCAGCAGGCGCCGGAAGCGGTGTCCGATCAGCGCGTTTTGTCCCAGGGGCGAACGATCGAACATCTGCCAGAGCCAAATGAATGGCTTTCGTTGCGCATACTGTTTGGCATCAATATCGGGATAGTACTCAGGTTCGGTAGTAATGTTACGCGGGTCAAGGGAGTGAACAACTGTTCGAGCAGCGAACGGTAACTCTTCCAGGTTCCTTACCTGCCCGAAGTAAATTTGTAGCAGTGTCTCTTTGACTATTTCGTTAGGATCCCGCCGGCCTTCAGTCAAGGCGATTTGCAACTCAGAAAGGAATTCGTTGTAGTCGCCGGCTGCGTCTGGTTGGGCAGATAAGTCGCGGTAGGCCATCAGAGTTGTGGAGTAATGAACTCCTCATGTTTGGTCTTGAGATCAGCTTGATTGTGCGAGTCAAAGTATCATACGCCATACCGGCCATCAATTCGTTTGCGATTTGTTCTCGGGTTAAAGTCAGAATCGGCCACCTGGAGCTGCTTGTCGGTGATGGCCTTCAAAGTTACGATGCCGAGAATGAAACTCTTCTCCCGCCTGTCGGTCGCGGCCTTGGTCATTGCGCTGATCGTCGCCGCTTGGCTTTGGTGGAACAGACCACTGCAAACGGACATGTCTGAATTCGCTCCCGCGGATTCGATCGCATATCTGGAGTCCAACAGTCTGGTCGATGTAGCCGACGGCATCGCCAACACTGATGCCTGGAAGATCCTCAACCGTCGTTCCGAAGCTACCGGAACCGGGTCGAGTCAAACTTGGCTGCTTCGTTTCACCGCCTGGACGGGGATTGGACCAACCCCCGGTGTAATTCTATCGCGCGCCCAGGTTGCCGTAGTGGTTCTGGATCTCGGTGCACGCGAACAAGGCGAAGTCATCACCATAAAACCCCAAGCCGCCCTTCTGATCGAAACGCATACCCCCAAGAGCCGAATCACCGCGACCGTGGAAGCGTCCCTCAAAAAATTTGCGGAGCAGGCATACGGACAGCCGATCTTCTCGCGGATTTCAGTTGATGGCGGTGAGATGCTGGTATGGACAGCGCGAACTGGTGAACGACAAATAGTAGCAATCATCGAGGGCAGCCTTGTGATTGTTGGCAATAGTGAGCGTGCGGTCAAAACCTGTCTCGAGGTCCATCGCGGCCAACGACCCGCCCTGCGCAGCAATGCTGAGTTGCAGCAGATGCGCTCACAACTTTCTTCCGGCAACGCCCTCGCGTTTGGATTTGTTTCGTCGGCGCACGCGGCACAGCTAGTTTCTCTTGGAGTTCCATTACTAATTGGCAGGTCACCAAGCGGAGTAAACTTCAATCAGCTTATCGCGAGTAGCGCTCCGAAGATTTTAGGCGCGGTGGGCTGGAGTGCGCGACCGACGGCCGGAGGAATCGAAGATCACTACTTGTTTTCATTACAACCGGCAATTAGCGCGCGGCTGCAGCCGCTCTTTCAAGAAGTACGCCGAAATGATGTGGGGCTTAAAATTCCCCCGGAGGATCTTCAGTCCCTAACTGTTTATGACTTCTCTGATCCGCGCGCGACCTGGCAGGGCATCCAAACAACACTGTCAGCGCAGCTCGACACGCTCTCATCGATACTCGTCACATCTATCCTCAAATCAGCTTTGTTGCCATACGGGATTGAAAACCCTGACGAGTTCCTGCAGTTCGTTGGCTCCGAAATAATGACAGTGCGTGTGAAGCACCAGCCCACAGGCTCGCTACTAATTGCTCAGGTTCGCGACGAGAAGGCCCTCAGAGAACTGCTCAGTAAGACAACTCATGTGAGTTCGGCTGGCGAAAGTAACGACGCAGCGTCGCAGGAAGTCAAAACCGGATATCAGTTCGTATCCGGATATTTGCTACTCGGGCCAGATGAAGCCGTACGTCGCTGGTCACAGCATTTGAAGGATCAAAACGCGGTTGCGTCGAACAGTCTGGAGCGAGTGACTCATTTCGCGCCTCTTAACACATCAGCGAATATAGTCACGTATAGCGAAGATGTGGAACGAGTGCGATCTTTTCTTCTGGCAACTGCGCGGGCTCAGGGTAAACAGCAGGCGCCGGAAACGGATGAGCTGAGAAACGAACTCGAGAACTTACCTTACGCGGCTACCGAAACCACCTTGATCGACAAAGGAATCGACAGAAGAACTACATCTGCGTTCGGTCAATTCAGCACGCTCATGCCATTGCTGTTTCCAGATAACAAGTCGGGAAACAAGTAGCCAGAGAATGAACAAGCAACTGCAGGAACTCCTGATCGCGACCAGCAATCAGGGAAAGGTTACGGAGATCAAAAGCGCGTTGGGAGATCTGCCTTTGGAATTGCGCCTGCTTCAAAATTATTCTCCTATCGCGCCGCCGGACGAGAACGGAACCTCTTACGAAGAGAATGCGATTCTCAAAGCCGCAGCGTACGCCGGTCACACAGGCTGCTGGGCGCTGGCGGACGATTCCGGTCTGGAGGTGGAATATTTGCAGGGTGCACCAGGGCTTAAATCGGCTCGGTTTGGAGGCCCTTCCGATTCAGACCGAGTTGATTTACTTCTATCGAAATTGACGGAAGCTGGGGCTCACCAACGCGAGGCGCGCTTTGTTTGCGTTGTTGCGATCGTGGATTCTGAAGCGACTGTTCTTAATATTGCGAGAGGGGAATGTACTGGGACGATAGCGCAAGCGCCTGCCGGTAATGGTGGCTTCGGATATGATCCTATCTTTATCCCACAAGGTTACGCTTCGAGCTTTGGTGAGCTTCCCATTGAGGTCAAAGACAGAACCAGTCATAGAGCTCTCGCACTGGCAGCAACTCGAGCGTTCCTAATGAGTTTTTTGGATGGCAACTTGACCGCCAGCGAAGCGGGCTCTTAGAATGCCCTGCCTACCTAAAGTCAACCGGTACGCAGTCGGGGCGTAGCACAGCCTGGTAGTGCGCTCGGTTTGGGACCGAGAGGTCGGAGGTTCGAATCCTCTCGCCCCGACCAATTGAATCAAAAACGGCCGCCAAAATTTGGCGGCCGTTTCTAGTTATAAGGTTTAAGTGCCTGTCATTTCTCGGTTAGAAATTAGTAAACAGAATTCAATCTTGAAACGGAGATTACACGGACAAAAACAGTTGACTCTCAGAGAGCGTGGAGTAAGATGCGTCCGTTTTAGAGTTACCAGTATAGTTGTTAGCCTCTCTAACCACCTCGCGCGTTTAACGCATTTCGCAATTTGAGAGCGTTGCCTTTTTCGGTTGCTAAGAGGAGACCTTATGTTCAGTGCAAGAAACTCTTTTCTTCTCATCGCCTTCTTGTTGAGTGTTATTTGCATGTTGGTAACCGTGGCTCCTCCCACCAGCCACAGCCAAGATACGGAACCAACAATGGAACGAGACTCGCCGCCTGATACCACTTCTTATACTCGCCGCGCGCTGGCCGAAGATTATGCGCCGGGTGGCCGTCCAGCCTTACCAACGCGAATAAAGACCGCATTGCCAACGGCAATATTTCCGACTGCGTTCGTCGCCGACGTGGTGGTCAACAACACCAACCCGAACCTGACGAATACCGATACCGCGAACGATGGTGAGCCATCCATAGCAATCGATCCAAACAACCCTAATGAGATCGTAATTTCTGCCTTCTCAGGCAGCTGGGGAGCAAACGCCCCGATCTGGCACTCTACTGATGGCGGCAACAACTGGACAAAGCAATTCACTGTCCCGGCACCTCCGGGTATCCCCGGTGCTACGGGTTGTCCCTGTGATCAGGCTTTCGATTACGATCGCGCGAATGGGGTCTCGGGCACGTTCCTCACAAGCATCGACATCTTCAGCGGAACAACAACTGATCCAACGATGTCCACAGTTTGGAACTGGCTGGTCCAAATGGGCGTCACCCAACGTACCAACAACGTAACCACTTCGGGAATTGATCAGCCCTGGCTGCTGGTCAACCGCGACCCCACAACCATGACTCAGGACAATGTCTACGTTGCTTATGACGAACTCAATTCAAACAGCATGCGAGTCGCTGTCTCGTTGGGTACAAATCCCCCCAACTTCGTTCGCGACAATTTATCCGGTAATACCGGTGGCGGCTTCGTCAATCCCGGGCATCGACTTGCGGTCGATCGGACCAACGGAGCTGTCTATAGCCTATGGCAGGTTCGCGCTGGCGGGGGCGACGATGGTACGCACAACATCAGCTACCGGCTTAATCGATCTACAGACGGCGGGCAAACCTGGACGCTGAACGGGAATGGAGGCGGTATCGCTGTGGCCACTGGTGATAGCACGCAGGCATGTCCTTCCGGTTGCGGCACGGGCTGCACGAACAACACTTTTAAGTTCGGCACGGTCAATGCGCTTTTAGGAGGAGTGCTTCACGCGGCGGTAGATCCGACGAACAGTGATGTCTACTACGTTTACGGCAACCGCGATTCCGGTACTAACAACAATCGGCTCGCAATTCGCCGGCTTCAGGACAATGGCTCGGGAGGATTAACTATAGGAGGCGAAGTTTTCGTTACCGGTCAAGTACAAGCTGCCTTGCCATCAGTTGCCGTCGCAAGTGATGGCACAGTGGGAGTGCTTTATACCCAATTCGATGGCCTATCCTCGATGAGCAACATTCCAATGTTCTCGGTCCACTTTGCGATGAGTATCGACCATGGTCAGACTTTCCCGACCAATCTGGTACTCGAAAACTTTCTGTCCTCGGCCACTGACAGCGGTGCGTGCAGGCAGCGTGTCCTCGGAGACTACCAACAGGTAAAGTCGGTGGGGACAACATTCTTTGGAGTCTTCACGGGCAATGGTGTTCCGTTTGGTCGCACAACGGCCAATCACGACCCAATCTTCTTCAAGGTCCAGACTGATTGCACGATTAGTTGTCCCGCAAACGTGACCGTGTCAAATGATCCGGGACAGTGTGGGGCCATTGTGAACTATGCAGATCCGAATGCCGTTAGCTGTGGAACAGTAACCTGCACTCCGGCTTCTGGATCTTTCTTCCCCGTTGGTACAACTACCGTCAATTGCAGCACTCAGGCTGGTCCTAGTTGTAACTTCACTGTGACCGTGAACGACACAGAGAATCCGGTCATTACTTGCCCGGGAAACATTAATGTCGGCAACGATCCCGGGCTTTGCTCGGCGATGGTAAACCCCGGCGTCGCAACGGCGACGGACAACTGCTCCGGCGTGAGCGTAAGTGGTGCCCGTAGTGATGGGCAACCATTGAATGCTCCTTATCCGGTGGGTACTACAACCATCACTTGGAAAGCGACTGATGCCAGTAACAACATGGCAAGTTGCCAACAAACCATCATGGTCAATGATGTAGAACCTCCAGTCATCACTGCATCTGTGGCAAGTTCCTGCCTCTGGCCAGCCAATCACGATCTTCAGGATGTTGGTTTGAGCCTAGCGGTATCCGACAATTGCACGCCGTCATCGCTAATTGCGATTGACGTAAAGGTCACAAGCGACGAGAGGCCGGAAGTGATGACCGAAGGTGACGGCAACTTTTCCCCAGATGCTGTGGTCACGGGTGCAGGGGTCAATCGTGTCATCCGGTTGCGGAGAGAGCGAATGGGAGGGGGTGATGGCCGAGTCTATCTGATCCGCATTACCGCTACTGATCAATACAACAACACTTCGCTGAAGGTTCTGCGAGTGGGCGTGCCCAAGAGTCAGAATCCAGACTTGTCGTGCGGGATCGATAGCCGACCTGTTTCAGGAGGCGACGCACCTGATGGAGGATTTTTCGCAACAAGTCCGCCAGCTCCGATCATCGGACCCAAGCAGTAAAAGTGCGCGCAGGCCTCCGGTCATGTGGATGCCCGGACCCCGGCCCGCAATCTAATGGCACTTCGGAATTCAGGGCCCTGACGCGTAACGTAGGGCCCTTTGCCTATTCCCGGCTAGCTGTTGTTGATGCAGAACTCCCATCCATGCAGGCCGACAATGATTCTGAGTTCACCCGGCTACCCATGGCCAACCGTATAAAGAATGTGACGGAATTTTAGGAAAACGAAGAAGCAGGCGAATAGCTGCAATGCTCGAAAAGGAAAACCTAAGTTTTGTCGAACCTTGGTTTGGGACAGACATCGAGATTGGATAGCCTCGGCTATGGTTAGGTGTGGATGGGTTCACGCTTTTCCGCGACTGTTCTTTTTTCGAAAATAGGCCAGAATTTGACAATTGTTCGAGACTTTGGGGCTTTACTGTGATATATCAGTGTCGCAAAGCTTTTCAATTGTAACGTCTTATTGGAGGTGTCACACCAGATTATGGCGACCAAAGCGGCGACAGGCAAGAAGCGTATGACCCAGTCGGAAGTGTTCAATCACTTTGCAGAAGCGACTGGAATGAAACGCGCGCAGGTAAAGGAGTTTTTCGACGAACTCTACAACCTCGCATCGCGCGAGGTGAAATCCAACGGAGAATTTGTGCTCCCAGGATTCGGCAAACTCGTCAAATCGGAGCGAAAGGCCCGTGAGGGAAGGAATCCCGCAACAGGCGAAACGATCCAAATCCCAGCCAAGACCACGCTCAAGTTTCGCGTTGGCAAAGGCATGAAGGACACGGTATTGCCGAAGAAATAGGCTCGGCAGCCTTCTCCCCAGCTAAAGTTTAGGCGCCGCTCAGGTTCATGCGATGAATCTGAGCGGCGCTCACGCTTTTGCATCGTCGTCTAATTTATCTACCCGTTGAGCGTGCAAGCACTAAACACCGTAGTTTTACTGAAATACTAAGCCTTCAAAAGTTTTTTTGTAGCATTTGCCGCGATTTCATATATAATCCCCTGTTCCGCTGGACACAAAACTTTCGCCGAGGGGGCAAGCCACAGGCTTTGTCGCAAATCTCTTGTGAATGTAAGGGTTTTGCATCCCTCTGCTTTTGTGAAGCATCTATAAAGGAACATAAATAACCCGGACACCGGGCATTAGAGGAGCAAAAGCTAACGTGACTTTCGATAGACATTTACCGCTCGAAGAGCGCATTCAAAGAATTGACCATATTCAGGCGCGACGGTATTCGAAATTAACCGGCCTCGCAGTCGAGATTGCGACCGAGGGAATCATCCGACATCTGCGCGCATGTGATCGCATGGACGTAAATCCGGATACCTCAGCTGTACGCGAGATAATTGACGACGCGTTGAACGGCCGTCGTGTCTTCGCGGAGAGCACTGAACACCCGCGAGCTGCCTAGGGTTTTTTCATTACTCATAAACTTAAGAGACCGCCCCCCTCGGGTCGGTCTCTTTACTTTTGACGCGCGTAACTCCGTAAAGATTAGTGTTGGTTGACCCAAACAACCATCAGCGTGCTAACATCGCGCGACATCGACAAGTGCGCCCCTGTAGCTCAGTGGATAGAGCATCTGCCTTGTTGGAGCCTTAATGGGGAAGGTTTTGAAGGAACCTATTAAGTGTACGACCCCATATGCGGGGACGCCCTGAGAGCCTCTGGTACTCTGCGTATTACGCGAGTAAAAATCCCGAGGATTGGGTAATCCGCAGGAAACCACATGCAAGCGAGTGGGATCCTCAGAGACTATACGGGTCGGGACTGAGACGTCCAAGATATAGTCCAGCCAGCAACCCCTTTTTTGCGGGCGGTCAGGGAAAGCCTGATGCTGGAAGCTAAGCAGAGGGCCGCAGGTTCGAGTCCTGCCGGGGGCAATGCTTTTATTGGGTTGATTTTGTGGCGGCATTAGTTCAGTTGGTTAGAACGCCTGATTGTGGTTCAGGAGGTCGTGGGTTCGAGCCCCACATGCCGCCCCATTGTTTT
>JBDTYQ010000021.1:0-46668 GCA_040005515.1 bacterium
GAACATCTACGGTCTGTTTCCTGGCACTCATGACTGTGTTATTTTTCATCAGACTTGAACCAGTCCAGAAAGCCAAGAGTATCCTGCCGCGCGTGATGGCGATAGCCGGCACTTTCTTCGTCGCTCTCGTTACCCTTTTTCCGCGTGCTGAACTTTCGTTGACGCAAGCAAGCATCGCAAGTGCCATTAGTATCAGCGGAACAATCCTGTCGATCTTTGCTCTGGCTCACCTGGGACGCTCGTTCAGTTTGATGGCGGAAGCGCGCAGACTCGTGACGACCGGACCTTACAGCATCGTACGACATCCGTTGTATCTCTTTGAGGAGGTCGCTTCGCTCGGCGTGCTGCTGCAATTCTTCTCAGTCTACACGGCTTTGATTTTCGTCATCCATATAGTGATCCAGTTCCAACGGATGAAGAACGAAGAGACTGTACTTGAGAAAGCCTTCCCCGAATACGAGCTCTACAAGTCTCGCACTGCCAGAGTGATTCCCGGACTCTACTGAGACTTTCTCCTCTCGTTACCAGATTATCGAATAACTTCATGGCTCGTACCCGAAATTGGAAATGGGCTCTGTGGGGTTCCGCCGCAATTGCGCTGCTGGCCCTCTGTCCGCAACTGTTGCTCTGGGGATCGCGAGGCGCAAGTTGGAACGGCAGTTATGCCGAACTTCACGGCGATGAATGGGTCTACTCTGCGTATGTTCAGGCGCTGATCGATGGTCGACCTCGTCGCAGCGATGCGTACACGGGTCGTGACGATCGACCTGGTGATGTGCAACCCGAGTCGCTCTTTTCTATTCAGTTCGTCCCCGCTTATCTGATCGCCATTCCCGCGCGCCTCCTGGGCGCTTCATCATCTACTGCCTTTATCGTTGTCGGCGTCGTCTTCCCGTTTCTGTCGTGCCTCGCGATTTTCTGGCTACTTAGTACTGTAGTAGAAGACGTCAAACTCGCCGCTGCGGGCGCAGTTCTTGTAATGTGCCTTGGCGCTCTCGCTGCCGGGCAAGGTCTCGTTCACCTTTTCATCTCGGGCTCGCAATACTCCTTTCTTCCCTTTCTCAGAAAATACGAGCCTCTGGTTCCTTTTCCTCTGTTCTTTCTCTTCTGTACTTTCGTTTGGAAGTCTCTCAGCGATCAGCGGCGCACGATCCTTTGGGCTGTTGCTGCGGGTATAAGTCTCGGCCTTCTGATCTTTTCCTATTTCTTCCTTTGGACTACTGCCCTGGCGTGGCTCGCTTGCGTCGCGCTCCTCTGGTTTTCAGCGCATGCAGGCAAACTGCGCAGTGACATAAGAACCTTTGCAATCGTGATGGGGCTGGCTGTCGCCGCCCTCGTTCCCTACGTGATACTGCTCACTCATCGTTCCGCAACGATGGATGCGGGACAGAAACTTGTGCTCTCACACGCGCCGGATCTGGTGCGCCTACCTGAGCTGGTGGGACTCACAGTGATCACTCTGCTGGCATTTGCCGCCACGCGCGGCACGGTCAACTGGCGCGCGCCCGAGACTCTCTTCGCGGCCTCGTTTGCGCTTACCCCCCTCATTGTTTTCAACCAGCAAGTACTTACTGGTCGTTCTCTGCAACCGTTCCACTACCAATGGTTCATCGCAAACTATGTGGTGCTTGTCGGCGTCGTAGTCGGGGCAATCATTCTTTGGCGAGGCCAGAATGCAGCGAAGCGACCAATCCGTTATCGCGTGGCTGGGCGAATTGTCTTTATCGCGATCTGGTGGGCGGCAATCGAAGTGCTGGCCCCGGCGAAGGTAATTATCAGAGACAGTCAGTTTACAGATCGCGCTGCTGCGGTGTGTCAAAGACTAGGACAACTCTCAGGCAAGGGGGAAACAACGAGCGACATCGATCCTCGTCCCCTCGTGCTGGCCAGCGAGAACAAAGTCGCCGTGGTTCTTCCGACTTTTGCCTCGCAGGCTGTCTTCTGGGCGCCCCACTTCGACTTTCTGCATCTCGCTCCCGGGGAAAGCCGAGCGCGCTTTTACCAATACCTCTATTACACCGGCATCGACGGCAGCGCCTTTGGAATAGAACTCGGAAAACCGATGAGCACCTTCGCGGCGGCAGCCTTTGGGCACGAACGCGTGATACCGGATCTCGCAATGACGATCACACCAATTACTAACGAGGAGATCTCCGCGCAGGTCGCTGACTACGAGGCTTATTCTTCTTCCTTCACGCGAGACCGCGCGCTCGAGCATGTCATCTCCTATGTCATCGTTCCTGCGGTTGGCGCACCGAACTTGTCGAATCTTGACCGCTGGTATGAGCGAGACAAAGGTGAGCAGGTGGGGGATTACATCCTCTACCGTGTGCGCGTGCGGCCGTGAGGATCGCTATGACTCGAGGAACTCTTTGAGAGCAGCATTCACTTCCGCCACCGCTTCGTTTTGCACCCAGTGCCCACAGTCGGGGATACGCACCTCGTGGTAAGGCGCGTCGATGTACCGCTCTATCCCACAAACAGTCTGCGGAAGGATCGCGAAGTCCTGTTCGCCAAAGATGAAAAGGGTCGGAACGCGAATACGGCCGTCACTTGTCGAAGTCTTTGTCTCCGAGCCTTCACCTGTATGCGATCCGCGGGTCAGCCGCGACAGGTTCGCGCGGTAATAGTTAACTGCGGCTGTAATCGCACCGGGTTGGCGTAGCGCTTCTCGGTAGACTGCCACATCTCCGTCAGTGAAACTTCCCTTTCGTCCTACCTTGTCTTTAAAAGTTTGGTCCAGGGTCGCGAAATCGTTTCGACTGATCAGCCATTCCGGAATCGCCGGCAGTTGAAAGAACAACATGTACCAGCTGCGGAGCATCTGCTTTACCGACATGTTGGCCCGCCAGACAGCGGCAGGCGGGACCTGCAATACGGCGAGTTTCGAAAGTCGTTCCGGATATTTTTGCGCGACGGCCCAGGCGACACCGGCTCCCCAGTCGTGACCGACAACGACGGCTTTGTCTGCGCCAAAGTGATCTATCAACCCAATCACGTCAGCAGCAATCGTTTCGACCTGGTAGTCTGCTACGCGTGGGGGCTTATCACTCAGGTTGTATCCGCGCATGTCGGGAGCGATGACGTGATAACAACTGCCGAGCGAGATCAGCTGATGTCTCCAGGAGAACCAGCACTCAGGAAAGCCATGCAGGAGGATTACGAGCTCGTTACCAGTTCCTGATTCGGCGTAGTGGAGACGAATGCCGTTGACGTTGGCGTAGTGATGAGTGATTCCGGTTGGTGAGTTGTCAGGATCGTTGCAGGACATTCGCGTGAAAGCGCGGGGAAGCTGTGCTGCTTCCAATTACATTAAGATGAGCTGATTCCCAGTTTCTGTGCTTCGTGATCTGGGAGTTCGATTTCCATTCTGAGCAGCGCGGTTGAAAAGGTTTTCCCCTGGGCGTCGGTCATGAGGGAAAGCGTGCCGCCTCCACCGAGGCTTTCGTGCAAAAGGAAATTCAGCGCGCCCAGGTTGGGCAATTCGAATCGTTCAACCTCGCCTTTGCACAGACCGGCGAAGTGCCGCTTAACGCGCACTGCAGTCACCTCTCGCACCAGGAGCGGATAGAACTCCTCACGCAAAGCGATCAATCCGACGTTCGCTGTGTCGCCCTTGTCACCAGACCGGGCGTGGGCAAGTTTTACTAATTGGATCTGCATACTTTTAAGTCTCAAGTCTCGCGTCTCAGTCTCTCGGATCGCAAATCTCAATCTCATGTTTAGCATCATACAACTTGCACCAACCTGAGTTTGAGCTTGAGACTTTGGACCTGAGACTTTCTTAAGCCTCAATCACTTCAACCTGAGGCGTGATCTCCTCTTTCGGAATCAACGCCGGCCAATACGCGACGATCTCTTCTACCTTCGGTCGTCCTCCGGCAAAGCCGGTCACACCCGGAGGCCCAGTAAGGATCAACGGTGCGATCTCTTTGGTAAATCTTTCAACGGCGGAGCGGTCTTCACTGCGCACGCCTACCCGCAGCTGCACCTCCGGCAGATCGCTTCGCGGTGCGCCAGCCAACGCTCCATGAGTGGCGTTCGCTCCAACAAACTCGGTAAGCACCTGATCGAAGCGCAGGCCCAGTCGATCAAGTCGCGCCCGCAGGATTCTGTCGGCAGCCTGCGCCTTGTCATATGCATCGGGCCATGAATAGACAAGAGTGCCAACGGCTTTGAAGCCCGCAGCATAACTAATCGAAACTTTCAAAGAGTCAGTGGCGGCGCGGCCCTCGATGCCATAGACGCGTACGCGATCCTTTCCAGCAGCTTCAAGCTGAACTGTGGTGAAATCAGCGATACAGTCCGGCGTGAGATAGGAATGGGGATCACCCATTTCATAAACGAGCTGTTCTTTGATCGACTGAATACTCACGCAGCCGCCCGTACCTTCATGCTTGGTTATTACGAACGAGCCGTCGGGTGTTGCCTCAACTATGGGAAAACCAACATCAGCGAGATCCGGAATGCTGCGCCAGTCGTATTGGCAGTTGCCGCCCGAACATTGTGCGCCACATTCGATGATGTGGCCGGCGATCGTGCCTGCCGCCATTCGGTTCCAGTCGTCAGCCTGCCACCCAAACTCATGAATCAGCGGCGCAAGCGTTAAGCCTGTATCTGTCGCGCGTCCGGTGATCACGATTCGAGCGTCGCGATTTAGAGCTTCAACCATCGGCCACGCACCGAGATAAACGTTCGCACTCTGAATCCGATCACGGACCGTCGAGAGCGGTTCGCCGGTATCCATGTTGCGCAATTCGATGCCGCGTCCGAGCAGCTCATCGAGATCCGGCATGATGTCATCGCCCGTCACCACACCGATCCTTAGCTTGCCTGAAAGTCCGAGTTCGCGCGCCGCTTCGCGAACGGCGTTCGCGCAACCAGGAACATTGACGCCCCCCGCGTTCGCGGTCACGCGGATGTTTCGTTCAACTAGCGCGGGCAGAATCTGCTTCATCAAAGGGATGAAATCTTTCGCATACCCGGCCTTGGGATCGCGAGAGCGCTGCTTCTGCATGATCGACATCGTCACTTCCGCGAGATAGTCGAGCATCAGGTAATCAATTTGGCCGCCCTGGACCTGACGCACGGGCGCGTCGAGCAGATCCCCCCAAAACCCCTGGCCGGCAGCTACGCGAATCTTATCTTTCATCGGTTTCTTAAGTTTCGAGTTTCGAGTTTCGAGTTTCGAGTTTCGAGTCCCAAGTTCCAAGTTTTGAGTTCTGAGTGAGGAGTTCGGCCTACGGGCTGTGACCAAAAGCGAACGTTTTCGCTTTAACTTAAAGGGTTTAGCTGCGAACCTCGAACTCGAGACTTCGCGCTCCAGACTCCGAACTCGAAACTCTAAACTCGGAACTCGAAACCTTCTCTATACGGTCAACACAAACTGCCCGATGTGCGGCCCGCTGTAATTCAAACCCGTACGGAGCGCCAGCTCCAACGCATCACGCGTTGATTCTGGTGTAATCACCGCATCAACAAAGCCGCGTGCCGCCGAGTACTTGGCATCCAACTCCATCTCGTACGTCTCACGCACCTGGTTCATCTCGGCCGTTAACTTCTCGTCTGGTGTCAGATCATTGCGCTTCAATTTTTCAAGCTGACTCCCAAAGACCGCCTGCACGGCCGAGTCACCTTCCATCACTCCCATTCGTCCAGTCGGCCAACTGAAGATGAAGTTGGGATCAAATCCCTGACCGGCCATGGCGTAATACCCGGCGCCCGACGCATGGTTCACTGTCACAACGATCTTCGGCACGAGTGCGGTGGCCATCGCCTCAACGAATCGCGCCCCGGCGCGAATGATTCCGGAATGTTCCGCCTCCGGGCCAACCATAAAACCCGAAACATCCTGGATGAAGAGCAGCGGCGTCTGACGTCTGTTGCAGGTGTCGATGAAGTACGCGACTTTTTCTGCAGACTCAGTATAGATAATCCCGCCAAAGCGCGGCGGACCACCACCCGGGGCGCGAATCATTCCCCGGTTGTTCGCGATGATACCGACTTGAATGCCGCGGATGCGCGCGTGACCCGTGATCATCTCCCGGGCATAGTCAGACTGGAACTCATCAAGTTCGCCGCTATCCAAAATGCAATCGAGCAATTCCCTCACGTTGTAAGGCTGCTTATGATCCTCGGGAATAATGTCGTAGAGATCGGTGGCTAGCCGCGGCGGCTCCTCAGGTACCAGAACAATGACGGGACTCACTGGCCTAACGGCGAGCTCCGAAACAAACTCCCGGATCTTCGCGATGCACGCCTCATCATCCTTCACGCGGTAATGGGCCACCCCAGATATCTCATTATGAGCGCGCGCACCGCCGAGCGTTTCGTTGTCTATTGTTTGCCCGGTCGCACCCTTTACCAGATTTGCGCCGCCCAGACCCATGAAAGACGTTCCCTCGACCATCACAATCACGTCCGAGAGCGCCGGCAGGTAAGCACCACCAGCAATGCATGGCCCCATCACCGCGGAGATCTGCGGGATCTTGAGATAGCGACGCATGAGCGAGTTGTAATAAAAGATTCGCGAAGCGCCATACTGACCGGGAAACACACCACCCTGATAAGGCAGGTTTACGCCCGCGGAATCAACCAGGTAGATGATCGGCACGTGAGAACGCATCGCGATCTCTTGCGCTCGCAGGATCTTCTTGATCGTTTCGGGCCACCACGATCCGGCTTTCACTGTTGCGTCGTTTGCCACAACAACGACTTCCCTGCCTTGAACTCGTCCGACTACAGTAACAACTCCAGCACCCGGAGCGCCGCCGTCATACTGATCGTACGCGACGAGCAAGCCGATTTCCTGCGCATAAGAGTCCTTATCAAGCAGGAGCTCAAGACGTTCGCGGGCAGTGAGTTTTCCCTGTCCGTGTTGCTTGTCGATCTTGTCCGGCCCGCCGCCGAGACGCAGCTTTGCTTCGAGCTCGCGCAGCTCGGCCGTCAATTCACGTAAGCGTTTGTTGGCAGGTTTTGCAGGCGGTGTTGGGGAGGACCTTTTCATTCTTCGAACGCAGGATCAGCGCTGGGCTTTTATGGTGATTTACAGTTCAAAAGTAACATGAGGCGAGAGATTGTGACAATTGGAGCGATTGATGTGCGGAGTGATGCTTGATGATTGGTTCGCGATCAAGAAGCGCGAGGAACACTAGCCAGGAAAACGATGTTTGCCTGAAACGAGTGCCGATTTACGATTTACGATTTACTATTTCCCATTTACGAATTACGATTCTCGCCATGTTAGGACGACCCGCCCCAAACGAAGCTGACTCTTATTACTCCCGCTACATCGAGCGAGTAGCAGGCGAAGATGTTATGACCGCGCTTGAGAAACAATTGGACGAGACCGTTGCCTTCCTGAGCAGCATCTCCGAAGAGCAGTCGCTGCATCGCTATGCGCCCGACAAGTGGTCGATACGACAGTTGCTGAATCACGTCAACGATACCGAGCGTGTCTTTGCCCTTCGCGCACTCTGGTTTGCGCGCGGCTTTCCCGATGCCTTGCCGAGTTACGATCAGGAAATTAGCGCCGCATCCGCTCGTGCCGATGATTTTTCGTGGGCCAGTCACGTCGATGATTTTCGTGCGGTTCGAGCAGGCACTCTCACCCTCTTTCGCAACATGCCCGAAGAAGCCTGGTTACGAATCGGCATCGCCAGCGGCAACCCCTTCACCGTCCGCGCTCTTGCTTACATCACTGCCGGTCACGTATCCCATCACATCAGCGTCCTTCGAGAACGGTATCTATAGTTCGCTCTGAGTCGGAGATGTCTCGCACAGATCCGCTTCTTTCGAGGTGAGATCGCCGAAGCCGAACGGATTCGTCATGGAGCATCAGCACTCGTCACACCCACCGAGTCGCGCGCCAGCCAACTCTGGTTGGGGCCGCTTTTTTTTAAAGTACTGCTGGCTTCGGGAAAACGTGACGAGGCTGCGACGCTCTTGGCCGCAAATCGCAAGCTTGTTGTCCAATGTCAGGCACCGCGATTCACCGGGGAAGCCGAACGCTTGACCCATCTTATGAATAACTCGTAAGGAGTGGGGCGTTTCGACTCTCCCGTCGGCATCGTGCCCTCACTCGCCCGTCCACCGCTCCCTATTCCGTTCGTCCTTGTCCGCGTCTACCAAGTGCCGCATTCCCAGTCTTTAACTAGCTCGGATGTTGGTTCATCAGGAACTCTAGCGTCGCCGTAAAAACTGGTTGTCTCTTCTGTTCAAAGTGTGTAATCTGGATTCCTGCGGATTCTCACCTTGGCGTCGCCAATGACACCGCTCATGCCCCGATAACAATTGCGATGGGAGGTAAACACATGAAACGGTGTCCACAGTGCGAGTTTATCTACGAAGATACACAAAGCCTTTGCGATATGGACGGGCGTGATCTGATTTACGACGAGCAGGCCCCTTCAGAAGCTGCTGCACCAGCCGCGAAGCCAGTGTCTCGCCGATCCCGTTTGAAACGCTCCCCCGTACTTAGTCTGGTCGGCATCGTGTTAGGCGTAGTAGTGCTCGCCGTGGGTTACGCTTCAGTTGATAGCGCCATCACCTCAAAGTCAGACTTAGACAGTGGATTGTCTTCCGCCATCGAGACGCAACAGATATCACCCGCGCCGGTACCAGTCGTCGCAGTCGCAGAGCCCCTGACCGTTGACGAGGACCAGGGCGAAGAGGCAGGCACGCCTGAGAACGTCGTGCGACAGGTTAAGACAACTGCTGCGCGTTCCCAGGTGAAGGTCCGTAGAGCTAGTGAGAAAGTAACCGAACCTGACACAGTCATCATGACGGAACCCAACGCTCCGAAGTCTGCGCCGGCGCCCGCTCCTGCGAGAAGAGAGCTGGTGGTTGCGAGACCGGTAGCCGCAAAGTCGAGCAAAGACAAGATTGCCTCGGCGCTCAAGAAGACCGGGCGGTTCCTGACGAAGCCCTTCAAGCTTTAACCATAGGCACGAAAGGCACCCGCCGATTACGCAGATAAGCACTTTGCTTACCGCCTTCTGTTTTCTGCCTGCTACCGACTACTTCTGACTGCACAAAAAAGCGGCCGCCCTCGGGGCGACCGCTTTCTTTTTCGACACTGATTAGCGTCGGTCTTATTGGTGGTTCGCGTTCTTGTTCGCGTTGTGATTGGCGTTTTGATTGCTGTTTGTCGATCTCACGCCATCGGTGTTCGCGTTCCCATTGTCGTTAGTGAGAACTGCCGTGTTTGACGAAACGGTTTTGCTGTTCGTGTTCGCCGGTACGTTTGCGTTAGTCTCCACCACACCCTCACGTGGCGGGTTACCAACATTTGTATTCGTGTTTGTAGTGTTGGTGTTCGCGTTCCCGCAGGCCGCAAGAGCGGTTGTTGCTGCGAGCACGAGGGAAAGAGCTAGTTTGCGTTTCATTGTCGGTTATCCTCCTGGGTGCCAGGCGCGTTCGCGCTCTAGCGGTAAACCGACTCGCCTCGGTTCGCTTGCCAATCGTTGGCGAAATACTCAGCGTCCTCATCCGTACGCGGATTCACGCCCAAGAACATCCCGCCTTCGCGAATGCCCTTGTCATAGACCTTGGCATGCTCCTCGGGAATTCCCGCGCCGATCAGCGCTCCCACAAGACCGCCAGTCAACGCGCCGGTGCCTGCGCCGGCAAGGGCCGCAGCAATAGGACCGGCGATGAGTAGGCCCAAACCCGGCAGAGCCAACGTGGTGCCGATGGCAGCGATGGCAGCAAGCGTCGCTCCAACTGCGCCGCCGATTGCCGCGCCTTTGCCCGCGCCTTCCCAGGCTTTCGATCCAATTTCCGTATCCTTATCAGCGAAATGCTTCTTGCGAGTCTCGTCTGACATCACGAGGTTAACATCTTCATTGCTGTAACCGCGGTCGCGCAGTCCTGTATAGGCGCGCTCCGCACTTTCTCGATCCCTGAATAGTCCGCTAACCATGCGACCTGAACGTCCCTTGGCTGCTCCCATTGACGCGCTGTCGGCTGAACTGTCTGTTTTGTAGTCTCCCATGTTCACTCCTTTTGATTTAGAACTGATTTGTTTCATCTACCTCGTTCATTGATCTTTCTCGCGCCGTGTTAGGTTGAGACGCGCCACTGATCTGAATAGGTTCTGTCTTCAGTTAGCAACGCCCGTTCCACTGCGCTTACTATTCGAATAGTTGGCACTACTCATACTAAATGCTCTTGCACGTTCCTTTGTCACTATCCACTCGGAACTGATTGGTCTAATTCAATACAGGTAGAGTTACTGGTGTGTAGGGCTTCTCGTGCTGCGATGGGTTGGCCAGCAGACAATGGTCAGTTCAGTTGTCCGTACTCCTAATGCATTTCTGTTCAGATCGCGGCCCGGTTTTTATCGTGAGGGATTAGCCTTCTGAATTTCTTGAGTAAATCCGCAACAATCTCTTAATTGACTTCACCCAGATTTCGGCATAGATTCCACTCGCTTTACCTAATTCCGGGTTTTTTCGGGAGGCAAATATGAGGAAATTTTCTTTCGCTCTCCTACTGCTGGCAACAATGGTCTTCAGCGGTTTATTCATCGGGAGCGCTTTGGCCCAGAACTCAAACAGCAGCACCACCATGAGCGGTAACTCAAATACCATGACCTCAGGTTCAATGCACAAACGCCGCGGGCATCGTGCTCATCGCCGACATCGCCGACATCGACGACACAACGTGAACGAGAACATGAACGCTAATCAGTAGTTCAACAGTACCGCAGCAAATCGAAAGCCTCGCTCAAGCGAGGCTTTTGTCGTTTAACCTATCCCTATCCGGGTTCGTCCGCGCAAGTTCGTGGCTACCTGGTCTTCTCAAGCATTCCCTTGTCGAGTTTTCCGAAATGCCAACTGAGATCCCCACCCTCAAAGAACGCGACGATGTCCGCGCCGTCCTTTAGTTCATCGAACATCGCCGGCGTCAGGGTGAGAATCAATTCTCGTCCTGTGAAGTCGCCAGACAGCTCTTCAACGAACACCCGCTCGCCCACACGCAACTGCAACGCGCTGTCCTTCACCGGGAAGGGGTTGTTGGTCGTCATCTTGATCAGCACCAACTCCCGGCGCGTTACACCAATGATTCTCACCGCGTGCCGCATACTGACAACCCCATGGCGCTCTTCCCTATCATGGTTTGAGCTAACGCCGGACTTTGAGCTGTCGACATTCGCTTTCCTCTCGGGCCGCGGTCTTAGTTTCAATCTCTCAACCCGGTAGAACAGCGTGGCCGGCAAGCCAAAGGGAGGCGCGGCCTGCACCGTCACGAGTGTAGGCACCGCCATCAGGGAAACCACGCCGGACGCGGATAACGTCTGCACCGGCTCCAAAGGAAACTCAAACCGGCCCGACAGAAAAGCTGAGATCTGCTTTGTGTAGAGCGTATGATCGTTCCCATCGAGAAAACTAAGGTTGAACAGACCACCGTTGTTTCTACCGTTGGACCAATGCACGTCGAGCGCTACCGGCTGACAGCCGGCAAGCGTGATTGGGATCTCGATGGTTTCTCCAATGCGTCGGAAACTGTGCGAGCCGGAGGTGTCCGGTTGGTCAGGACACTCCTGCGCGTGGCTAGTCTCCAGCAGCGCCAGACCGACGGCCAGACACAGGGCGAGACGAATCAGCACTGGGCATGAACCCATTCTCTTATTACTCATGACTTATCACCTATGGACTACTAATGCTGCGAGAGGAATCTGAGGAGTAGCTAAGGCAAGAACATTTGGAGGGGCTGGGTTCAATACTAGCGAGTGGCTCCAGCCAAAGCAATAGATTTCGCGGGTAGAGGTCAGTTTGATGTCAGGAGCATCTCTTCACAGGGACCGTGGGGGTCTCGCCCCCTGGTTGAATGCCGGAGCGCCCGGTGCAACGCGAACCCCCGCCACGTCGGGGTTTGCGTGCGTTCGACATCGCAAAAAACCGAACAACCTTAGATGCCGCGACTCAATGTCGCGGCATTTTTTTGCCTGCTCCAATTTGTGTAATCTGCGGATCTGCTCTTATCCCTTCGGCGTCGCTTTCAATAAGCCTCTCCCTCAGCTCCGCTCCCGCCAAAACCATCTGCCGATCGCTCTCTCCCGTCTGCAGACTAAAGCTCATCAGCACCAGCCCCGCGATATACAGTCCAAGCGCAAAGAACGACATGTACCCCGTTGCCGGCGCAAACGCCGGGGCGTCGAGCGTGCCGAGCGAAACACCTTGCACGAGAGTCCCAGCAAACCGCTTCAGCCATCCACCATCCGGCGCATATAAACTCGCCAGCAACATGTGCTTTAGCACGAACGCAGTTCCAAAGAGCACCACGAGGCTGCGCAAAAGACGCCGCGCATCGAAAGATGAAAACTGATTGTTCCAGAGCGTCCAAAGAAAGAAGAACGAGAAGAGCCAGTGCAATAGGCCGCGTTCCGGCAACACCGAATTGAATGCCTGCGCGGATGCAAAGGAGAGAGTGAGCAAAACCCAGATGTGAGAGACGTTCGTGAGCGGAGCATTATTACTCGATACCCACGAGTGCAAATCAATCAAACGGCCTCGGACAAACAGCAGCATCAGCAGGACAGCGAGTACGAGTGTAATCAGTGGCGGCGGAAAAAAGACAAACGCGAGATCGTCAGCACTTACACGCACCCCACCTAGCAGCGCCACCGTTAAGAAAAGGAACGGCAGAACCAAGTAGTTAACGATAGCCTGGTTTCTGAATCGGTTATTCAAGGTAGGCTCACATCTCAGGTTTCAGGTTCCAGGTCTTGAGTCGTTCAGGTGCTGGGGTCTTGAGACTTGAGACTTGAATCTGAGACTATTTTCTAGTCCTCATGACTTTCAGCGGATTAATGTCGCCCAAGGTGCGTTCCGTCCCCTGCTCCAATTCAGCCTTCAGCTCCGCAGCCGTATGCATCTGCAGATTTTCATCAGCAACAGTGAGCGGTGCAGGAGCGAGAGCAATCGCGCGATTGACCGCTGCAACACCCTGCTTGAACAAATCCTGATCGTAGTAAACGCGTCCCCAGCCTTCGCGATAAAAAGCGTAAGCGATATAGAACTGCGTCTTCGGATCGCTCTGCACCGGATCTGCGCGCTGCCACTCATCGCGCGCAGCGCGAAACTGCTCGCGCCGAAAGAGCCCCAGCGCACTATTGAACTGCTCCTGATCTACCTGGTAAGTGCCTGATGCAACCTGAGCCCCAGTCGCAGCCTCCTTAAAGTTGCGCGGCTCAGTCGCATAGAGCCACACGATCGCCAGCGCATAGACCGCCGTCATCACGAGTCCGATAATTTGAATAACCCTTTGCCTCATGCGTTCACAACCTTACTACAGCATTGCGGTGATTCACGATTCAAGGAGGAAAGGTTGGTGGGGGAGGTTGGATTAGCGGCCCCAGCGGGCTGTCCCGTTGACTGTTTACCGTTTACTGTTCCCAGGCTTATAATCCTGACCCCAGCGTAGATAACTAAAGCTAGCTAACTCGAGGTGCGACTATGAAACCCCACGTCGCTTATCGACTTCGTGCCGTTCTTTCTCTTCTCAGCGTCACGATGTTGTTCGTCTCAATCGTCTCTGCCCAAACTACGAGGCGAAACACAGGCAAACGCGCAACAAAAAGCGCTGGCGCCCGCGCAGCCAACACATCCCGCGACGGCACGCTAATAGTTTGCCAGGGTGTACCGCTGCCCACTGGGTACGCCATCATCGCCTATCTGACTTCGACGGCGTGTCCGCACGGAGCTTACGTACTGAAGAAGCAGGATCCGCATTCCGACAACGTGGCGGCGCGCTTCGCAAAACAATACGAGTCAACTGTTACCACGCTGGCCAGCGACACAGATGCGGCGAGCTCTAATTCAACAAGCGCGTCGCAAACTTCCCCTTCGACCGCAAAGCCGGCCGCAACGTCGGGTGCTCGCAAAAATACCGTGGATCCATTTGCGAGCGTGCCGGTAGGTAATGCGACGAGCATTCCGAGCGTCGCTTCAACCTCACCGGGATCCAGAACTATTGCTTCGGCGCGATCTGCGGACCCGCGTTCACGCCCGCGACGTGTCGCCGCGGCATCAATCGATAACGTCGCTATCGCAGAAGATCCACCAGAGCGACCCGCACGCCCACCACAATGGGCTGGCACAGCGCCAACGGGGTCACCGGCAGCTACATCCGTAGGTGCGACCGTTGATCCGGGGCCTGAAGAGGTAGCCGAAGGCGATGTAGTTCGCGTCAACACCAGTCTGGTCACAGTTCCAGTAAGCGTGCTGGATCGCCAGGGCCGTTTCATTCCCGACCTCAAGCGCGAAGATTTCCGCATTTTCGAGAACGGCGTGGAACAATCGCTCGCCTACTGGGAACCCGCCGAGAAGCCGTTTACGGTGGCACTTCTTCTTGATACCTCGCCATCAACCGCGTTTCAACTGGGGCAAATCAAGGCAGCGGCAATCGCTTTCGCAAGACAACTGCGTCCGCAAGACCGCGTCCTCATCGTCAGTTTCAATGATCAAGTATTGCTGTTGACCGAAGTAACAAATGATATGAACGTCATTAGCGCGGTCATTGATCAAAACGCCAACATGGGCAACGCGACGCGTCTCTATGACGCCGTGCACCTTGTTATCAAGGAGCGTCTGAACCAGATCAAGGGTCGGAAGGCCATCGTGGTTTTCACGGACGGTGTCGACACCGCGAGCTTTCAAGCGAACTACGTGAGCACTATGCGTGAAGTAGAAGAGCTCGATGCGTTGATCTATCCGATTCAATACGACACGACGGATTACCTGCGGGCGATACAGGGTATGGGCCAGGGGAACACCACTGTGGTTACGACTACCAGCAGCGGACCATTTGGAATTGGCACTACCACATCGCGAGTGACCTATGGGGCGCCGACCATCACAGGCGCGAACGGTGGACCGCTGCCTGGCTCAACGCAGGCTGACTATGATCGGGCAAATTTATATTTAAAGGAGTTGGCGGATCGGACTGCAGGGCGACTTTATCACGCCAACGACACGACGCAATTGGCAGAGTCGTTTTCCCGGATTGCCGAAGAACTACGCCGGCAATATAGCCTCGGCTATTACCCGCAGGACGGTAATTTGAGTAACACCGCTCGCCGCCAGATCAAGGTGCGAGTGAACCGTCCGAACGTGGGAGTAAAAGCGCGCGAAGGCTACGTGTTCACAACACCACCGGGCGTCACGCAATAGCCAGTTGGCAGGGGCAGGGTCAGGAGTTAAAAGTAGTCTAAGTCAATCTTGTTCTCTTGCGGCTACTTATTTCGTTCTCCTCTTTGCTCCCGCCGGGGAGGGTCAGTTTAATGTCAAGAGCAACTTTTTCACTGGGACCGCGGACTTCTCGCCCGCCGGGGTGGAATGCCACTTTGTAGAACCAGTCAGTTGAACCCCACGATTCTCGATTTACGATTCACGATTCGATTTAATTTCCTACCCACAGCCACCTCTGCCTTTCCTCCAGCTTGCCTTGAAGTTGCCTTTCAATCTTCCATCGCCGCCCGTAAAATTGTAAGAACCTTCCACTTCTTTATCAGCAACCACCTTGCTCAGCTTCAGCGTACCGCGCAACCACGCACTCTTCCGCTTCTCGCCGTCCCCTCCTTGACGCTGCTCAGGCATGACACGTTCTGCACGCACAAGAGGTTTCATGCGATCGCTTCCCACTCGCGACAGCGGTAACAACGCGAGATCCCTGTTCAGAAGATCCTGCCAATCCCTTCCCGCTACTTCTATGTGGATGTAACGGCCGGCGGGCACACCAGCGCCGTCATAACGACTGCTAGTTAAATAAATCTCCAGAGCCGGTGCATCTTCCTGGGTGCAACCGCGCTGAGCTATAGCATGGGCGAAATCTTTTGAATCACATATCACCGGCAACTGCATGAACAAAACGACAAGAGCAAGCAGCGAATACTTCAGCATACCAATCCCTCTTCATGTGCCCACAAACCTTCCAGTTCACTAAACAAGTCCGGGAACGATCCAGCATAGTCTGCTAATCGGCCCCGGATTCAAATGTACCTATTCTTACGATCGCCGCAGGATAAGCGATTACTAACGCTGGCGTTGCGCCTCGTCAGGCACGCCATCTCCGTTTCGATCTTTCGACTTCTTCGTGGCGATGTCGATGTAGTCGTCCTCACGGTTCTTGTTCAAATCGGGATGTCGCCCCGCGATTTGATAAAAGATCTGCGTGGCAACCGGCCCGACAATGTACTTCTTCGCCCTGCGGTCCCAATGTTTCATCTGCGGATCTATCAACGTCGCCGTGACAAGAAGGGTGGTAGACGGAAACAGATCCACATTAACACCGGGCTTGCACCCGCGCGTGTCCTGTCCCTTACGTCGATCCTGAGCGTCCCGACAATCGCGCTCAGTAACCACTTCAAAAACGTGACGCTTCTCTGACATGCGCGCAATGGGAATTTTCAGCTCGCCACCTTTGCGAATTTCAACCTTGTCTATCACTTGCCGTGACCCTTCCCTCCACGGTTCGAAGGGAATGCCGAAGGGATCTCGCAGTCGGGCACCCGGGACCATCGAGTTGAGAGAAAGCACCCGCGGCAATTCCTGCACGCGGAGATCCTGAAGAATGAGTGTATCACCCGCGATATTGAAGACAGACAAATTTAGCGCCCCGTCCGCACTATCAAGTACGCCGCCATCAAATCCGGCAAGACGCGGCTTCAGTGCGAGTGCAGTTCCGGAACCATTGAGCAACTGCACGTCGGTGACGATGATGGCGTCGGGGTCTGAAAAGTTGACTCCGGAAAACGTTGCGCCGACGTGAAATGGTCCGCCACCCGCGACCTGGCCCGGCGTCGCGGACGCCGGATTCGAAGCTGACCATTCGATCGTGTAGCGATTGAAGGTTGTACCTTTGAAGACCTGTGTCCCTGACGGTCCGCTCACCACCGGATTGATCCAGGGGCTGCGATTGCCGTCGTAAGACCACGAGAGAATGAGCGAAGGTTTGGTGCTCAGGAAACTCATTCTCAGGCGCCGTCCGGTTTGCGCATTCGGATTCACCATGTCCCAGTTCCACATGGTTTGAATTGACAGCCCTATGTTGCTGGCCAGTATTGAGAATTCATTGTTGCTGAAGTGGCGGCGGAAACCAGCGCGGTTGGCATAACTGAAGTTGCTTCCCCTCGCCATGATGTGATGCTGGAGAATATCCTCACCCGCTGCCAGGACCAGGCCGTCATTGTGTGAGATGCCATAATTATGACCGGCCTCATGCGCTGTGGTGCCGCCGATGGAACGGGCCCAGCGCTCGAGTGTGGAGTTGACGCCATTCAACTCGCCGCCGGCTCCGCCGGTACACTGTTGGTAGCTTCCCGCCCAGACTCTCGCAAAATCAACGTTGGTTGCATCGCCCGTATCGACGTTTTGCGCCAGCCCCCAGGTTTCATCTACGCCACACGTGCCACCGGAGAAGTCAGTGCCGACTGCCACGACATTGCGACGCGGAAACGTGGTTGGCGGCGAGGTGGTAGTTTGCAGCACCTGCACGTTGAACTCGCAGTAACTGTTGGTCACGACGCCGAAGATCGCGTTGCGCAAGGCCGCGGCGGTCCCGGTGTAAGAACCGAGTTCGCTAATGTCGAAACGGTGTGCAGGTGAAGTAACCAATCCACTGACGCCAAATTCCGGATAGCCGGCATCATTGGCGGCCGGAAAATAGACATAGACCTTGTTTGGTTTGGCACTGTCGAGCGTCCCATAACTAATGGGGCACGTTTGCGAATAAACTGTGACCCAATTAAGCAGAAGCAAAACGACGACAAATCGTTTCGTTGCGGTTTTCATGATGAGGCTCTCCTTTGTGAGTGGCGAAGTAAACAGAACCGCGTCTGAGTTTCCATCTTTGGAGTGCGCGGGTTGAGTCCGGACACGTCGGGAGCGACGGCGCTTTGTCGATGGCTTCGAGGCGTACTGTTGCTTCGCATTGGTAGGTTACCGCGAGGAGTGAAGTGCTGGTCTCTTTGGCCGACGAGCGGGTTTGCGAGGATCCCGTTAGAAAGTCAGCCAGACTTGAAGCGGCTGCAACATATGCCCGCCTGCGGGAGATGTCAATAAGAAGGTGTCGGTCAGTAGCTCGTCCCGAAGTCGCGCACCAGATTGTGTTCTTCGCGGAGTCAGCATCTGGCGTAGTCTCACGAACGCTCTTCCGACTTGAACGCTAACCTGAACTGCTGTGCTGCTGTTGCGGACGCTAGCTGCCATGATCGCGCCGTGTTCTGTGAAAACCTACGGAAGATAGCGGCGACCGCCTCGCCCCCCCCTTTGAGATCACAGATTCTGATCTCAAAGAATCAAACTCTTTCTGCGTTAGTTGGATTGAGACCAAAGCGCCGACAGTCGGCGCACTCCAGGGAGGTGAGTGGAGTCACCGAGTGAGGCAAGCCCGGCTGCCTGACCTCGAGACAGCGGGCATTGCCAATTGCTAGTTGCCGATTATCGATTGGCGACTCCACAAAGGCGATTCTTTATTTACGCTTTGCGATTTCCGGTTGCCGATTAGCTAGGATGTTGGGTAGAATCCCTCCTCTCCTGACGTGCGGCTGGAGTCGAGTCCGATCTTTAGCTTATTGTTCCACTGCACCCGTTAATCGAACCATTTGCATTCCCATCGAAGGAGAACCCTATGAAATTCACCGTGAGACTTTTGCTGCTCTTATCGTTCGCTGTGCTGGCGCTCGTTGCTTCTATCTCAGCGCCGCCACCTCGTGTCTCCGCTGCGAGCACTTCGCACGATCCCACCTGGTGGAGTAAGTATGAATTCATCAAGAACTACGGTCCCGACTCCGCTCCCGCCTCCACAACCTCGACCACTATCGGAACCAACGTCGACGTTTCAAGTGAGTGCGGCCCGCAAAGCGAGACTTTCATCACACTCGATCCCAGTAGGCCCAGAACACTGGCGGGGGGCTCGAATGAAATTTTCCGCCTGCCCATGCGCGGATACTATTCGTCAAACGGCGGCACGAGTTGGGGCGGAGTCGATCTTCCCTTGCCGCCACCGAAATCAAAAAGTGGCACTGACTTTGGCTCAGATCCCACCCTCGCATTCGACACCAGCGGTAATCTCTTCTACGGCTATATCGTCGTCTTTTTTGGTAATGGCGCCGGCATCAACGGCACCGAGATGGCTGTGGCAAAATCTACTGACGGCGGCAAGACCTATCCCAGCGTGACCTACTTCTCATTTGAGAACGGCACGAATCATTTCAATGACAAGCCGATGATCACTGCCGATACAAATGCGGCCAGCCCGTTTCGCAATAACGTCTATATTGCCTGGGATGCAGCCTCAGGCGGATCGATTGCCGGCGGAGTACGTGTAGGAACGTCCGCGGATCATGGTGCGACATTTTCAGTCACTCGGGCGGACGATCCTTCCGGACCGGGTCGCTCGATCGGCGCTTCACCTGCTGTTGGACCGAACGGTGAACTCTATGTTGCCTGGAATGACTACACGGCAAATGCGATCGTTTTCAACAGCTCGCTGGATGCTGGCCAGTCGTGGCAGCAACCAGTGACCGTCTCACGAAAAACACTCCCCTTTGACATCGCCATTCCTGCTGAGTCTTTCCGCGGCGCCCTCGTCTATCCATCGCTGGGAGTGGATCAATCCAACGGGCCTCATCGCGGACGACTCTACTGTTCGTGGATGGACCTCACTGCCGCTAACGTGACGGACATCTTTATTTCTTATTCAGACGACAACGGAGCGACGTGGTCGGCCCCGAGGCCGGTTACCGATCAATTCGCAACTCCGGTCGATCGCTTCAACCATTGGATGTCAATCGATCCGGTCAATGGCGATGTGAACGTCGCTTTCTATGACACGCGCAACGACACGACAGGATTCCGTTACGAAACCGATTTCTACCTTGCTCGTTCAACTGATGGCGGTGTGACGTGGGGCGCACCGGACACGCGCGTCAGCACAGCGAAGTCTAATGAGCACGACTGTAACGGCGTCTTCCCGTGCCAGGGAATTAACTATGGCAATCAACAGGGGGACTATGAAGGACTCGTATCGTTCGGTGGCATCTCGTATCCGATCTGGACGGATAGCCGGCGACAGCTTGATCCGGCGAGTGGCTGCCGACGACCGTTTCTGATGGAAGAGGTGTTTAGCGCGAAGGTGTATTGAGATTGCTGATTGCCGATTGCCGACTTGGTGGTTCCGGTGAGCACTACAGACTGAACTGATCCAAAGCGCCGTCGCCGCTTTAAATGGAGAATTCAGACGGTTGTAAGGATCTGTTCACGCTTCGCCCTCACTGCCGGCGAGACCCCCGCGGTCCCAGTATTCAGCAGCTCTTAAAGGGCTGAACGACTAGCTGGCGGAGTCGGCAATTGGCATTCGGCGGTTGGCAATCGAAAATGATCAAAAGGGGGATGGCTCCCTCACCGGTCCCGCGTCGTCCGCTTCCAGGATTGCATTCATCTCCAGGCGCATTCGCTCTTCGTCCCATTCGCGGATTTCCGCGCGGCGCGCCTGCTCGCGCTCCGCCCATTCCCTTTCGAACTCGCAGTAACTCTCCTCCCTTCTCTGGTTCTCCAGTTCCCACTCCGCAAACGTCTTGCAGGTAGAGAACGCGAACTCGTCCTCCATGTGCGATCCGTCGAGGTGCCAGTACGTGTTCCCGAATCCCATCTCCGCGTCGCCGGCGAGCATGCGGCAACACTCGCACTCCTCATCAATGATGATCTGTTCGGGACTCATCGCTTCCGGCAGGCGCTTGCGCTCGTTGTCGATGATTACTGCAGGCGTGCGGCCGTCGAATTCCCCGTTGCCGTATTCGAGCCAGACGTCTTTGAGTTGCCCGAGCTGGTGAACGGCCTCGGTCGAATTTTCAAATTCGAGATCCACCGCGCACTCCAGCAGGTAACGAACGAGGTCGTAGTAGACGACCCACTCGTGTGTCCCGAAGCCGGCGAAGCGATAGGCGAACGAGTCGCGGGCGAGGCAGGGCGGACCCTCGTTGAGTAGATCCCATTGCATCGAGCGCGTGTGGAGATCGAAGTCAATGAACTCGCGCTTGGCCAGGATGATGTCGCGGGGTGAGCTGTCTTGGAGATCTGCGCGAGCGGTTGTGAGCCAGGTAGCGTGGAGGTGGGCCAGTGGATTTGGGATCTCGGGATTTGGGATTGCGGATTCGGACAGTCCGGGATTTGAGATCTGAAGATCCGAGATCTCAGAAGTAGGAATAGCAGGAGCCGAGACTCCGGAATCGGAGATCTCAGAACTGAAATAGCTACGAAGCTCCGGAGTCATTGACTCAACAATGAATTCCAATAAAGGCACTCCATACAGAACCGCGCGGAAGTCGACTGGCATCGCGCGCTGCTCCACCCGTCGTTCGCGGGACCACTGATAGGCCTCGATCGAGTGCACGATCAACCAGTCGTCCGGCAGGCGATAAAAAATGCTCACATCCGTCGCTTGATGGCCGTCGTGATAACTGACCTCGCCGTCCGGCTGCGGGTTCGAATAGGTCGACTCCGCGGCAATGATGCGAGCGGCCAGATCAATGAGGGCGATGCCAGCGTCGTAAGGCTGCTCGTCTATAGATGACCGCGGGTGAAACCAGGCGAAAGGATTCGAGTCGTTGGCGTGCCTGATATACCGGCCGAGCGCTGCCGCCAGTTCAGGAATCGTTTCCGGTTCGGCCGAGAGTGCGGCGATGCAGGAGTCGACGACGGAACCGTGGATCGTGCCGGTGAGGATTTTTTGGGAGTCGATGAGGTTGAGTTTGAGTTTACTCATGTGAGGTGCTCCTTGTTATTTGAGGTGAGGACAGCGGCGAAAGTATGCAAAGAGAGTGAGGGTTACGAAAAGGTTTGTGGGGAAGGAGGGGTGCAGGGTTGGAGCAAGAGGTTTTGCTATTGCCGATTCGCGATTGGCAATTGCCGGTTGGTGTTTTGCGAAGAGACAACGGGGACAGAGTTGAAAGCCACTGGTTTGGGATCTGAGATTGTTGAGTTTTAGCCTAAGAGGTTTCTATTCAAGCTTGAGGCGGGGACAGGATCCACCTTCCTGACCTGCGAATTGGACAGGATTGAGTGGTTCCCTAGGGGTGAATTGTCTGCTTCAAGATCCAATCTGAAATTGTTTGCAGCACCACTGGCGCGATCGTCTCTTCGCTCGCACCATACTCCGACGGCAGTCCGGTCTGTGCGTGTTGGAAGAGATGATTCAGCCCCGGCATCAGCATCACGGTATAGTGCTTGTTACCACCACGCTTCAAAGCCGCCTCAATCAACGCCAGATTCTCCTTGGGTGGTACCTGTAGATCCTTCTCCCCGTTCAGAGCGAGTACGGGCACGCGAACCTGCGCGAGCGTCGGCGCGGGATCAAACAAGAGGAAGTAGCGAAACCAGTCCGACAGATACATCGGCATCTGCGTGTCGATCAACTGCACCACCGACGCGAATGATTTCTTCTGGGCGTCCATCAACGTTCCGTTCTCGGCTGCAACTGCTGCGCGAATCTTCTTCTCTGCTGCAGCACTGTCCTTCTCACCTTTCAAAGTGTCGAAGATCTGTTCATAGACTTTATGCACTCGCACGATGGTTTCAGGATCGGTGCCACCGGCCTTTTGGCCGAGATCACCTTGCAGCAGTATGACGTCTCTACCGGTTTGTCCGGGCCCGGCGAGCAGGACGATGAAGGCAACGTCCTTCGACTTCGCTGCCACCATCGGAGCGATCATGCCGCCTTCGCTGTGGCCGATGAGCCCGATCTTGTGTGGGTCGATCTCCTTGCGAGCTTTCAGGAACGCGACGCCTGCGAGCACGTCTTCAGCGTAGTTTGCACTCGTCGCGTTGCGCACACCCAGAGTGGACCCGCCCATGCCTCGGTCATCAACGCGCAGCACGGCGATCCCATGACGGGTGAGATAGTCGGCGATTACGAGAAACGGGCGATGGCCGAGGATGGTTTCATTGCGATCCTGCGGACCAGATCCGGTGATCAGGACCACGGCGGGAACGGGAGTCTTCGATGGCGGAAGCGTGAGAGTGCCGGTGAGTTTGACCTTGTCGTTCGTATTGTTGTAGCTCACTTCCTCTTCGGCGTACGGATATGGCTTCTGCGGATCCTGTGGACGACTGAGCGTGGGCGGCTTTTCGGTTCGTTTGAACGTAAGAGGAAAACTGCCTTCGCCTTGCCGTAGCGTGCCGACGATTTCGGAGCTTTCATCGCCAAGCGTCCCGCTGAAGCTGAGGTTCAATTTTTTCGCTTCAAAGACTAATGAACCGTCCTTGAAAGTGATCATGTCGATTGGCAGGTCGTTGGCGGCTTGATCGATGCTGTCGAGTTTGGCTGAGAGTTCGCCGGTCGGCGTTTGTTTCACTTTGAGCACGAGGCGGAGGTTCATCCCGCTGACGCTGAGGACGCCTGCCCAGTTGCCGGCGATCGTTTGTTGTGTGGCGGTTGCTGCCGGTAACACTGGTTGTTGGGCCGCGCAGGTGAACGGGGCTATTAGTGCGAGTAGGATCGTGAACTCTTGTAGGTGTCGCATTGAGAACTCCTTCGTAGTGGCAGGAGGTTACTGGAACGCCGGCGTCTCGCCTCAGTAAACGACTGTAACCTCGTCCGTCTCTAATTTAGGTCGGACCAAAGCGCCGACAGGCCGGCGCACTTCAAGGAGTTGAGTACTTTCGCAGATGCGCTTCACTATAAGACGAAATTCGTGCTCCTGCTTCCCCCTGTCCCTTTACCCCTTACGCGTCCCCCCGTTCCTCTTCATCCCTCATCCCTTATCTTCCCCCTGCCGGCAAATTGTCCGTCAGATACCGCGTCAGTAGGTTGTAGAGATGTCGGGTCGTGCCTGGTCCTTCGAAGATCCCGTGCGAGCGGTTCGGATAAGGCATGATCGTGAACGGTTTGTTTGCCGCGACAAGGTTGTTCACCAGCAACTCCGTCGCCTGATAGTGAACGTTGTCATCACCGGTACCATGCACGATCAGCAGTTTGCCTTTTAAGTTCGCAGCGAACGACGTTGGTGAACTCTGCTTGTACTCATCCGGGTGATCCTGCGGCAGACCGCAGTAGCGCTCCTGATAAATCGTGTCGTAGTAACGAAGGTCAGCCATCGGCGCCACCGCCAACCCTACCTGATAGATGTCCGGGTAACGGAACATCGCATTCAACGTAGCTGAGCCGCCGCCACTCCAACCCCAGATGCCGATGCGCGTGGGATCGACATAGGGCCACTTCATGATTGCCTTCACGGCGTTCGCCTGGTCCTGCGAGTTAATCAGACCAGCCTTCCGATAGAAGATCTTGCGCCAGGCGCGACCGCGCGGCGCTGGGGTGCCGCGATTGTCCACGCTCACCACGATGTAACCCTGTTGCGCGAGCATCATGTGCCAGCGCGTGAGTAGTCCACCCCATTGGTCGAGAACCGTCTGCGCTGCAGGTTCGGTGTAAGCGTAAACAAGAACCGGGTAGTGTTTCTGCGGATCAAAGTCCGGAGGCTTGATCATCCAGCCATCGAGCTTCACGCCTTCACCGATGTCGACCTTGAAGAACTCATGCGGCGTCTGTTTCAGTTTTGCGTACCGCTCCTGCAGCTCGTGATTATCGATCAGGGTTCGCACTACTTCATGCTGCGGCAGTTTTACTATTTCAGTCGTCGGCACTTTGAGGAACGCAGACGAGAAGTGGATCGCAAGGTCGTTGCGGGGAGAAATGTTGTAGGTATGACTGCCGGGCAAGGACGCCGGAGTGAGACGCTCAAGCTTCCCTTTGCCTTTGAGCGGCTCGCGATATAGATAACGCTGCGTCGCGTTATCCGGAGACGCTTCGAAGTAAACCCAATCATTTACGTCGTCTACTTTTTCAATATTGATCACGTCAAAGTCGCCGGGTGTGATGTTCTTGATGTCTTTGCCGTCGCGCGAAACAGAATAGATGTGGCGCCACCCGTCGCGCTCACTCGCCCAGAGGAAACGCTTGCCGCCATCAATCCATTCGGGATCGCCGTGAGTCAAACCAGTCTTGTCCCAATCCAGATCGCCAAAGCCAATGTCGACCCAGGTCTCGTCTTTTTCAGTGAGGATCGGCCGCACCTTGCCGGTATGGGCGTCGCCGAGCATGACGATGTTTGTGTTCTGCAGACGATTAAGTTGTTGGATCACTACCTCGTCGGAACTGGCGGCCCATTCCATGCGCGGCAGGTAGTTGTTGCGTGGATCTCCCGCAATATCGAACCAGCGAGTGGTCCCGCCTGAAGAATCAACCACGCCGACGCGCGCCGCTGAATTCATCTCACCTGCTTTTGGATAAGGGAATGTAGTGATTACGGGATAGAGACCAGCAGTGTTATTCAGGAGGGTGAACTCTTTCACTCCTTCGGGATTGAGTTGCCAGTAGGCGATCTGCTTGCCGTCGGGACTCCAGCGGAAACCGTCGCGGCAAAACAGTTCTTCTTCATAGACCCAATCGAAGGTGCCGTTAACGATGTAGCGCCCGCCGTCCGTTGTGATCTGTGTAATGCGCGGCGTCGGCGCGTCGAGGTCTTCGACGTAGATATTGTTCGCGCGCACGAAGCCAACTCTTTTCGCGTCGGGAGAGAACTTGGCAAACATCAGGCTCGAAGGCTTTGCATCAGCACCACCAAGCTTCTTCAGAGCCCAATTATCCAGATCGAGCACCCAGTAGTCGCCTCGAGTGTTACTCCGCCAGACACGCGCCGAGTTCGAAAAGATCAGCAAGCGTTTCTCGTCAGCGCTGAGAACAAAGTCTTCAACACCCAAAGGCTCCGCTGTGGCTGCCGGCATCAGTTTTTCCGCGGAGACTTTGATTGAGCGATCGCCGGTGACGGCATCGTAGCGCACGATGTCGAGAGAACCCTTTTTTGTCTTCGAAGGTTCAAGAGCGAGGTAGCCGCTGCCATCCTTCTGCCACTGCACCGGGCCCAGGGATTTCGTGCGGAAGGAAAAGATGGAGTCGACAGTTAGAAGCGGCGACTCGGCCGGCTGTGCTGTCTGCGCAAGAGTGACAGGGAGAGAAGCAGGGCTCAGTAAGAGCAGCAGGATAGCGACCAAAAAGAGATTTCGTTTCATGTTTTGCTCCAAAGAAAATTTTTCGGTGTAGGTCCGACTGTCCCTGTCTGTCGTCGTTTGAGAGAACACTATTGTCGAATGTAAGTCGAAACAAGCGGCAACGGCAAGACAAACGTGCTGCTCTTCTTCTGCTTCCAACCCACTACTAAACAGATCAGGCCCGCTTCTTATTGGGACCGCGGTCGTCTCGCCCGCCTGAAGCGGCCAGTTCACTCAAGAACCCGATTGAGTCTATTAATCCGGAATGTGACCTTAACCCAGTCGGGCGAGACGCCCGCGGTCCCAGTCAATAGGGCACGGTCGTAATGCCCTCAGCTTGGTAGCGAATCCCTTTTTACGAGTCTCGATATCGCGGCGATGAGTTCCTCCGCTTCGATCGGCTTTGCGATATGAGCCTGAAACCCTGCTGCAAGCGCCTGCTCGCGATCCCTTTCGGTGGCGTAACCAGTCAGCGCGATGGCTGGTACCAGTCCGCCCTGCTCAGGAGGCATGCCGCGCACCTGGCGCAACAGAACATAACCGTCTTGTTCCGGCATCGCGATATCACTGATCAGCACATCGGGAGCCTCACCTTGGAAAGCTCGCAACGCCTCGGCTGTGGATTCAACCGAGGCCACTTTGGCTCCCGCGAGTTCAAGAAAGGTGTGTAGCAACGCGCGCGCGTCCGAGTCGTTTTCCACGACGAGGATGCGCAAGTCCTTAAGACTTGTTGTTTCGAGCTTGGAGCCTCCGGTTTGTCGCCTCAACTTCGGCTTGATGCTCTCGTCTGGACTTGCGGGAACGGCGTCAATTTCCGTTACGGGTTTAGGCGTTAATGTTGCAGCCGAGACAAGGCTTCCTTCCTTTGCAGCACTGCCCGCCGCAGTTGAGTCGAGCTTCTCAATCGAGAGAGGCAGCTCCACCGTAAAGGTCGCGCCCTTTCCTTTCCCGGGACTTTCAGCTCTAACGCTGCCGCCGTGCAATTCGACGAGATGGCGCACGACAGCGAGACCAAGACCAAGCCCGCCCTGCCGGCGCGAGATAGATCCTTCCGCCTGGCGAAAGCGCTCGAACACGTGCGGCAGGAAGTTGGGATCGATTCCCTCACCCGAGTCGTTCACGGTCAGAAGCAATGACGTGCCTACACAACGGAGGTCGACTTGGACGCTTCCCTCACGGGGTGTGAACTTGATGGCGTTCAAGAGGAGATTCCAGACCACCTGGCGCAGCCTGCCGGCGTCGCCTTTAATCAAGCAATCGTCAGTAGCTAAGCAAGTTTGTATCTCGATTCCTTTCGCTTCCGCTGCAGGACGTACGGCGTTTCGCGCAGCTTCGACAACCGGCGCCAGATCAAGCGGGCTCAGTTCCAGGTGCAAGTTGCCGGTGACGATGCGAGAGACGTCCAACAGATCATCGATCAGCCTGGCCTGCAGGCGAGCGTTCCGCTCGATGGTTTCCATAGCGACCGCATAATTTTCTTCATCGATGTCGCCTGAGCGAATGAGGGCGGCCCATCCCAGAACGGAAGTCAGCGGCGTGCGTAGTTCGTGAGAAAGCGTGGCAAGAAATTCGTCCTTCAGGCGGTCGGCGTTCTCAGCTTCCTGCCGCGCTTCGCGTTCACGCAGCAACAAATCCGCCCGCTCTTCGTCTGCTAGCTTACGCGCAGTGACATCGAGCACGAGTGAAAGTACCGAGACCAGCTTGCCGGAGTCATCGTTGAGAACGGAGTTGTACCACTCACACTCGAGAACCGCACCGTCCTTAGTGTAGTTGCGGTTTCGTAAGACGCCCTGACGCTCAGCACCCTGACGTTGCTTGTCGGTCAACTGGGCTACTGAATAGAGATCTTCGGCGAATACGAAGTGCCAATCAGTGACGTGTTTGCCGATAACTTCCTTGGCCTGCCAACCGAAGAGACGTTCGGCCGATTCTGACCAGCGTGATACACAGAAGTCGCTGTCCCACTCCACGACCGCAAGGGGAGTGTTCTCCACGTGAAAAGTCAGCCGCTGATGAGCCTCGTTAGCGAGTTCCTCTATGTGTTTGCGTTCAGTAATGTCACGGATAACGCAGACGCCGCCGACTACGCCGCCTTCTTGTCCGAGGAGCGGAGCGTAGTGTCCTTCAAAGAATCCTTCCCGGCCGGTCTCGGGAATTACGTAGGGTCTGTTCTTCGAGTGGGCCGTGCGACCCGCCAGGGCTTCGAAGAAGCATTCGTCCTCACCGTTCTCCTCCAGGAAGGGAAAGACTTCAAAAGCAATCTTTCCGACTACAGCTTCCCTGGCCAGCCCGGAGATCCTTTCCATTGCACGATTCCAAGCGGTGTAGCGGCACTCGCGATCAAAAGCGAGGATGCCGTCTACGCTGAAGTCGAGTAGAGCCGTCAGAAATTCGGGATCGTTGTTCAAGATTTTAGTTGAGGGAGTGCCAGCGTTCCGAGACGTAGGAATGTTAACGTCAGCAAAGGAAAAACGGAAGGTTGCGAAGCAGCGGGAGGGAGGTGCGGGAGGCAGGTGCGGAGACCTGTCACCGCTTTAGTCACTGCGACCTGTCACAACGGCGGTAGGTAGAGAGCTACGTTAGACGCACCAGCCGCGTTACCGTTGCGCGATGACAGCGCGGTGGCGTCTCGGGCCCAAAGCGGTGATTGACCGCACTCGAAGGAGTTGAATGTCGACTGAATCGGCTCAGACCAGCTTCCTTCCTCCCGCTCCTGTCTCCCGCCCTGGCTATTCCTGCGCGAGGAACGCACGAATAATCTGCCGCTCGTTTTCGTCTTTGATTCGGGTGAAGAGTTTTGCGCCGAGTGTCTTGATCGTCTCCGGTCGGTCGAACGGCATGCGCTCGTACATCTTGCCGCCGTTGAAATGGCAGGGCTGACACTTTGGATCGAGGATTGGCCGTACCTGCCTGGCGAAGTCCACTTTCTCAGGACCACTCACATTGGCGCTCGACATCGTCGAAGCTGATGTAGGTGGCGACGCTGCCTGCACAGTCCATGGCCAGCTTGAGGACGCCGCGATGCGAACGTAATTCAGCGAGCGGACACCAACATATGAAACGAGAGCCAGCACCACCACGGAAATCGGCAAACGAAGCCTCATGCTTCGAATCCTACGCGGGCCAGATTGTTCAGGCAACAAAACTGGGATCAGTTAAGGTGGTGAAGGTCTGAGCTGTGGGAAAGTTGGGATGAACTGAAACGGGCCGAGCTGCAGCGAGGGCGTTATCCTCGACTGCGGGGCGTATTGAGACTGCCGCGGGGCGTGTTTACCGTAAGCCGCGTACGCATGCGCTCCTGCCACTCAGTTCGTTTCACATCCATCTCTTCAACCTGATCGAGCGCCGCAGATAGCGACTCACCGCCAAGCTGTCGCATCTTGAGATAAAGCAGCGCGGAAACAATCGAGGCGAGCGGGATGATAAAAATATTTACGAGACCAGAGACATGCTGATAGATCTGCTGAGGGAGTGAATGTTTCGCCAAATGTATTGCGCCGTCGTTGTTGGTGGTGGTGATGTTGAAACGGCCAATTAAAACACTCACAGCGACCGGAACGAAAAACTGCAGCAGGACGATGATGATCACGGTGCGCCACGAACGCGATGCCAGCTCGCGCGCTCGAAGTCTCGCTGCCTTCTTCTCCAATCCCTCCATCAGCACGACGGGCGCGTAAAGCATGTAACGAATGGAAATGACGATGCCCGGAACTACCAGCAACACAAAGCCGATCAGCAGACGCACCGTGATGCGAAGCGCGGTGTTAAGAAAAGCCCGCCAGCGATATTTGAGAACAGCGAAAGCAGTACGCAACTCCACCGGACGAAGGGGCGCCACTGCGAGCTGAGTCACTATCACTGCAGTCATCCCCGCGATGACTGAGGAAGCGACGAAGTAAGAAGCGATCTGCAAAAGACCCACAATGACGGTGGCTGAAATCATCGTCACCTTCATCGGCATTCCGCCCTTGGGCATTCTGTCTTCGGCGATTTCCAACACTATCAGCAGTGCTGTAGTTATCAGCACCGGAATGTGCGCGATGAGCGAGAGCCGGAAAAACTTTGGAAAGTATTCGCTGTAGAGAGCAAAGGCGCGGCGGTAAAGCGTGCCGATGCTGTCAGCCTCCGCACGCAACGCATTGGCAAAGGCAGCAGCAGTCTGCGGTCGATCAACTGGGTCCTTCGCCAGTGCCGTCATCACAACCCCTGACGCTCGCTTGGGAACTTTCTTGACCCGGTCGCGCAGCGGCGGTGGCGCCATCTCAATATGCAGACGCATCACGGTGGGCATATCGCCGGTGAAAGGTGGCTGCCCCGCAAGCATCTGGTAGGCAATGACGCCGAGACTGTAAACATCTGAACGGGCGTCGAGATGTTTCGCCGCGCATTGTTCCGGCGACATGTACAGCGGGGTACCCATGATCGCGCCAACGCGAGTCAACTCCGCGCCCTGGCTGGTGGCGGCGTGCATCGTTGTTCGCGCCGCCCCGTCAAAACGACGCGTCGCCTGATCAAGCAACAATGTATGGTCGCCATCGTCCGATTCGCTTGCCCCGGACATCGAGACGTTCCGAGGAGTCTGAGTCTGATTTGCCGGAGCGTCTTCATTGAGAGGGACCATGGTGGACGCTGCCGGAGAGGACACATGCGTGCGTTGCGCAGTACGAATGAGAGGCTGCGTGTAGTTCGCTTCTCGAGCACCCGCCGCGTTGCTTTCGCCGGATTCGTGCGATGTCACTCCAACCTCTCCTTCTTCATAGAGGAGAGTGGCGAGCTCTGAATTGCTGGACCGTGATCCTAAACCGCCGGTTCCGGCCCCGCCTCCCATTGTCTGCGGCGACCCGGGGCTTTGTGAGGCGTAAGGCGAATCTGAGATCCCAATCCCACCTTCAATCTCGGCCAGCTTGGCGATGCCAAAGTCGAGCACCTTCACCCGAAAACCACCAAGCCTGTTCGGCTCAAGCCAGATATTGTCGGGCTTTAAATCGCGATGGACTATTCCCTGTTGATGCGCCTCGTGCACAGCTGAGCAAACCTGCTCCAGGATATCAACAACCCACTCGAGTGGAAGTCGCTCTTCTTCCGCTAAGACGTCGCCAAGCGTACAGCCGTCGAGATACTCCATGACGAGGTAAGCCACAGGCTCGCCGCCCGCATCTGCGAAACCGAAGTCAGTAACGTCGACGACGTTCGGATGTCGCAAGCGCCCTGCAGCGCGCGCCTCGCGTTTGAAGCGTTCGACGAACTCGGCATTTCGCATGAATTGTGGCGTGATTAGCTTGAGCGCGACATAGCGTTCGGTGCCGAGGTGCGTGGCGAGATAGACGGCGCCCATGCCGCCGCGTCCGAGCAGTCGCTCAAGTCGGTATTTCTCGTCGAGGGTTTGTCCGACGTAAGGATCAAGTACTGACATGCGTGGCTATGCTACATCGGGAGTGATTAATGTAGTAGTGAAAAGACCCGGCTAAAGAAGACGGCGGGTGTCTCGCCCCTATCAAGCAACGCGTTCACTCTGGTTCGAGTGAATCACAGCATCAGATGACGTGGCATTTCCACCGCAAGCGGGCGAGACGCCGCCGGTTCCGGCAACAAGTTGAACCTGAGAAACTAAACGATGTGGCTTTCAACCCTTGCGGGCGAGACGCCCGCGGTCCCACTCACACGTTGAACCTTGGAAGCTCGACGAGGTGGCATTCAACCTTTGCGGAAGAGACCCACTCCGACTATTCGGCTCCCTTCAGATAATGATCAAGGAAGTCGAGGATCGCTTTGTAAGCGCGAATCTCGTTTGCCTTCTTGGTAAACCCGTGACCTTCGTTATCAAACGTCACGTATTCAACCACGCCATTGCGCTTCTTGATGTTCTCCACGATCTCATCCGACTCGGGCTTGATCACTCGCGGATCGTTAACGCCCTGCAGGACAATGAGTGGCTTAACGATCTGGTCCGCATGAAACAGGGGTGACGCCTCTTTCAGTTTCTCCAACTCGGTGTTGGGGTCGCCGATCTCCTTGTAGAGGGATTTGCGAATTGACTCCCAGTATGGCGGAATCGACTGCAGCGTTCTCACCCAGTTTGAAACACCAAAGATGTCGACGCCCACCTGAAACTCTTCAGGTTTGAAGGCGAGGGCCGCCAAGACCATGTAGCCGCCGTATGAGCCGCCCATGATTCCGATCTTCTTTTCGTCAACGTAGCCGAGGGACGCGAGGTACTTCTTTGCTTCAACGCAGTCCCACAAGGGCTCGCGTCCATGCTTGCCATCATCGGCAGCATAGAATGTTTTGCCATAACCGCTAGAGCCGCGATTGTTAACTCCCAAAATCACATAGCCGTGGTTTGCCAGATATTGCGCGACCGCACTGTACCCCGTGCGGGTCTGGCCGCCTGGACCGCCATGTATTAACAGCAACGCCGGAGCTTTATGATCCGCGCTCGCCTGTTGCGGTTTGTAAAGAATCGAAGGAATCTCCATTCCGTCAAACGACTTGAAACGCACCACCTGCGACTCGACCAGATCGTTTGCGTTGATCTCGGGATTCAAACTGTCGGTTAGTTTCGTGACTTTCTTTGTGGCGAAATTGTAGACGTACAGGTTACTCGGACTACGATCGCCGTTCAGATAGAACGCCATCAACTTCTCGCTTGGGGAGATGTTTACGCCGGTGATGTCACCTTCAGGCAACTTCGGCAGCGCCACAGCCTTGCCGCTGCTGGCGTCGTAGATTTTGATCTTCGTGCGCGCGTCTTCATTGATGGCGACCACGCGATACTTGCCATTGTGGGAGTAGTACGTGTACGAAACATCCCACGGCGCCTTCTCCACGACCGAAGTCTTGCCTGAAGCCAAATCGTACCGGCCAATGGATTGAAACTCACTGCCGCTGTCGGTTAGGTAGTCCAGATATTTAGAGTTAGGGTCGAACGCTTGCGGACTGCTGCTGACATCTCCGGTGTGGGCAGTGATGTTTTTCAGCTGCTTAGTGGCGGTGTTGTAAAGATAGACATCGGCGTCGGCGGGCGACCCACCGCTCTTCTGAAAGGCGATGAACTTCTTGTCATTAGAGATGTCGCCGAAGTTTAGACCCGTCTCATCTTTGTAAACGAGTACCGGCTTGAAGTCGGCAATTGGCATTTCATAAATGTCGAAAAAGCGTGCGTCGCGTTCGTTGGAAGAGAAGAAGAACGATTTGCGGTCCTGGCTCCATCCTAGAAAACCGGACTTAACTTTATCCCCTGGCGTTAGATCGAGTTCGCTGCCGTCAAGTTCGCGGACATAAAGATGGCTGTTCTCATTCCCGCCGTGATCGTAGGTGTAGAGAATGCGCGCGTCGGTGGGAAAATAAGAAACCGCGTACGTGCTTTCCTTAACGGAACTCGTAAGCTGTGACGGTTGGCCACCGGCGGTCGGCACCGAGTAGACGTTAAAGATTCCGGACTTGTTGCTATGAAACAGTACCGACTGTTCATCTGACGAGAACGAGCTGCCGCCGATGCGAACAGTATTCATGAATTGCTCAATCGTGTACGGCTTCACTTCCCGAACCGCGACCGCCTTGTGTGCCTGCTGAGACTTCAGCTGTTGCGCGTTTACGTTGGCAGTTATCAGGCAAGGCAGCATCAGTAGGAGCGCGCTGAGTCCGGAAAATCTCATTTTGCGTTCTGCTTGATGGATTTCTTCGATGGGTTTCACTGGGGCCTCCTTCTAAAAGGGAAACTGTGGTGGTTTGAATCAGCTGATTACAGAACTTTGAAACGACGCGCGAGTCGTCGGGGTTCGTGATTTCTTCGAGTTAACAGTTGTCTGACGCAATCAAAATTCACGCGTTGTGCAAAGTGGGCACAAGCTAAACGTTGGGGAGGTCAACCTATTAACAAATGGGACCACCGCGTTCGAGAGTCCCCTATGCTACTTTGCCGGCTGCGATCGTTTTCCTTTTGATGACGGAGAGTCTCGCGAGATTACTGCCAAAGGGTTTTTAGAAGCGTCTTTGGGTCGACCCCGCCGGGCGTGCCCTCAACAATCAGCACCCGCGATCCACGCAACTCGATCAGGACTGGCCCTTGATTGGTTTGCCACGAGCGAACCTCGCTTCTTTCAGAATTGCGTTTCACTTCCGCAGTCTCCAGGAAGCGACGCACGGTGCGCTTTGTGTAGGCCTCGAAGAACTCGTGCGCATCGCCCTCAGTATCCCAGGCAGTGAGCTCGGTAAGGAAGACAGCGTTCGCCTTAGGTCCTTCATAAAGCGCGTAGCGATCTCCTGCCCAGCCAGACGCAGCGCGGCGTGACTCGGCGGGCGACTGAAGGAACTGATCGAGAATCAGATAAAGACTCCATTCACCGTTCACGTCATAATCGATTCGCTTCCAACTTGTGCCCAGCTCGCTGCGGATATCCGGCAAAGCGATTTTAAGGGGGGACTCGTAACTGAAGTATTTTTCAGGGTGCAGAATCTGCTCGCTGGATTGTGGTAACTTCGAAAAACTGTCCGAAACCATCTTCCAACCTCCCCGCTTGTAGAGTCGATTGGCCCATTCGAATCCCTGATCGTAGGGGAACAGGAGCGACTCTCGGAGCGCCCGCGGGGCCTGCTTGAATTGTGCGGACGACATGCTGTTACCGCTCAGTGAGCGGACGAAAGCGAGAGCTACTAGGGGATTCTTCGCCATGTAGAGCGTCATCGCGAGAGTCGCATCGCCCTCAATTAACGAATGCGCGGCAAGTTCTGCATCCGAATCGCCTTTGGGCCACTTCTCAAAACGTCGCAGATTGAAATGCTGATCCTGGAGTGCATGCGTCAGTTCATGAGCCATGACGGGCTTCTGTCCCTCCAGCTCGATCCAATCGGCCAGGTAGAAGCGCCGCACCTTGGGATCGTAATAACCAGCCACCTGCTCTGTGAGCAACTTGACGAGAAAATGGCGGTACTGAAAGTCCGGAGGAGCGAGTCCCTGCTTTTTGAGAGCAAGCTCCGTGGCGTGAAGGTCTGCTGGGGAACTCTGGTCATCCAGGTTTTTCACAATCATCCGCTCAATCTCTGAACGAGATTGCGCACCGCTTCGGACCGGACGGAGGATCGACAATTGTCGGATCTCACTGGTCTCTTGAAGAACCGCAACAGTGGTGGCCACGATCGCGGCGTTTCGCGTAGTACTGCGAGCAATGCCGGCGCTCTGTGGCACGAAGGCCAGTGAAGCGCCAACGAGAACCAAACAAAGTGCCAGACAGGTACTAACCGAAACGAACCGGCGATTGAATTGCTTTGACATCTTTGGGCCTACCCTCATATAGTCCGTCAAACGCCCCACGCAATGCGGAATGAATTCGACTAGCATTCTCTTTTTAAAAGGGTCCGGAGGCATTCTCTCATATGACAAGTCCTGCCCCTGAAAGCCTGGGAGATTGGCACGAGACGCTGCTGCGTGTGCGCTACGCGGAAACCGATAAGATGGGGATTGTCTATTATGCCAATTACCTCATCTGGTTCGAGATTGGCCGCACGGAGTTTTGTCGGGCCCGCGGCTTCTCCTACAGCGACATGGAAGCCAACGATGATGCTTTTCTCGTCGTAGCGGAAAGTTATTGTCGCTATAAAGCACCCGCCTACTATGATGACGAGCTTTTAATCCGTACACAAATAACGGAGCTCAGGAAGCGCTCGCTGCGGTTCGGGTATGAAGTGGTCCGCCTGAATGATGGGCAAATCATCGCCGAAGGCGAAACCGGCCATGTTGTGACTGACTCCAAAAATCATGTTCGTTCCTTCCCCGAGGGTTATGCTCAGCGACTGCTGGCGGCGCCAATTGTTAAGATGTCACAACCTGCCGGGGAGATCGTTCCTTCCAAAACAGCACCGGAATAAGAGAAGTAGGCACTAGGCAGGAGGCGGTATGAAGCAAGTGGCCCGCTGTTCACTGCTCGTGGGGAAGACTCAGTCGCGTGATCTCGCTCGCTCTGCCAGTCTCGTCATCGATATCGACAATAGCGCCGCAGATGCGCGCCTGACCCGTTGAGTGTTCCGCCCGTCGCGCAACGGCTGAGGTGAAGCGCGAGATCACGTCTGCCTTATCCATCCCAATCACTCCAGCATAGCTGCCTGTCATTCCGAGGTCCGTTAGGTAAGCGGTACCCAGCGGCAAAATTCTTTCGTCTGCCGTCTGCACGTGGGTGTGAGTGCCCACAACAGCCGAAACCCGACCGTCAAGAAACCATCCCATGGCGACCTTTTCTGAAGTCGCCTCGGCATGAATGTCCACCAACCGTACCTTGATATCAGCAGGCAATGCGTTTACTAGAGAGTCTGCAATGCGGAAGGGATCGTCTGAAGGAGGCATGAACACGCGCCCCATCACATTGATCACAGCGACCTTCTTCCCTCCTACCTGGCCCGTCCACAATCCGCTTCCGGGCGTGCCAGGCGGGTAATTAGCCGGACGAAGCAAGCGCGGTTGCCGCGCGATGTATTCAATCGCTTCCTTCTTGTCAAAGATATGATTCCCCGATGTCATGACATCGATACCAGCCGCGAAAAGTTGTTCCCCCAGAGAGGGCGTGATGGAGAAACCGCCAGCAACATTTTCAGCATTCATCACAGCCAGGTCGATGCCGTGTTGCTCGCGCAGATCCTGGATCCGTTCAAGGACAGCCAACCGGCCTGGCTTCGCCACCACATCGCCAATCATCAGAACTCTCATATTTCAGCCGTGAATCCTAATTCGGAAATCGGGACCGGAGAACAGCAAATAGAAAAGGCCGTAACCTGAAATCGTCAAGCGCGAATAGAGACAGATTTCTATTAACGGTTCACGATTTTCGATTTACGACCTTTGTAGGCGAGAGGGAAATCCGCGCGAGTCGTTCCGAAGCCGTAATTGAACCTGCATGTACAGGTGGGTGACCTATGTCTGCCGCAGCCTCTGGCATTTCTTAACTATGAAGAAAGGCACTGGCGAGCGGCGTCGGTCTCCCTAGGTAACGGCGTTGGCTCAATCATCGTTACTCGGTGACGGGCACCGCAGACTACTTCCCTCCGCCGAAGGGATACTAGCATAGGAACAGGGCTCAGCGAAACACCTTAAAACTGCAAAAAAGAACGCTGATCTGGGGTGCGAAAGAAGAATTTTTCTGTTGACAATTGAGCGTGGAATCAGCTCGTCGAGGTGTGTAAAGAGTGCGGAGCTTTGGCTGAATTAGCCAAGAGAGATCTTGCCCGGACCACCCTGAGTCTGCTCCACATTGCTGCGAGCTTTCAGAAGTTGATCAAGCATCTCAGAACATTCCGAGCTGCGCGTAGCAAGTTGCGCGTCTGCTTGTTCGTGAAGATGTTTCAACCGGTGCAGCTCGTCAGCTACGTGAAGTGCAGCAAGAATGGCTACCTTGAGAGAGTCTACCGTCAGAGTCCCTGAAGAGATTTCGCGCATGCGGCTGTCTACAAATTCAGCGAGCTGAATAATGTATTCCGTGTCGCCATCAGAGCGAATATTGTAGGTCTGGTTGTAGATCTCCACGCGGATCGTGGGGGGGTGGGTTGTGGCATCCATACTACTTTTCCCCAGAGTTTGCCCGATTCCAGCGCTCATCTAAGCTCCTCCGCCATCTCAGGGTCGAGAGCAGCAACAGCGTCGAGCATCGCTTCCACCTTCATGCGAATCATGTCGCGTTCGGCGAGCAGCTGTTCCACTTGTCGTTCAAGGCGCTCGGAGTCAGGGAAACTGCCAACCTTGCCACGGCGCATGAGCGAAAGCTCTTTTTCGAGACTCTCTTTTTCCTGTCGCAGCGTCTTGGTGAGTTCTATGGTGCGATAGATCTTGTCTTCCAGGTGTGAAAACTTTTCCAGTCCCGATAAGCCGACCATCGCTTGTCTCCCCAAAAAACTTTCTCTAATGCGAGCGCGTCCGATTATGCGACTTCACGCGCACAAGCGCAAGACTCATTTCACAACCGAACATGATTTATTTCTCAGTGCAACTTCGCACTGTACTTTTGCAACAGAGTATCAATCAAGCTTCTCTGTCGGCCTTCAACTTCGTCGTCTCGTAACGTCCGTTCTTCCGAACGATACTCAATCCGCAATGTCACGGTGCGCTTGCCTTCAGGGATGTTCGCGCCTTCATAGGTGCCAACCAGTTGCGCACCCTTACAGTCCTCTACTCTCTGCTCGGCGACTGTGGTGAGCAGTTCTTCAAGACCTACTCCGCGATCCAACAAGAGAGTGAGATCACGCACTACCGCCGGATAGCGCGGCAATGGTTTGTATTGCACCGCACGTTCCGGCGACGCCAGGAGTTTGGTCAGATCGAATTCGCCAATATAAACGGGCTGGCGGAACTTATAGGAATCGGCAACAGCATCGGCGAGCCTGCCGAGCGAACCGATTGCCGTACCGTCCTGCAAAAGCAACTCGGCCGCCTGGCCTGCGCGTAGATGTTTCGCCTGCCCTTTCGTAAATCGCAATGGCGCGAAATTCATCTCGGTAACGGCAGCTTCCACCGCCCCTTTAAGATCGTAGAAATCTATCTCGCGCGCCGCTTGTCCGCGATCAGCTTCTAGAGCTCCGCCAGTAGCAACGAAGGCAACTGCTTCGCGCTCACCCGGCAGTTCCCCTGGCGCCGAGCTGGCGAAAATACGCCCGCTTTCAAACAGTTTAACGTCTCGAACCCCGTGATTGAGATTGTGCCGGAGGGCTTCGAGCAAACCCGGCAGTAACGTCGGCCGCATCCGTACCGCCCCTTCCAGAATCGGATTTTTCAGAGCGACGAAACCCTCGGTCGCCCCAGCCGACTCTGGAACCAACTCAATCTCATCATCGTGAGCAGTATCGACGAAACTAAAATTAATAGCTTCGTTGAAACCGAGCGCCTGCAAAGCCCGGCGCAAGACACGAAGCTTCATCTCTTTTTCGTTGTACTCACCGGACAAACTTGTCGGAGGCAGTTCTGAGCGGATCTTGTCGTAACCAAAATGACGAGCAATCTCCTCAATTAGATCTTCTTCGCGTTCGACGTCGGCGCGCCAGGTAGGGACAACAAAACTCATCGTTCCCGCGGCAGCCTCAGTTTCAACGAAGCCGAGACCGGTCAGGATGCGTCTCATTTCCTGTTCGGGAACGAGCAACGAAGTGAGTCTTTCAACTCGCCCGGGACCGAGCGTAATCGACAGCGGTGGTACCGGACTGGGGTAGACATCGATTGAGTCCTCGGTCGCGCGTCCGCCGGCAACCTCACAGATGAGAGCGACGCACCGCGCCTGTGCATGCAAAACATTCTCGCGATCCGCGCCACGTTCGAACCGGCGCGAGGCTTCAGTGTCCATGCCCAGCTGCCTGGCGGTTTGTCGAATCGAATCCGGATCGAAATACGCACTCTCGATCAGCACGTCAGTGGTTTGATTAGATATCTCAGAGAATTCGCCGCCCATGATGCCCGCCAAAGCGACCGGTTTTTCAGCGTCAGCAATGACGAGCATGGTGGGCTCAAGAGATCTCTCGATACCATCCAGCGTCTTCAGCTTCTCACCTGCTGCAGCGCGTCTGACAACGATTCGTTTGCCCGCCAGTTTCTCCAGATCAAAAGCGTGAAGCGGTTGACCGAGTTCGTGCAGCACGTAATTAGTAATGTCGGCCACGTTGTTGATCGGTCTTTGCCCAATCTCTTCCAAACGTTTTGCGAGCCATGCCGGAGAAGGCCCAATCTTCACACCGCGAACTATCCGTGCCGCATAACGCGGGCAAAGCTTTAAATCCTTAACTTCGACTGCCGCAAAGCCATTTGCCCTTCCCGCAGTCAGTGGAGCCTTGGACTCCGAACTCTGGACTTTGGACTTCTCAATAACCGCCGTTTCCCTGGCAATGCCGAGGTGCGAAAGACAATCTGGGCGATTCGAAGGAACTTCCACATCAAGTACAGAATCGCCTTCCTTCTCTTCAACCGCATCAATGGCGAGCCCAACCATAGTCAAACGCTCGCGCAGTTCCTGCGGCGTTAGATTTGTGGCGGTTAGCTCTTTAAGCCAGTTGTAGCTGATTAGCATGAAGCAAGAGCGGTCTTGGATTTAATAGGTCTTGGGTCTTGGGTCTGGTCTTTAAGCTTTGGGCTTTCCTACGCCACAGACAGGAATGTCTGTCCTCCGTCCAAAACCGTCGTTCTTAGGTGAACTGTTCCAGGAACCGCACATCGTTCTCGAACAGCAGCCGGATATCATCGAGCCCGTACATCAACGCCACCATTCGATCAATGCCCAGCCCGAACGCGAATCCCGTGAACTCATTCGGGTCCACACCCACCGCGCGCAACACATTTGGGTGCACCATGCCGGAACCGCCCAGCTCAATCCACCCTGAGTTTTTACAAATCCGACAGCCGGCGCCGCCGCATTTGAAACAACTGAAGTCGAACTCTGCACTCGGCTCTGTGAACGGAAAATACGAAGGACGAAAGCGCGTCACAGTCTTAGGCCCAAACATTCGGCGCAAGAATTCCGCGACCGTTCCTTTCAGATGCGCCATGGTAATTCCACGATCAACGCAAAGACCCTCAACCTGAAAAAACATCGGGTTGTGTGTGGGATCCGGCGTGTCACGGCGGAACACACGTCCCGGAGCAATCATGCGCAACGGAGCGCCCCGACGTTGCATGGCGTGTATCTGCACTGTCGATGTCTGTGAACGCAAAGCGAAGTCGTCGGTAGTATAGAAAGTGTCCTGCGCCGCGCGGGCCGGGTGGCCGACCGGAATATTGAGAGCATCGAAATTGTAAAAGTCAGTTTCGATCTCGCGACCGTCTTCGATCGCGTAGCCAAGTCCGACGAAGATATCTTCGATGCGCTCGCGCAAGAGCGTGACCGGATGCAAATGGCCCGAACGTGGCCGGCGTCCCGGCAAGCTAACGTCAATACTCTCTTTCGCAATCCGGCCCGCTTCAATATGGCTCTTCAGAGCGAACTCGGTTGCTTCTAGTGATGCTACGATCTTCGCTTCGCTTGCTTGTACAAGCTGGCCGAAGGCGGCGCGTTGATCCGCTTCAACTCGACCAATACTCTTTTTGGAGATGGCCAGCGCGCTCTTCTTGCCGAGGTGCCGCGTACGGAGCTCTCCCAAAGCACGCTGCTCGGCCTCCGCATCTTTAAGCGAGAGGCTCTGCAATGTGCCGGTTGGGTCAGTAAAGCGTGCAAAGCGTTCGAACTCTTGCTCGAACGCTTTGCTTGCAGTTTCAACCTGACTTTTGGGATCTTCCGGGCTTTGACTCTCTGGCATCACACCAATGGCTGCGCTAGTTTACGCCGCCGCCCTCTCTCGCTGATTGTTGTCCAAAGCGCCCTGCGCTTGCACGGCAACGGCCGCAAAAGCTTCAGGCTGGTTGGCCGCGAGATCGGCGAGCACCTTGCGATCCAACTCAATTCCGGCGAGCTTCAACCCGTGCATGAACTGAGAATAGTTCAGACCGTTGAGACGCGCGGCAGCGCCGATGCGTACGATCCAAAGGCTGCGAAAGTCTCGCTTCTTTAGCTTCCGGCCGGTGTACGCGAAATTCAATCCGCGCTCTACAGACTCTTTCGCCGAACGATAAAGTTTTGATTTTGTACCGCGATAACCTTTCGCCAGCTTTAAGATCTTCTTGCGCCGCTCCAGGCGTTTATTTCCACGTTTTGCTCTAGGCATGACTCAAACCTCCTCAACTATGAGTGCGTAAAGTTATTGATGAACTGGGAATCACTTCGTTCATCGTTCCGCATTCATACTTCATAATTGCTTTTAGTCTCTTCCGTACGGCAACATCGCCTCGACCCGTTTTTGATCCGATTTCGAGACCAGCGCATCAATGTCCAGCAAGCGTTTCCGCTTGTTTGTCTTCTTCGTCAGGATATGGCGAGCATGCGAGTGACCACGTTTAATCTTGCCCGTCGCGGTCAATCGGAAGCGCTTCGCGGCTCCCTTATGTGTTTTCAGTTTAGGCATAAATTTACTCCGCTATTGAAATCCAAACTCTACTGATTATTCCCTTCCGCTTCTTGCTGTAGCGGTTCTGCTTCCGGTGCACTAATCGCAGGCGGCGGCGGTGGCGCTACTACTGCCGTTGCCGTTGGCGCAGCTGCCGGGGTCACTGGCGGACGATCAGCTGCCGGACGCTCAGGCTTGGCCGCTCCTTTATGTCGCTTGGGACCGAAGATGATGAACATCTGGTTCCCTTCCATTCGCGGCCTCGCTTCTACTTCACCAATGTCCTGGAGGTCCGCCTCCAGCTTTGCGAGGATGCGGGCGCCGAGTTCACGGTGTGTCATCTCTCGACCACGAAACCAGATGGTCGCTTTCACCTTGTCGCCCTCGGTCAGCCATTCGCGCGCATGCTTCATGCGATAGTCGTAGTCATGATCATCAGTGCCCGGCCGGAACTTCACTTCCTTGACTACGATAATCACTTGTTTCTTCTTGGCCTCGTTCGCTTTCTTCTTGGCTTCGTACTGAAACTTTCCGAAGTCAATAATCCGGCAAACCGGCGGTTCGGCCGTCGGCGCGACCTCTACCAAATCCAAGCCCTTCTCACGGGCAGCACGGATGGCCTCCCGCGTCTCCATCACGCCAAGCTGTTCACCTTCATCACCGATCACGCGCACTTGTGGTACGCGGATTCTCTCGTTAATGCGTGCCGCGGGAACGCGACGATTGTCAGGTCGTTGACCACGACCGCGAAAGCCTGTAGCTATTGCTGCACCTCCCTTGCTAACGTCCAAAGTCCTAAATCCAAAGTCCCAGGTCTTCAGCGACCCGGGGGTGGAAATCGCACATCGGACTACGTGTTTGTAAGCGCCCTTTCTTTGATCAGCCTGAACGCCATCTCTCTGAATTCGTCGAGCGACATCACGCCGATGTCGCCTTTGGTCCGTTCACGGACCGCCACCTGACCTTGTTCCATTTCGCGGTCACCCAGCACAAGCATGAAGGGCACCTTCTGCAACTGAGCGTCGCGAATCTTGGCGCCGATCTTCTCGCTACGAAGATTCGTTTCAACGCGCATCCCGTTCGCGCGAAGCACCCTCGCCACTTCGGCCGCATAGTCGTTGACGCGATCCGTGATCGGCAAGATAGCAACCTGTACCGGAGCCAGCCACAGCGGGAACGCGCCGGCATAATGCTCAACCAACACTCCGAAGAACCGTTCGATCGACCCGAACAGCGCCCGGTGAACCATCACGGGCCGGTGCGCCTTGTTGTCTTCACCAATGTACTCGAGCTGAAAACGTTCCGGCAGATTGAAGTCAAACTGGACTGTACTTAATTGCCACAAGCGGCCGATTGCGTCCTCGACCTTGATATCTATCTTGGGCCCATAGAACGCAGCCTCGCCTTCAATTCGCTCAAAAGCCAGGTCCTGAGCCGCAAGCGCCTCAGTCAGTGAAACCTCGGCACTCGCCCACTGTTCCTCGGAACCGAGATAGTGCTTGGTTGTATCGGCGCCCTTAACCGAAAGCTCGATCTTGAAGCGTTCAAACCCAAACGTCCCAAGCAGAGCAAAAGCGAAGTTAATGCAGTCGATCACTTCGGAGCGGACAGTCTCAGGCGTACAGAAGATGTGTGCGTCGTCTTGCGTAAAGCCACGCACGCGCATCAACCCGTGCAGCGTGCCTGACAATTCGGCCCGATAGCAGGTGCCGAGTTCAGCGTAACGCAGAGGCAAGTCACGATATGAATGCTGTGCGGACTGATAGATTCCGATGTGAAAGGGACAGTTCATCGGCTTCAGCCGAAACTCCTGATCCTCCAGCTCGGTCGGTGAGAACATTACATCGCCATAGTTCTCCTCATGTCCGCTCTTCTGCCATAACTCACGCTTGGCAATGTGAGGTGTAAACACGAGGCCGTAACCGCGCTGCAGCAATTCGTGGCGGAGATAATCCTCCATCTCCTTGCGCACTGCACCACCTTTCGGATGCCAGAGAACAAGGCCCTGGCCGTAGTCTTCCTGAATGGAAAACAGGTCAAGCTCCTTGCCGAGCCTGCGATGGTCTCGCTTTTCCGCTTCCTCGCGTTGCTTGGTCCAGGCCGCAAGTTCATCCGGAGTGAAGAATGCGGTTCCGTAGATCCGCTGCATTTGCGGCTGGGTCGCGTCGCCCATCCAATAGGCGCCGGCTAATGAAAGCAACTTGAAAGCGCGCAGCTTGTTCGTGTTCGGCACATGTGGTCCAAGACAGAAGTCGATGAACGATGAACCATCGATGTAATAAACACTGACCGTCTCGCCGCCCTTATCCGAGATCAGCGCGCACTTCAAAGGCTCTTCGCGCTCCTGAAAGATCCGCACGGCCTCAGTCTTGGATATTTCTGCACGGCGATATGCGAGGTTGCGCTTGGCAATGTCGCGCATCTTCTTTTCGATGATCGGGAGATCGGCTTCCGTAAGAATGCGCGGGGTGATCACATCGTAGAAGAAACCGTAACGCGGATCGTCCAGCAACGCCGGACCGATGCCAAGCTTGGTACCGGGAAACAGATCGAGCACAGCAGCTGCGAGGAGATGAGCGGTGGAGTGTCGCAGCACATCCAGTCCATCCAGCGTCTCAGGCAGGACGGGTTCAATCTGCAGGGCTTCGCCATTCTGCGCGTCAAGCGTGAAGGCGAGGTCTACCTCACGTCCGTTGACACGGGCCGCGAGCGCTTGTTTCGCAGCGTCGCGATCGAGCCGCTTCAAAGCGTCCGCCACGGTCAGGGGACCGGGTAGTTGCGCCGCCGCGCCGCCCTTTAGTTGTACATTAATATCGCCCATGTCTTAGCTAGTCGGGTCGGTAATCCTGCGCTGGACCTCAGCCCATATGACTTGGCTGGAACCTCGCGGCTGTCGATACACGCGTCGCCCGGCCTGCGAATCCGGCGGATGGCGACCTATGATTCGTGATGTACCGTCTACGATTACTACTTCAACAGATCGGATTCGATAGGAGCGCCTTCGTCGGACACTCGCCAAAGTGGCGAGTTAGATAACAAAGAATCGTGTAAATGTTCGATTCATGACGAAGGACTTCTGGAGCATCCCACCAAAAATTGGAACTTTTTTGCAGCGAACTGCACTATCGCGCGCTCAATGCTTCAGTAACAGGGAGAGTCTAACAAACGGTACAGTTTCGGGCAAGCGAGGACGCATTGAGCGTTAACCGGGCAATCTCAGAACCGCCTCACACCCCCGCGCCCCTGCTCGATTCTCAAGCGTGAGGGTCCCCCCATGAGCTTCGGCAATCTGCCGCGAAAGCACCAGTCCAATACCAGAGCCATCCACCTTGGTCGTAAAGAAAGGCACAAACAGATTCGCCGTGTTAGCAAGACCCGGTCCTTCGTCCCGGATCGAAACCTCTACCTGGCCGTTGCTCTGCGCCCAACTAACCTCGACGGCACCCTTCGTTTCCAGCGAAGCATCTGCGGCGTTACGGATCAGATTAATCAGCAACTGCTCCAACTGAACACTGTCACCCTGAATCAACACGCCCGGACCGCCTGCAACTCTGATCGGCAGGCGCGTTTCGAGACTGGAAACACGACGGAGTAGCTCGCCGACGTCGAGCGGCTCAATTCTCGGCTGAGGCAGACGCGCGAGTTTTGAGTAAGACTCAACAAAGCGAGCAAGTGAATCCGCGCGCGAGGAAATCACTTCCAGGCCGCGCTGCATGTCGTCGCCCCAATCCGCAGGTCGCGGCTGGCGGTCAAGAAGATCAGCCAGACTCCCTGCGACCGATTTGATAGGAGCGAGAGAATTATTCAGCTCGTGTCCCAATACGCGCAACAATCGCTGCCACGCGGTTCGCTCTTCTTCGCGAAGCGTCTGACTGAGATCAGTAAGCACGAGCAACTGATGCTGCGCGCCGCCTTCCCGAAAGGTGCTACGACGAATGTCCCAGCGACCTACGCCTCCGGGGAAAACCATCTGCATTGTTTGCGTCGCACCTTCTGGTCGATTCAGGCATGGAGCAAGTCCGAGTTCATCGCTCGTGCGGCCAAGCAGACGCATCGCCGGCTGCGCCAGCAGACGCTCCCCTTCCCGGTTCACCAATCGCAAGCGGCGGCTTCCATCGAAGGCAAAGACTGCCACATCGATCTCGGCCATCACCGTGCGCAGCAGGGCGATTGCTTCCAGCGCGCCCAGACGCTGGTCGCGTAAAGTCTGGCCGAGGTCGTTTACTTCAAGCATGACTTCGCCGAGGGCATCGCCGATCGAAGCTCGCCGCCCGCGAATCGAATAGTCGCCCTCACGAATTGCCGCAAGGATATTTGAAAGAGTTTGCAGCGGGCGCACGATGCGCGCCTTCAAATTGAAGGCGATGCCCAACCACAGGAGTACGAGAAAAAGGTCAACGGTCCATTGCAGTCTTGCGGAATAGTTGTCGTACCAAAGCAGGAATGCACAGAGGAGTACGGCAGGAAAGCCTGCTGCAAGGGCGAGAAACGTGATGCGGCTTTCAAATCTCAACCGCCCGCCCCGCTTAAAGGCCGGATCCAGGTTAGTGAATGTGGTGGAATGCTTGGCCGGCTTAGTCGAGATACTCACGCGGCTATGATAACGACAAACCCTTGGAAGCTAAATGATCTGAACACGCGGAGCGGGTGACAGCATAAAGCCTGGGGTGGAGCGAAGCGT